>NZ_BAAAFX010000018.1:0-413086 GCF_039523755.1 Tatumella terrea | reverse complement strand
TCAGGCCCAAAAAGCCAAAATATCCCTTAAAAAACAATGCCGGTCACCTTAAGTGACCGGCATTAGCCCTAACAGGCTGCTTTTTTTAGGGATTTTTGGTCGGCACGAGATCACTTGAGCTTGTTTCAATAAATCAATGATTTGTATCAGGAAATGCTGATTTTGACTTTCTGACGCTAGGCCTAAAACAGCGCCTTAAACATGGACATGGATTTTTACCGACCTTAGACATAGGGTTGGCTGCAATCTCAATACCTTTGCTCTTTCCACAAACGTCTTAAAAGAACTACAAAGTCCTCAACATGAGAATTACGGACTGACGACAGGGCAAACGACTGTCTGACCATAGAGGCAGGGCGTAGAAGCACAGGTTCTTTACTTTGGCCCATACCGAAAGACTGCATTGAGTTTAGACTAGCCTGGTGTTCGACAATAGTGCGCCAGCCAGCGGAGGAAGCTCCTGCTATGCTCACGGCGGGAACAACATGAGTCAGCCGTTGCGTGTTATCTATCTCTGCCAGAAGCCATGAGGCGTAGTCAAAGCCCTTTAACAAGGTTTCGTGCACGGTTTCCTCGAGTATTACCGGCAAACCACCTGATTGCATTGGCATGGACAGGATCAGAAGTATGTCCCCTGAAGGTGAAAGCTTGACTAGATTGTGAACGTCCCGATTTTGACTCTGGCTGATACATAATGAGTCGCTATCTAAGCTATCGTTGACTCCAGACTGCCTGTCAAAGATTGGTCTGTGTCCCGAATTGGCTCCAAACAGTGCCTCCTGAGACATGGTGTCTATCAGTGCTTTGGAACCCATTTGAGCTGGCCGGATAATTGTCGTATCAGGGCCTACTGCTATGGATATTTGAACTTTGGCTGAGCTATGAAAATAGTTCTGGTTTTCCTTAGGTAAATTGGTAATAGCTCGCTTTTTCAACTCTTCCGGGTCAACCGGTGATTGCGCATGAGCTAGCTGTAGCTGATTAATAGCCCTCAGGGATTTCTCAAAGAGATCTTCGGCAGAAGTAAATTCCTCCCAAAAAAGCCCTTTTTCCCAGGAACTCACTTCATTGATGAGATCCGCTTGTTTTGGCTCAGGCTCAATACCTGACTGAATAAAAATAATTAATTGCTTGGTAGTTCGGGCTTCCAGTACTTCTTCATGAGTGGCAGATAAACCTTGCTGCTGTTCATAGCCATAGCGAGAACCTAAAATCAGGATTACAACGTCTGATTCTCGCACGCCTTTCAGACATGTGATTTGAGGTGAGTCTGGTTTCGCACCAAAATCCTCGGCCATGATTGGGTTGTGTTTGAGAATAGATATGGCTCGTTTAACGGCCATTCGGTTTTCTTCAAAACCAGATATCAGTGAGCTAATGAAGATGTTCATGGGCTTCCCTACTTATAAAAGTTTAATGAAAAGTTTGAGGGACAAAGCAACTATAAGTTTAGTACAAAAAGTACACAAAAATGTTTAGCTTATATCTATTTAAGGTGAAATATCAGAATAGTTAAAAGATTTTATAAAGAATTACTGCTAAATATAGCAGTAATCTAAGTCTTATAAAGATTAAATTACTGCGAAAAGAAAGAGAGTATTTATTTTTAATGGGTTTAGATGTGTTAATGGTAGTAACTCAGTAGGGAGGGCGTTAAATTCTACTACTGGAGTGTTTTTTTGATTCGCGAACTGAAATCTTGCCGTTTAAATTTAATTTCTCAAATCTAATTTTCTCCGTAAGATGATTATCTAGTAATAATTCAAAGTGTTCTTTCATACCGTTATAACTGGAGAAGTCTATATATAAATCTTCAGTTAATTTATCCTTTAATAAGTATTTTAAGAGGTCAATAATTGAATCTGTGATCTCTGGTCTATCTTGAATGTCTGAAATTAAATCGAGCAAATAAAAAGAAAAATCATAGAATTCGCGGGGCATGAGTTCTAGCAAGTAGGTGTCGAAAAATTCAAAAGGACTTTTGCTGTCAATTTCATTTAGAACCTCATCGAGGTTTAACCCAATATAAAAACTTAGGCCGTCTATATTTTCTTTTATATTTATCACAAGTCCTCCTTATGCACTTCATACTTTTATAATAAAAAACACAATGAGTCAAATCTTATGAAGAAATATTTATTTAAGTTTCTAAGAGGTAAGGTGATTAATAATCCTCATTCCCGTCAAAGAGTGAAAATGCACTCAATTTTAAACTCGTCAGAATGCAAACCATTATGGTTTTGTTAGAAAATCACACGTGTGATACAATTTGAGTTAAGAGTTAAATTTCTAGATTTTATAGTCTCATAAGTTTTTATAAAATAAAAATGTAAAGTATGTCACTTTTTGTTTATTCAAATTTACGCTTAAATTAACAAGAAATGAACATAGCCTTTGTTATCAAGGGTCGTAGAGATATTTTTGCCATTAACTCAGGAGAAAGGTAATTCTTATGAGTTAATTACAACTAGTAAAAATACACACCAAATATCCCCTATAAAGCCCTCCCTTCCAAAAAACAAAAAAATAAATTTGTAAAATCAAATTTTTTAAAATATAGATACCCGGAGTTAATTAAAATGTAAAACCGGGAGGTTAAATGAGTAATTACAAATTGAATGTTTTTAAATTAGATGATGGTTCCAGAATATGCTTATTGTCTGATAAGGAAGGGAGACCATTACTTTATCCAAATTTATATTTAGAGGATGAAATAAGGAGGGTAGGTAAATCAGCTACAACAAATTTAACAGTAGCGAAAATATTAAGATTGTTGCTTTCACACCTTGATCAACAAGGAGTATCTCTTGTTGATTCTATTGTTAACAGACGTTTTCTTAATAGGGAGCAAATAAAAAGTATAATAGAATTCATGTCAATTAAAAGATGTGACGGAAATATTGTGAACATTCGAGGAGGCGATAAGGTTTCCTCAGGTACAAGGTTTTATAGAGTTGTCGTAGCATTCAAATATATGACCAGGTTGTGCGAATACATTCTTGGTAACAAAACTTACACTGATAGTAATGCTGAAAATTTTATTAGAATGTTACAGGGATATAAACCAAAGAAAAAAATTGATGAAGATTTTTATAATAAAAAAGTCAGAGCGTTAGATGATTATCAAAAGAAAGCTCTTTTTAGTTATGTGAGCATGAATTCGAATAAGAACATTTATAGCCTTAGGGTAAGAAAAAGAAATGAACTAATATTCATACTTCTTTATTCCTTAGGTTTAAGGAAAGGAGAGCTTCTGAATATCAGGATTGGTGATATAAAATTTACCGATAACATAATTTCTATCACTCGCAGGCATGATGACAAATATGACAGCAGAGTAAAACAACCTTTAGTAAAAACTCTTGAACGTGACTTAAAAGTGAGTGACTGGATAATCAACAAGATTCATAATTATATCACTACAGATAGAAGAGAATATATTGGGAAGAAACAGCATGATTTTTTGTTGATCAGTCATAAAGGGTGCGATTTATCCGGTGAGCCTATGTCAATCGACGGATATGAAAAAACCATTCAAAAGATAAGAGAAAGTGACAAGATTTTGGAAAACTTCTCAGGCCACGCACTGAGGCATACATGGAATAATGAGTTTTCTGTGAAGCTTGAGAATTCAGACTCCGATCTAAAATTGATTAATACTGAACTGATTAGATGTTATGCAATGGGCTGGTCCCCTGCTTCTCAAATGGCAGCAACCTATGATATTAAAAACATTAGGAAAAGAATGTTTCAGATTTTAGCAAAGGTTCAGGCAAGTATTAATGCAGACGTTGAGGGGCTAATAAATGGATAATTTAAACAGAAAAAGTCTAAATCTACAGTCTGAAAATTCGATAGTTGAAATAAGAAAAAATGACATAGAATTGATTAATAAAAAGTTGAATACTGATATTTCAAGATTGCTAGTTTATGTAGATATTAATTTACAAGCAAGTGTGATTGATACTCTTCTATACTACGTAGCAAACTATAGCAAGACATACTCAATCAATATTTTTCAAAGTCTGATTCACACATTTAGCAATTATCCGACACAAATGATTGATAAGAAATTCGTCTGGGCTTTACATGCAAATAGTTTAAAGGGAAATAAAAGTTATTTCATGAACACAAAGTGTTTTTTGAAGAGGTGGTATCTACTTTGTTTACCAGGAATAGAGCCTGCAGCATATACATTTATTAGTGAAATCAGAACTAAAGGTAAACCAGCGGGTCAAGTGGTAGCAAGCATGGATCCTGTTAATGGTCCATTTATTGACAGTGAATTACTTGAAATAGTGCAAAAGTCTAAGTTGGCATTTGAAAATAAGACGTTAGATAAGAAAATCTATCTTTTAATACTACTACTGATAAGCACTGGGCGCAGAATAAGTCAATTGCTAAAACTGAAATTAGCAGACTTAGAAGTCTGTTACAGTAATAAACACATTAGCGTCCCTCGCCTAAAGCAACGATCTAACTCAACAGATTTATATCGTGATATAGAAATCGAAAGTGAGTTAATGGATCAGTTAAAAAGTCTTAAAGAAGAAAACATGCAATTCTTGCTAGAGAAAGCATTAACTAGTGATTATGAAATTAATTACAAATCGATTCCATTATTTTTAAACAGGAAATTAATCAGTGATTGTACGGAGTTCTGTGATTTGAGTGATTTCTCATTAACTAAAGGACAAGCATATTATGGTCTAAGTAAGTTCGTTAAAGACCATAACGTTGTATCTGCAAGAACGAACCAGCTTCTTAAAGTTAATCCTAATAGGTTTCGATATACTTTTGGAACAGAGTTGGCTCGGCAAGGTTTGAGCATTGAAGTAATATCATACGCTTTAGATCATAGTTCAAGAGCCTGTGCAGGGGTATATATAAGAAATGATCCAAAAATAGTTGAAGATATTGATAAAGCAGTTACCCATTACCTCAAAGATATAGCAGGGGTTTTTATGGGTATAATACCATTTAGCGGAAATGTATTAGTAAAATCAATTATGCCTGATTCAATGAAAGAGAATCCTAGTAATAGCGCCTCACACCCCTGTGAAGGTTGTAAAAGACAAATTAAATGGAGATAAAAGAATGCTTACAACGTTGCAAATCGTAAAAAATGAAAGTATGCAGATTAAGAATTTGAATGAATATATCAATGAAGGGAAGGAAATGTTTGCTCTTTACACATTCAGTTTTGAGTGGGCAGATGTTAAATGGCGTGGATTCGGTACATTCAAAACCGCAAGTATAGGCAAAGATACAAAGTTAAGAAGAGAATTGGACTTAAAATTTTGTGATTTTGCTAAAGCAATATTAATTCATAAACATATGTTGAACCCTTCTAAATCTTATTCGGCGTTAATTGCAGCGTTAAGATTAGTTGAAGTTTCTTTAACAAATATTTGTGGAGTAGCGGAAGTCAGGTTAATTAATAGAAGAGTATTTGAACATGCATTCGAAATCGCAAAGCGCAACTACAAACCTACTACAGCTTTCAATATATCTGAAAAATTAGAAAAAATTTCAACCATTATATTCAAATATGGTATTAGTAGTAAGCTTAAAATGACATGGACAAATCCAGTCAAAGCACCAAAACCAGAATTGTATCAAGGTTTTGAAGAGCTAATAAGCGAAGGCGGTAAACTTTCTGGATTGAAATCAATTGAGGCTTTAGCAGCAATTTTTGCCAAAGATGATAGTTTACTGAATGATCAGGATAAATTTACAACTTCTGTGTTTGCTCTGCTTATGTGTGCTCCGTCATGGATAACTGAAATATTATCTTTACCATTTAACTGTGAGTTTCATGCTGTAGACAGTAAGGATATCGAGAGGTTTGGGCTTCGCTTATTTTCACTAAAAGGATATGGAGCGAATATAAAGTGGATACCTACAATTATGGCACCAGTTGCAAAGAAAGCTGTTTCGCGCTTAATAGGGTTATCTTAAAACGCAAGAAACCTTGCAAGCTGTATTAATTGTAGTGATTTCATTGGTAATGATATTCCTTTTAAAAATAGGTTATCTAAAGGATTAATGCCTGAGTATAAAAATGCTCTCTGCCTACAGGAAAAGTACGCTCTTTCTGAATTTAGAAAAACATCGTCCAATATTGTCAGGATATGCAATGCTAGTGAATTTAATAGAGATATATCGAGTGATAACAAAAAGAACATTTTTGCAAGGCATGGTTTTTTCGATTCAGATAAACAACCTTTATCAGTAAACACTCACCAGGCACGACATTTTTTAAATACTATTGCTCATCTTGGTGGCATGACTAACTTTGATATAGCCCGCTGGTCTGGAAGAAAAAATGTTTCTCAGAACAACAATTACAATCATATTTCACGCGAACACCTTATGGATTACATGTGCACATTGCCTGGTGATAGCGTGACTTGTGATAGCAGTTTTAACGATAAAGTTAGCGAACCGGAACCTGATTTCAGCCAGACGCATGGCGCATATTTAATTACTGATTGTGGCTATTGCGAACATGACTACTCAATTTCGCCTTGTGAAAAATATCCTGGCTTTGACGAAAAAAACAAACAGCTTAAAGAAAAATTTGATAATTTAATAAAAACATCCGATAAAGATAGCAAGTCTGGTGTTTATGGTGCTGATAAATGGGCGGACAAGGAATTAATATTTAAAACTAATAAAATATAGGTGGCGATAATGGCAAGAATTCTTACTACGAATGATAAAAGAAAAATAATCGAGTCAATAAAATCTTGGTCCTCACCAAACAAAATGACTTGGGAAAGATTGTGCGATAGCGTTGCAAAAAAAATAGGTAGACGTCCTACCCGTCAATCACTATATATGCACAAAGATATAGTAACTGCTTACGAAGAAAAGAAAGGCGTGCTTAAGACTAAAAATGAATTTAAGGTGCGACCAGCTAATCTTAAAGCAGCAGCAGAAAGAATTGAACGGCTGGAATCTAAAATCGAGGAACATGTTAAAACTATCAATGTTCAGAGAGAATATATGATTGATTTGTTCAGGGCTTGTGTAGCATGTGGTGTTCAGGAAAGTGATTTAAAATTTCGGCCATAATTATTGAAATAACTTTTTGATAGTTTTTGCCTATTGACTAGTTAAAGTTTTATGTTACTTTTTAATCGTCAGGACGACGATTATTGCAAGGATGCAACTATGAAAAATTATAATACTCTTACAAAAGAAGAGAAATTGCTTCTTCTTTTACAACTATATGTTGAAAAATTAAAACAGTCTGGCTTTGATCACAGTAGAATTGTGCGTTACATGTGGCTCTTCTGCGTAGGCTATTATATCAAATACTATCTTCCCGATCAGATGAACAGCACAATTGATCGCTTTACTATAATCTCTATGCTTTCAAATGCACTTAAATGTAGCTCAAAGCGTATCATTGATACCTTAGGGTTTGAGCATGAGCTAACATACTTCTTTAGATATCTCATTCACTATGCGATTGATAATGAACATGAGGCAGAGGGGATCTATCAGGCAGAAAGGGTTAAGTACGAAAAAGGTATTCTCATGAAATCTATCCCTTCCAGGAAGAAAAAGAGAAAGGGGACTAGATTATAACTTGGTTAAGTTTATAACCAGGACTAAAAAAAGCTTAGTTAATTCACAAGGTATCTTTTTGTTTAATATTCATAATGTTTAACTAAGATTTCTTATGCCTAAATGAGAGATTGATCACAGAATTAGCAAAAAAGGCTGGCGGTCATATTAGAAAATGAGATCATTTAAGAAAAATGAGAATTTTCCCATGTCTAGACTTGAAAAAAATGAGATTGCTCCTTTTTTGTCAATATTGCTTGCTGTTAAAACCGAAAAAACTCAGTTAAAAGATATACTTAATGGCATAACTGAGGTTATCACTCAGTGTCACATATCAAGCAACGAAATCAACGTGTTAAGTTCGAGTGGTGAGGATGATGTCCGTCCGGGAGAGCCATTAGTGCACTTTACTCATTACGAAATTCAAAAGAAACCGAGCTGGATGATTGGCTCGAATTTCAATGATATTGAAAATCATATTCTTGTTTTAATATGCCTTGGAAATACTCTTGCTATTTATACCTCAGAAAAAGGTATGAAAGATGAGATACGCAGTAGTTTTAAAAATAAACTTTCTTATTTAAAAGTTATAGACATTAAATCACTTAATTATCTATTTATCAATGAAGATAAAGTTAAAATGCTGTGGCTGTTAGGTATCCACGGTAAGAATAGCTCAAAAGCTGACTCAAAGGTTTTAGGAGGTGATAGCGTCGCTGATACATTAGATCCTCTTGAAGATCAGTCATTTACCATGTCGGCTGTAAGGACAGAATTAGATGACAAAGGTCGTACTACCGGTATCAATCCATATAAATCCTCTTTATGGCGAGGTCCTTGCAAAAATTGGCAAACTTTTGAGAACAGGGTTGTTGAAATTTTGGATAAAATTGAAAAAAATGACGGAGATCTAGAAAACCCAATAAGTATTTTAGCAACAGCTATATCAAATTTTACTGAAGTTAGAGATTTATATGATTTAAGTTTTGTCGACTATGATTACTTTAAAGATGACACAAGTAAAGTTAAATATGATTTGCTTCAATCCATTCACCATGATTATACATATGAAGTCATTAAAGCTTTCAATGATAAAAATATAGAGTTAAAGGTTTTCCACAAATTTCAACCGGTCGGAGTTCTATGTGCAGATATTTCTTTAAAAGAGTATGATGTAGAGTTCGAAGTTAAAATTTCCGCAACTAACAATAGGAAAAAAGAGCTACAATATTTCTCGAAAGTGTTCAGATATCCAGAGCTAATAAAGTGTTGGTATCAATCGGGCCATGCTATTGTAAATGGGAAAGTTTATAAAACCGATTATAGAGATGTTATTTATGATAAACATATATGGGCAGATTTTGAAGACTATAAGATTTGCATAGAAAAGCCCGAAGATAATGCTAAAAAAGTAATGCTTGACCAGATTGGTAACAAAAAATCATTGTTTTGTTGGGTTAAAAATAGGTGGTGCGGATCTTGGTCCAATAAGTCTAACTTCACCACTACTGAAAAACCTAATGGTTGGCTATATTGCGATGATGGTGCTGGAGAAAAAGCTGATTTTATTCATGTGTCTAAGCAAAATAATTTCTATTATATTGATCTAATACATATAAAAGCTGCAGGTTCAGAAAGTCTAAAAAGAAATATTTCAGTGGGTGCTCATGACATTGTTCTTAGTCAAGCTGTTAAGAATCTTCGTTATACTAATAGAAAGAACTTAATCGATGCTCTTAATGCTAGAGTCAGCAACAGTAATAAGAAATTTTGCTGGAAAGATGGCTCGCAAGCAAATGCTATAGATTTTATTGACCATCTTTCAAATATCAAATCTGAAGTAAAGATAAGAGTAATTGTAATTCAGCCTCATACTCGCAAAACTTCATACAGTAAGATCAAATCTTCGAATATCAGAAAGCAATTGGATGTGTTATTGGTTAGCGCTGATTCAGCAATAAGAGCTTCAGGAGCTGAGTTTTTCATTATTGGTTTTCATGATAGGAATACTAAAAAGTTGAGCTCATTGTGAAAAAAGTGACAAACTTGTAAGTTAAAATTCATTACATTTGATTGAAATAATTTTAGGGGGTTACTTGTTATCAGATCTTAGAAAAAATTCTAATATACATTTATTAATAGGCGAAAACGGTGCAGGCAAAAGTAGGGTGTTGTCAAATTTTGCTCACGAAATTGTCTATTCTGAGCCTTTTGCTAAAATTATTACGATAGCAAACACTATACATAATAAATTCCCTGCTCTCAGAATAAAGAACTACCATAGATTACCTTCAAATAAGATAAACCAGACAAGTAACTTGCTGATTGAAGCGATAACGTCTAGCTCATTAGATGACAAAAATGAGATGCCCTTAGAATTTATTCGTAAAATTCTTTCATATATTGGTTTTGATACAATAATTGAGATTTCTTTCAAGTTAGATGCAGATGAAGACCTTTCAAAAAAGATAAGCTCAATGGAATACACTAATTCAATTGATAAGTATGACATTGTGAAAGTTAAGAATTTTATTTCAAAGTTCGTGAGTATTGCTAATTCTGGGCAGTTGGCTTTTAGTGATGATAATTCCTCTAGATTAACTCGGATAATAAATCTTGAAAGTTTACCTGCTGATCTTGAAAGTGAAAATCTAATATCGCTGTTACGATTAAAATATCATCTAAACAAACTTAAAATCGTAGGTGATATAAAAATAGCTTTATTTAAATCAGGGTATAGATTCAGTTTAAATGAAGCTAGCTCAGGTGAGCTAACGCTTCTAACGATGTTGACATGGATATCTATGCATATTAGTAAGGACTCCTATATTCTCATAGATGAACCTGAAAATAGTCTTCATCCTAAATGGCAGCGAGACTATTTTCGTCATTTAAATGATGTTTTCCATTATTATGAGCCTAAGTTTATCTGTGCCACCCATTCTCCTATGGTGGTTTCAGGCGCACATTCTTCCGATAAAAATGTCAGCATATATAAAATTAGCGAATCAAAAATCAACAGAATTACAAATATCAGCGGGAAAAATATCGAGGAGATTTTAAAAGAAGTTTTTCAAGTCATTACGCCTGAGAGTCGTTATTTTAGTTTTTTAATAAACGAATTGATTTCTAAAGCTTTAAATTTTAGTTTATCAGAAAGTGCAGTAGAGAAAGAATTGAAAAAACTTAAAGGGCTTACTGATGACAAGAATCACCATGAAATCATTGATAAAGTTCCTGCTTTAATATTGGAAGTTAAAAAAAATGGGTAAGTTAATATTCGACCGTAAAGATGTTGAAGCTATACGGCTATCAATTCTTGAAGACGGCGACGTTTGGAAAAACCCTAAGTTAATTGATTTGAAAAATAAAATAAAAAAATATTATAAAGATAAATGCGTAAGGTGCTGTTATTGTCAACGCTCTTTTAGAGGAGAGTTTAACTTGGTTATAGATATAGAACATATTCTTCCTAAATCAGTTTTTAAACAGTATATGTTTACTCCAAAAAATTTAAGTATAGCTTGTAAGAGATGCAACATGAAGATTAAAAAAGCAAGTATGGCATTTATAGAATTAGATTTTCATAGGCGACTTATCTTCAATAAAAAATACTATAAGTTTATACATCCAAATCTAGATGTATATAAAAAGCATATTATGCGAATCAATGTTGAAGTAGGAGATTTAGCTTTCACTAAATATAATGTAGTAAATAACAGTGAAAAGGGAAGCTATACATATAACTTCTTTAAGCTATACGAATTTGAAATTCAAAACTTCGATTTGGCTCAGGGGTTGCCGGTCATTGAAAAATATATATGACATCCTGTTGGAGAATGATTACTGCAGATATGTGAATAAACTGGAATGTCTTAAAATAAAGACATTCCTGGAAATTACTGTGCTAGTTTATCTAAAAGCCATTATGAATAGAATCGTTACTCTCACCAAACGTCCAGTTTGCGACTTTGTCTCCTTGGAACGTGACTGTTAATGCCTTACTTTTCATGTCGGTTCCGTTCGAGAGTAGCCCTACAATTGGAATATAAGACATTGCTGACATATTTGAGTTCATGATTGAGTAAAACCACATGTCCTCATTTGTATCAACGGTTGTCTTACGAGTAGGTTCACCGAACTGCTTCTGAATATCTTCCTCCGTAGTTCGACCTTTAACAATCTTTGACGCAATACTTTGCTGCGTCTCATTTTTAATTGATTGATTCCCTGCTGTTGACGCACAACCTGATAAAACGATAAGAGTTAATAGAGCTCCTGCAACTTTAGCTTTCATTATTTAGTCCTTGTTAATAACCTGAGAAAGAACTCTCAACCAGCGTTTAATTTGCATTTCCATATCTTTATAACCAGTGTCCTGGTGAAACTTCCCTTTTTGCGGATAGAACTTAATCTGCCATTCTGGAATCATGACGTCTTTAACTTCAATGAAAAGACCTGAGTTGTTGAGATTTTGCTGTCTGATAGCGCCGGTTCCAAATCCCCCGTCATAGCCACCAGATTCCAAATCGTATCGCCAACCAATCACTGAACTAAACGGATACGTTTTTTCGTTCTTGCCATTTTTGATAGTGATAGTTTGCTGCGTCTCATTAAGTAGTAGCTTTGAGTCGTTGAATTCATGGCTCCAGAAGCCGTCATTGCCTTCGTTGAAGTAATCGACTGTAGAAGCATTATCTTTCTTATGCTTATAGCTAACACCGGCTGTCACGAGTAAGAAAAAGGCGGGGATACACCAGAGAATAAGCATTCCCATAGCGTCAGTGGGTTTTGCCTTCAGGACGATTAAAACGGCCACGCCGATTGTGAACCAGACTCTGATTGAACGGAAGTAAGAGGGTTTTCTCATACTCATGCTGCTCATGTTGAATTCCTTGTAAAACCAATAGTGGAAGATAGTCATGTCTGTAACTAGCTGATTGTTCACTGCTTTTACTGGGCATTTTTGAGCAAGCTCAAAACTTAAGCAAATCACTTGTACCGATCGATAGATCTTATTTGATAGGCATAAACTATTATAAACTAATAATTGATCTGTAAAAACGATCAATTGTTTTGTGTTTTGAAGTGGTTAGCTAAGAAAGATGATGTTCTTCAGAGGCTTGGTTATTGAGGCGTGTATAAGCTTTTTGAAAAGTCTTCAGGTGTTTCGTTTGAAGTTTTGACGTCAGGCTCAGCTGATCTGACCGCATTGATAACGGAAAATGAGGATTTTCTGTGGAGAAACGTTTTACCTGTCTCTTTGAGCAATTTTGCAAAGGCTTGAAGGTAGGGAATGCTCAAGAGCCAATTCACAACAGCTGTCATGAGATAGTCTTTGTTCCTGGCTGCCTCCATTACTGTTTGTAGACTGCTGGCAGGCGTATGTGCTTCGCAGGTTTCCGCTGTCTCTACTCTATATTCCTGCTGGGGAGGAGGAGCAATAAATTCTGACTCTAACGAAGCCGGTAGTGACGGTGTAGTATCCTCATTCGTAGCTTCTGTTACTAACTCACTTGGCTCAGTTCTTCCTATAGCCTCAGTCCTTCCTATAGCCGAAGCTTTCAAAGCAAAGAGCAAGGGATTGTCACGTTCAGGTTCGTAGAGAAGCTTCTCTTGCAGTGTTGCCCACGAATACGCCTTTCCGAGTTGCGAAGCTTTGAAAGCTATTCCGGCATACTCAAATGAGAAACCATTCATGCGGCCAGAACTGGCAATATTAGGAAGGGGCGTTATCCCATTCTCAGCAAGTGCTTCAACGAAGCTCGGAATGTCATTGTGAGTACAGAGGAGTGTATCAATTGTGTTTTGCAGGAACGTCTTGGGGCTTGGCTGATCTTCGCGCCTCTCTTTCTGTTGCTCACCTCGTGATAGCTTCTTACGCTTCCTGGCGGGGGAAGGGCTATGTAAAGGGGAGGGACCTTTGGTTCTGGTCAGGTCATGTGCTGACTCGAGTTCCTGAATTACTCGTGTACTAATCAGATTTTCATTTCTGCCCAGGTAGAGCTTCCCTCCTATCAGGTCGACTCTGGTGGCAATAATATGAATATGCTGGCCGGCCTCGTCGTCATGTATGACATAGCAGCGTAGGTGCGTATCGCTAAATCCCATACGCGACATGTAGTCGTCAGCAAATGAAACCCATTGCTTCGCTTTAAGGGATTCACCCTGTGGCAGGCGAAGCGAGTTGTGCCATACCGGTTTCAGTATGTCTGTGCGAAGTGAAGCAGAAGCGTTGAACTCAGTAATCAGTTCAGGTGCTGAAGCGCCCAGCATGTTCCCCCCTATGACCACCGGGTCAGTTTTATGGTGAACGCCTGGCTTTAGCGCGTATAGAACAACTCCTGCGAAGTTCTTACCTCGTTTGATCTTTTGCATGCCCTTCATGAGAGGGGATACTCCAAAGATCGGTCGTAATGAGTCGTGAGCGAAGATCAGTGATTTGACGCTTCACAGCAAAGAGCTCTGTCTTGGTCAGCGGGCTGCATGATTGCTTAGCATTCAGGTGGTTTAAGATCTCGTTGAGTTTGTGGTTTATGTCGGCAAACGTTTTCCATGCCGCTCTGTTGATCTCTGGGACAACAGGTACATGGTTCTTAAGCAGACACATGCGAAGCCATTCGCCTTTGGCGTATTGTTTTCGCTCATGATCCAAAGTATTCAGCTCTGAGTTATTTAGTCTCACACTGACGCAATGAATACGTAGATTCTCTGCAAGGGGAGGGTGATAGGTGGTATCCATGGAAGCTCCTTTTCAATTATATAAAGATAAGCATATTCCTTATGCCTAATATATTTATAATCGATAGGTAGATTATGTCAATGATGTCGGGTTTGACTTTCCCCTTTTACAATCGAAGAGCAGAAAAAGCAAGGCTACTCAGCTTCGCTGAGTTAGCTCTTGCTATTTAATATAAGAGGTATTTAACAAAATAAATTTCAACATGTTTGCAAACTTGATAAGGTACAAGACTGGCCTTGACAGTTTTTATTTTTGTGTTATTTAATGAATTATATTTAATTAAATTTAAGGTTTCGGTATGAAAAAAGCTATAAAAGTTGTTTTAGTGATTTTATTTTTTGTCAGTTTTTTTGTGTTCTTGATCTCTGTAGCAAATGAAAAAGTCGATGCTGATGTAAATCAACTTAGTATATACTTGCCGCTAACTTATTTATTTGTGTTTCCTATCTTCATGTTCTGGGATAAGCGCAGAAAAAAATAGTTCTGCGCATTCGATGTTTGATTATTATTTTTATAATTCCACAAAGTAGTCAGCGATTATACTCATCACTTTTGCAAGTGAGATTGATGCCAGTGCAATTAATAAACCATATCCCCATTCGGATTGAAAAAAAGTTGGGAATAGCTTATTGTCAAATTTAGGAAGAGCATCTAGACAAAGCGTAAGTGCAGAAAGGGAGGCTGCTAGTGAGAAAATAAATTCAGCAAGCCCTTCAATTCTTTTATAAAAAGGTGCTAATCCAATACCAATTATGACAGGCGGGGCTAGTAGGACATAGGGATGGTCGAATATATTGGGTTTGAAATAATAGAAATATATGAAGACCACTAGCGAAACCAACACAATAAGAAGTGAGATTAAAGTATACCGACTTTGTGCACTAAGCCAATCAGTCATGCGTTGCATGCAACCTCCTAAATATTTCAATAAAATTAATAAATAACAGCATATCCGCACCCGAACAAATCAATTCATTATGAATAGGGAGGCCAAGTGGCGAGCATTTGTTAAGCTACATGAATATAATTACACTTTTTATACATTAATGCAAAACTATTTACACTTGAGTTTCATTGATATATGATTTGGCAATAGGATTATTCCGTTGTAATTAAGTTGTTGTATTTCAGTGGGTTAGCTGGGTTGGTGTGACTAGCAATGCTTTTTAACCATGTGGTTACTAACTATTTCATTGCGCAGACAACAAAAATGTGCCCAACACTACGCTTTAAGTAATAAGGAAATTTAATCTTTAGGTCCATAATTGCCCCTTTTAGCAAGGATTTTGATGATTTTCCAGAGTCGAACATTTCTTTAGTAAAAAGAGAGCAACTATCGTTCAATGATTTATAACCAATGATGTCAGGAGATTATAAATGGAAATAGTATCAGTCATAAATTATAAAGGTGGTGTAGGAAAAACCACAGTTACATCTAATTTAGCAGCCGAACTCGCTCATCGAGGAAAAAAAGTTTTAATCTTGGACATGGATGCTCAGGCTAGTTTGACATTTTCTTTTATAAAGCCTGAGTTTTGGGATGAAAGGCTTAAAGATAATAAAACTATTAAAAGCTGGTTTGATTGTATTAGTCAGGGAGAAAATACGATGCCACTTTCAAATCTTAGAATAAGGCCCGAAGAAGTAAATAAAAGGTTTAAAAGTGGTGGATTCATTGATCTCATATCTTCACATTTAGGATTAATAAATGTTGATCTGGAATTGGCCACTCTGCTCGGTGGAGCCAGCCCGAGTCAGACGCAAAAAAAATATCTTAAAGTTCATGGGAAGTTAAGGCAAGAGTTACATGAGCTTGGACAAGAGCAAAGATATGATATTGTTTTAATTGATTGCCCGCCCAATTTCAACATCGTTACTAAAAATGCATTAATCGCTTCTGATAAAATACTAATTCCAGCAAAGCCTGATTATTTATCTACATTGGGAATTGACTATCTAAAGCGAAGTGTTGACTCATTGGTTAAAGATTTTAATTTTTATGCAGACAAAGATAGTGAATTCGAAAGAGTAAGCCCTGAAATTTTAGGTGTGATTTTTACAATGATACAAATTACGTCAGGACAACCTATTTCAGCTCAAAAGCAATATATTTCGCAAACAAAAAGGTTAAAGGTCCCTGTATTTAATTCTCTGTTTAGAGAAAACAAAACAATTTTTGCTGATGCTCCCCGCGATGGTGTTCCTGTGGTTTTGAATTTTTATTCAAATCAAACACACTCTGACGTAGTGAGCGAAATCGAAGATTTTGTAGACGAGTTTTTGGATAATCTTGAGGGAGCATTATGAGAGATTACAAAGCCATCAAGGTTTTATTAAGCGAGCTAACAGATTCAATTAGTTTTTTATCAGATTCAGATGTGGAGAAGATAATTTCTGGCGATTACCAAATGGCTATAAAGATACAAAAGAAAAAAAACACTACTTCTCTCAATAATGATTTTGTTAAAAATAATATCGATTTTGAAAAGGTATTAAACGATTTTAATTTAATTGAGGACAGACAGGCTGGAGCTGAGTATTTAAATGATAAATTAAAAACTAAAGCAAATTTCGAGAAGTTCGCAAAATCAATCGATGTTGCTGTGATGAAAAGTGATAAGCTTGAAAAAATAAGAGAAAATATTATAGAGTCTACAATTGGTGCACGGCTTCGCTCGGAAGCTATTCAAAATAAAAATATCAAAGATATTAATAGCAAAAAATAATTAAAATAACGAGCCTTGCGAGAGCAGGGCTTTTTTTATTTAACTAACTTGAATCTTTCCGGTTAGCCCCCCTTCCAAAAAATTAGCCTACCTATTTATGGTTTTATTTCATATTGGTAAAAAAATTATTAAATAAATCTGTTCATTTATGGATTAAATTGTCAAAGTCTTATTTAACTTGGTGCGGAAAACAGGCCACATAAGGTGGCCTATAATTAAAAAATTAAATTATCATGCTTTTATTAGTCAAATGTATTTTCGCAATCTCTGCATATATATTTATCAAAAACTATGCCGTCTAAAGCAGATCCAGTTACAGCTCCTGCTACCGCACCAGCAGAAGCTGCAGTGAATCTACCTAGCAGACCTCCAACAACAGCACCAACAGCTGTACCAATTCCTGGTACCACTGAACCTACTGCCGCACCAGCAGAAGCTCCACCCAATGCACCCCCAATACCACCAATTACACCACCAGCTTTTTTTCCAACATTTCGCTCTCTAACATTATTTGATTTACAATTTGGGCATGCTGCCATGTTTTTAATCCTTCATTATGATTCGATTGCTATAAGAAATACTTGGTTCAGAATGGCAAGTGTTTCTTTTATTGTAATTTACTACGTATTTATCGACACCAGTTGGATTGACTTTATAGGTATCTATTGAAATTTTTTAAATAAATTACTAGCGATATAAATGTCTGCTTTTCATAGTATCAATATAGTGAGAAATTAAACTTTATTAGGAAATAATTGGATTCTTTTGGAGTTTTCTTGAATAATTGGTTTTCCAGTTAATTGAATGATTGTTCATGTTTCCTTGAAACTCTTGGTTAAGATGATCTAACGTTTGAGTTAGCAGCGCTCATAAGTAATGTCTGTTCTAAGTGAGGAATATAAATATCTAACGTTAAAGGTGTTTAAATCATTTAAAGTCTTCTATTATTTTTTGATTATAATCTTCTAAATATTTTTGTAACTCATTTCTGTCAATCAAACGTACTTTTGCGGACTCTGCAAGTTCTTTTGCTGAGTTAGTGAAGTATGAGTTTGTAACAACCATTGCTTCGTCACATGAATAAAAAGTTTTGGCGGAGATAGCTTGTTGTACTGCTGAATTACCAACTGAGCCAGAATAGTTTTTTGCCTGAATAACAATATTTTTATCGAAACGAGTGACAAAAAGATCTGCACCTTGATCTTGAGTTCTCTTGGTTTCTTTAACATCGTATCCAAGAGTTTGGAATATCTTGACTAAGAAGTCTTCAAATTCAAAACCATTCATTGAATCAACTGAGTACATATTAACATATTTATCGGGATTGAAATGTTCGAGGCGTATAGCCAATCTTTCTACCAGTATGTCAAAATATATAGTTTCACAGATTGATATATACTTTCTAACATTATCAATTGAGATCAATGGTTTGCCGGGAGTATTTTGTGCGTTCTCATTGAATTCTAATGCAGAGAAGGCTATGTTATTGCTCCAGACAAAGTATAGAAACAATGATAGATCAGATCTAAATGTCGTTCCTGCTTCTTCAATCCATGATTTTAAAGATTCTGTTAATGTAGGTTTGATATGTCTTTTGATCTCTTTCGCAAACCCGTTATATACAGCGTTAAATGATGTGGTAAGTAAAAGCTTGTCCAAAAGCATTGGCAGCTCTTCCAATTCATTAAACCCCTTTCGAACAAGTACTTCACGAAATAATACAAAATCAGAATAAGTGCTTTTGTCTTCCGATAAATCACTTTCTGATCGCTTATCATGTGAAAACTTTGTTGTGTAAATGAAATTAGTGAAATAAGGATCCTTAAACGTTGCATATTTATCTAAAACATTTTGCAAGAGACTATTGAGTTGGGACTGCTCTTTCTTTTTCCCGAACAAGTCTTTTATAATTCCTTTTGACTGATACTGAAATTCTGGATAAAAAGAGGGATTAAGAGGGATCATTTGTTCTGAGGTAATAGGGGGGGGCGTTTTTGTGCCCCATGAATTCGTTACAGTTGGTACTCCGCCAGAACACCAGGGACAAATAATTTCGAAAGATGTCTTGCTGCATGAGTAACACTGATAAATCATTAGGCTATTTCCTTTAAAAATTATTAGGCTTAGTCATGATCTTTGGATCATAAAGAAGAGTTGCTATTCTTGTAGTTGAGTACAATGTTAAATGCAAATAATTATCATACTTTTAAATCATGGTAATGATTTACTGAATCATTTTCCAATCCTGATGAAAAGCTGTAGTTGCCACTTGCTGAAAGTTCAACATGCCTTCCCCACCACGCCATCATATCTCGTCGTTGCTCCAGATATTGAGAACGGTTGTAAGCTCTCCTGACCTCATTAGTATCAATGTGTGCCAGTGCTGCTTCAATCACGTCAGGCTGATAACCCTTCTCATTGAGAACAGTTGAAGCAATCGATCTCATACCATGCGCAACAAGGATGTCTTTGAAGCCCATGCGCTTTAGCGCCATGTTAGCCGTCTGACTATTCATAGGTTCAAGCGGATTACGGTATCCGGGAAAAACGTGTGGCCTGTGTTTGCTAATAGGCTTCATGACTTTTAATACCGCAAGCGCCTGTTCAGACAATGGAACAATATGCATACGTTTCATTTTCATACGCCCAGCAGGAATGCGCCATTCCTTTGTTTCAAAGTTAATCTCGTCCCACCTGGTCATTGCGGCTTCAGCTGGTCTTGTCATGGTTAGCAACTGCCATTCAATAAGGCAACGCGTCTGTCTGCCAATACTCGCAAATGCGAGAGCCTTCATAAGCATTGGGAGTTGTTCAGGCGCAAGGGTAGGGCGGTGCTTAACGGTTGGTTTATGAAAAGTTCTACTGATTCTCGCAGCAGGGTTGAAGGTGACTAATCCAGCGTTGAGAGCGTAATCCATGACTTCGTTGATACGTTGCGTAAGTCGTTTGACAGTTTCCAGTCTACCGGCTGAATGAGTTGGTTCGAGCGCCCCAATGAATTGCTGAGCAGTGATTTTTGAGATAGGTAATGAGCCAATGTGCGGGAAAACGTATTTACCAAGGGAGCGCCAGATATCGTTTAGCGTGTGCTGGGTTAGTCCGGCAGCTTCTTTAGTCTTGAACCACAACGCAGCAACCTTTGCGAATGTGTTTTCTGTTGCTTCTCTTTGTTGAAGTCTTTGCGCTTTCCTGTGCTCCTGAGGATCGATGTCCTGCTGAAGAAGTTTTCGGAAGTTTGTACGGAACTGGCGAGCTTCTAAGAGAGAGATTTCTGGGTAGGAACCGAAGCTGAGGATAGTGCGTTTGCTTGTAAAAGGTCTGTAGTAACGGAAGCGCCAGAGTTTTGAACCAGCTGGATTAACCTGGATCTCAAGTCCGTCTCCGTCATACAGGACGATGGCACGTTCCGAACACTTGGCGTTTTTGATTTCAGTATTTGTAAGAGGTTTAGTCTGCCTTGCCACAATAGCTCTCCATTTCAGTCCTTAGCAGTGATAGGCATATCACTTTTCAAGCCAATGTATGACTAAGCCTAGAGATAGGCCTATCAATCGTGGATTTCAATGTAAGACTATGGACGTCACTAGACAATAAAAAGTACAGCGGATCATGTTAACCCACTGTACTTTCTATGTTTATAGTCTTGTCTGGACTTAGCTGGACAAAACTTTGAAGAGGTTGATGGTCGGCACGAGAGGATTTGAACCTCCGACCCCTGACACCCCATGACAGTGCGCTACCAGGCTGCGCTACGTGCCGGACTCTGTGGCAATATACTACGGATAATTTTAAAAATAGCAACATCCGTAAGCGCTAACTGTCTCATTAATAATCAGTTTGCGATGAAGCGTTTTTCTTCCGTCAGTACCTGCAACAGCAATCCAAGTTCCGGACGCTGCTTGCGCAGACGTTTTCCGGCGACGTCATAAGTGGTGTAATTACCATCATTATTCAGCACCAGAGTCATCTGCGGGGTAGTGATGATCAGCCGGCCGGCATCATTAGTACTGGTAACCCAGTGGTGCTGACGCTGCGGACTGAACAGGTCTTCGCCCTGAGAATAATCTTCCGCCGGGGTCGACACATGCAACAGACGTTGCATCAGGGTCGTCATCACATCCTGTTGCTCGGTCAGCTGCCCGATACGTTGCGACGGAGCCGAAGGCCAGTGAATGACTAACGGCACCTGCAATAAACCACGATTACCGTCATTCTCACCGGTATTATTGAAGCTGATCCCCTGCCCGGCAGTAATGATAACCACGGTGTTTTTCAGCAAATCATTCTGTTGTAATTGTGCGAGGATACGGGTTATTTGCTTATCAGCATTGCCGCTACTCTGAGCGTAATTTTTCTCACGGGCGGCCACGGAGTTACCGCTGGCATTGATACCGTCCAGTGAAACCCACGAGAACCACGGCGCTGAAGTCTGTTGCTTTTGCAGCCAGTTCTGCCACTGATCGACGGTCTGTCCATCGTTCCGGGAGGTCGCCGCAGGCAGAGAGTAGTCTGCCAGTAACGCCTGCCGGTACAGCGGCTGACTGAACCCCTCTGACGAGAACAAGCCAAACTGGTAGCCCTGATTATTCAGGGTACTCAGCAGGGCAGAAGGCATTCTGGCCGCCAGAATACCATTCATATAACTGGCCGAAATGCCATAAAACAGACCAAACAACCCGCTCTCACTGTTACTGCCGGAGCTGAAGTGTTGCGTAAACTGTATATTGTTGTCGGCAAACTGGCTGAGTGCCGGGAAGCTGGTCGCCAGATGAGAGGCATCCGCCCCATTAAGGGTGATCAGCATCAGATTATAGTGGCTGCCGCTCTGACTGAAATTGATATCACTGAGCGGATAGGCCACGGAAACCGCATCCGGGTCTCCCTGCTGAATAAGACGTCGCTGATATTCCTGCGGGTCCAGCAGACCATGTTTTTCAAGAAAACGCCGTGCAGTCATCGGATAGGATAACGGCAGGTTCGCTTTCTGCATGGTGATTGGCCGGTAAAAATTGGCATCCGCCCAGATATAGAGCAGATGGCTGGATAAAAATGCCACGATAAACAGCACGGCCAGTGGCTTGCCAAAACGTCGGCGGTTCAGGCTGCGCAGCTTCTGCCAGCTCCAGGTGGCAAACAGCATTTCCACCAGGAAAATGACCGGCACTGAAATAAACATCAGTTGCCAGTCACGTGACATGTCGCTCTGTTGCGGATTGACCATCAAATCCCAGACCACAGGATTCAGATGCAGATGGAAACGATCAAAAACCTCGCTATCCAATAACAGCAGGGTCAGGCCGCTGGTGGCGAGAATTGAGGAGATCACCCTGAGCAATCGTTGTGACATCACAACGAAGGTCAGCGGGAAGATCACCAGCAGATAGGCGGCAAAGACCAGGAAGCTGAAATGACCGACCCAGCTACAGTAAGCATAAATTCTGCCCGCCAGCGAGGCTGGCCAGTCAGTCACCAGCAGATAACGGCTGCCCAGGATGAGCGCGAAAAAAATATTAAACAGGGCGAACCAGTGCCCCCAGCTTATCATCCGGGACACTTTTTCCCTGTAGCTCTGCTGGCTGTTTACCATAGGGTTCAGATCACATCATCAATGTGCATGGTCTTCGCGGACAGAAGCCTGCAATGCTTCAGCGAAGGAACGTGCCAGAGTATGACGTTGCGCAGGCGCAACGCTGGCGTTAATCAGATTCGTCACCATATTACCCAATACCATCAGGGAAAGGTCAGTAGGTGCATGATCTTTTTCGAGTACTTCAACAAGTTCAGCGAGCAAATGTTCAACACGCTCGTCACTATATCGGGATGATTGTGGCATATTATCAGTTAGCTAAGTCGTAAAAGGCGGCTATTCTACTGCAAACATGACTTTTTTTCTGCAATTTTATTGTCTGTTTAGCCTCAGGATAGCGGCTGTTTTGTTAATGACTGTTGTAGCCTATTGTGGCTGATCTTGCACCGTTTTTCATCTGCGGGCGGCTGAGATTTTGAATATTCTGAATAATTCCCGGCTTCAGTGGGGCTCCGGCAGGAAATAAGATTGAAAGACGTTCGGGGCAATGGTTGAATACGCATCTGCATAAGAAGGGGAGTCTGCCATGAGTCTGGATATTGACCAGATTGTCGTCCATCAGTTAATCAAACGTGATGAAGATCAGCTGGAGCTGGTGTTACGTGACTCTTTGCTGACGGCCAGCGAAGCTGTCGAAGAGATGCTGGAAGAGTTACATCGGGTCTACAGTGCCAAAAATAAGGCCTATGGATTATTCAACCAGGAAAGTGAACTGGCCGATGCCCTGCGCCAGTGCCGTCGCGGTGAACAGGATTTTTTAGCCTTCAGTCGTGCCGCCACCGGCCGTCTGCGGGATGAGCTGGCGAAATACCCGTTCGCGGAAGGCGGAGTGGTGTTATTTGCCCGCTATCGCTATCTCGCTACCGAGTATCTGCTGATCTCTGTGCTGAATAGCCAGGCCAGTATGCGGGTGAATGAAAGTCTGGATATCAGCACCACCCATTATCTGGATATCAACCACGCTGATATTGTGGCACGGATTGATCTTACCGAATGGGAAACACAACCGGAGTCGCTGCGGTATCTGACCTTCCTGCGCGGTCGGGTAGGGCGTAAAGTGGCCGATTTCTTTATGGACTTTCTCGGGGCCAGTGTCGGTCTGGATACCAAAGCCCAGAACCGCAGTCTGTTACAGGCGGTCGATGATTACTGCGATGAGGCCAGTCTCGATAAAAAAGAGCGGCAGGAGTATCGTCAGCAGGTCTATACCTACTGTAACCAGCAGTTGCAGGCCGGTGAAGAGATCACGGTGCGGGAACTGTCTGGTGAATTACCGGAAGTGGGTGAGAAGAGTTTCAGTGACTTTACCAGTGAGCAGGAGTATTCGCTGGAAGAGAGCTTCCCGGCGGATCGCAGTACCCTGCGTCAGCTGACCAAATTTTCCGGCAGCGGTGGCGGGCTGACCCTGAACTTTGATGCGATGCTACTGGGTGAACGTATTTTCTGGGACCCGGCGACAGATACCTTAACCATTAAAGGTACCCCCCCTAATCTGCGGGATCAGTTGCAGCGCCGGACCAGCAGTAAATCGTGAACGGACTGCATAAAAAAACGCCGCATTAAGCGGCGTTTTTTTTAAACCAATTCAGCGATTAAGCACGAACGAAGTCGATGTGCTGAATTTTTGGTTTGAACGGGTGACGCTGTACGGCCTGAACTTTAACGTTAGTTTCTTTACCGTCAACAACCAGGGTCAGAACCGCAGAGTAAAACTCCGGATTAGCCTGCATGTTGATTAAAGAATCGTGGTCCAGTTCGATAGAAACAGCTGCTTCATTTCCGCCATAGATGATAGCCGGGAATTTTTTAGCTGCACGCAGGCGGCGGCTCGCACCCTTACCCTGCACTTTACGTTCTTCTGCTTTGATAGTGAACATTCTTATTTCTCTTGGTAATTCTGTTACAGGCGACCCAGCAACAGAAGGTTATTCATAAGCACTCTTACCGGATGTAAAAGCGCGCGGCATTATAACGGCTTCACTGACGCCGGGCAAATAAAATCACCCGCCGGGCGCTTCACCGCAACTGGTGAGCTTTACGGAAACGCCCCTGGTAATCAAAGACCTTATGGCGTATCTGCCAGAAATGACCTTTTTTGCGGGCGACAATAAAGTCCGGATAACGGAAATACTCACTCAGTGCCGCCAGATCCGTCGCCGTTTGCCAGTGAAGCGGCGTGGCCGGGGCCTTATGATGTTGCCTTAAAAACAGCGTCTCAAAAATATGACGCTGTCCCGGCGTCTGCAGCCGGAAAAGTTCGCTGACTTCCGTGGTTTCTTCATCGTAATAGGTGATCTTCAGGCTTTCACCCCGGCTGTCTTTACCCGGCTGCAGAGTCATTCCTGCACAACGTAACACCAGGGCATCTTTCAGTTTTAGTGCGGCCTTCAGCATATCGTCGGGGTCGGTGAGAATGCACTGACACTGGTGACAGACACGGGCCGCGATATCATTTTCCGCATTACACTGCGGGCAGGATTTAAAGCGGAACCGGAAATCACATTGCTCACGGGGGGCATCCGGGAAGTCAATAATCCCCTGGCAACGCCGGCCAAAATGCTCGGTGATAGTACCGTCGGCGGTGGTTTTGCCCCAGAACGTATTGGCAAACCCGCAGGCGGGACAGAAAACCTGCACCGGCTTATTATCACTGGCCCCTTTCGGCGTACCGATTTCCGGACTGAACAGATCATGAGGGTTACCGGCATAGTCGAGGATCAGACAATCCGTTTTACCGGGGGACAGACGCAGCCCCCGGCCGACAATCTGCTGATACAGGCTGACGGATTCGGTAGGGCGCAGGATAGCGATAACATCCACGTGCGGCGCATCGAATCCGGTCGTCAGCACAGAGACATTCACCAGATATTTAATTTTCTGTAGCTTAAACGTGGCCAGGATTTCGTCCCGCTGGCGAGCAGGCGTTTCACCGCTGATCAGCGCACTCTCCGGAGGCAGCAGACCAAGAATTTCCCGGGCATGCATGACGGTGGCCGCAAAAATCATCACGCCGTGCCGGCCTTCTGAAAGTTCAATCACCTGGCGGATGATTTCCGGTGTCACACGCCGTTGTTTGCTGAGCTGATCATTCAGATCCCGCTCGCTGAACAGCCCCTGCTGTGAGGCAAACAGGGCAGAGAAATCATAGTGGACCACCGGCATATCGATCCGCTGAGGTTCGGTCAGATAACCATTTTTAATCATATAGCGCAGTGGCAGTTCATAGATACATTCATAGAACAGCGCATCCGCGTCGCCGCGGACCATACCGTGATAGTGCAGATGATAGATCCAGCCTTTCCCTAACCTGAAGGGGGTTGCCGTCAGCCCCAGCAGCCGGAGTTCCGGGCGTCGCTGGCGGAGATAAGTAAATATGGTCTGATACTGGCTCTCTTTGTCGTCGGCAATCCGGTGACATTCGTCGACGATAATCAGTGAAAACGCGTCGTCAAAGGCCTCCAGATTGCGGGCCACGGATTGCACGCTACCGAATACCACTTTGCGGTGGCTCTGTTTTTGTTGTAAACCGGCAGAAAAAATATCTGCGCTGAGCCCCAGCGCTTCATATTTGGCATGGTTCTGAGCGACCAGTTCTTTCACATGGGCCAGAACCAGTACCCGGCCCCGCGCTTTGCGGGCCAGTTCGGCAATCACCAGGCTTTTACCGGCCCCGGTAGGCAGAACAATGACGGCCGGTTGCTGATGCTGACGGAAGTAACTGATGGTGGCATCCACCGCTTCCTGCTGATAAGGGCGTAGCGTAAAAGACATAAAACGTCACTTTTCCGGGACTGACTTAAGGGATCGCATGCCATCACTGACAGTGCAGTACAGATCACGCTATACTGACCGGCTGAAGATGACGGTTAGCGTCATTGTATTTACCCTTCGCTGCTACAGGCAAAAAGAAATTCATGCGACTTGATAAATTCATCTCTCAACAACTGGAAATTAGCCGGGCCATTGCATCCCGTGAAATTCGTGCTCAGAAAGTCACCGTCGATGGTGAGATAGTGAAAGACAGCGCCTTCAAGGTGTCTGCGGAGCATGAGGTTGCCTACGAGGGTAACCGGCTGCAACAGATCACCGGCCCCCGCTATTTTATGCTGAATAAGCCGCAGGGATATGTGTGTGCGACGGAGGATGAAGAATACCCGACGATTTTATACTTCCTCGAAGAACCGATGGCCTGGAAACTTCATTCCGCAGGGCGTCTGGATATTGATACTACCGGACTGGTGCTGCTGACCGATGACGGACAATGGTCACACCGCATCACGTCGCCACGCCATCATTGCGAAAAAACCTATCATGTCACGCTGGACTCTCCGCTGGATGAGCAGGTCGCCGAACAGTTCGCCAAAGGTGTGGCACTGCGCGGGGATGATGAGGCGACAAAACCTGCCGTGCTGGAGGTGATCACCCCGACCGAAGTGCTGCTGACCATCAGTGAAGGGCGCTACCATCAGGTCAAACGGATGTTTGCCGCCGTGGGTAACCATGTTGTGGCCCTCCATCGTCAGCAGATCGGCGATATTGTGCTGGATGAGACCCTGGAGCCTGGCGAATACCGTGAACTGACCCGCGAGGAAATCGACAGTGTCGGTCTGCCTGTCGAATTACAACAAAAAGCAGCGCGCCGTAAATAGCCTGTCACCCGGAGAAAAAAATTGAGGCTTATCGTTATCCTGGGCTTGCTGGCAATGCTGATGCCACTGTCTATCGACATGTATCTGCCGGCCATGCCTCAAATTGCCAGCGAGTTTATGGTATCCAGCGGTAAGGTTCAGATGACGCTGAATATCTATATTCTGGGGTTTGCTGTCGGCCAGCTCTTTTATGGCCCGCTGTCCGATAGCCTGGGGCGGAAGGCGGTATTGTTGCCGGGGATTGGGATTTTTATTGCAGCGGCGGTCGGCTGTGCGCTCTCCGGGAGTATTGACCACCTTATCTGGATGCGGCTGGTTCATGGCCTGGCCGCGGCGTCTGCCGGAGTGGTCATCAATGCTATCATCCGCGATTCCTATGCCAGCGCTGAGTTCTCACGCATGATGTCGATAATGATGCTGATCACCACCCTGGCGCCGCTGCTGGCACCGATTTTCGGGGGCTGGTTGCTGCTCGCCGGCGACTGGCAATCCGTATTCTGGACCCTGGCGGTGGCAGCGCTTGCGGGGTTTCTGCTGGTGACGTTTTTTGTGAAAGAATCGTTGCCTGTCACAAAACGTCAGCCTCTGCACCTGCGCACTATCCTGAACAACTTTATTATTCTGTTCCGTAATAAAACGGTATTTGCGCTGATGATGGCCAGCGGATTCTCGTTTGCCGGTTTATTTGCGTTTCTGAATGCCGGGCCGTTTATTTATATCCGGCTTTTTCATATTTCGCCGCAGCATTTCGGTTATTATTTTTCGCTGAATATCGTCTTTCTGTTCTCGATGACCTTGATTAATACCCGACTGGTGCGCAAAACAGGGCCGTTGTTCCTGTTTCGCATGGCACTGATGATACAGTTCGTGGCGGGTATCGCGTTATTGCTGGTCTGTGCATTAGGATGGGGATTGTATCCTCTGGTGCTGAGTGTAGCTGTCTTTATTGGTTGTGTGTCGATGGTCTCCTCCAACGGCATGGCGGTGATTCTGGATGAGTTTCCGCATATTGCCGGGACGGTCTCTTCACTGGCGGGCACGTTGCGCTTCGGCATTGGCGCACTGACGGGGGCGTTATTATCACTGTTCAGTTTTAACACGGCCTGGCCGATGGCCGGAATGATTGCTGCCTGCGCCACACTTTCTGTCTTACTGTTTCGTTTCGCCTCCCGCAGCCAGCGTCTGGCCCGGGCGGCAAAATAAAATTCCGCAGCCTCAGGCCGGACATGCCCCGGCACCGGGCCGCTCTGCGGGCGGTCGTTGCCTGCCGGGAAAGAGTGTGTTTTGAAACCCATAGCGGTGAAATATCAGCATAAAAAAACGCTGCCCGGGGGCAGCGTTTTTTTTAGTGTCTGGCTAAAGACTTTAAAGGCCTGATGACATTAACTGTTGACGTTAGTTAAAACCCGACGTGCTTCGCGATAGCGATTTTTCCAGTAACTGTCATTAAGACTTGAAATCATTACGCCGCTGCTGGTGGATGCATGAACAAAATTATTATTGCCCAGATAGATCCCCACATGACGACCGGTCGAGCCAGAGTGGAACAGTACAAGATCACCGGGACGCAATTTGTTACGTGAGACTTTTAATCCTGCATCCTGCTGTTCAGAGGTCGAACGCGGTAAATCCAGGCCAAACTGCTCGCGAAACGTTCGCTGAACGAAAGCGGAACAATCGATACCCCGTTTGGTATCACCGCCCATCCGGTAACGTACACCTTTCCAGTCAGCATACTGGTCCATAATCCGTGACTTGATGTCCACGTTCTTAACCATCTGTTCAAATTCAGCCTGAGACGCCTGAAGTAAAAAACCATTATGGTTGTTAACTTCATGCTTCTCTACCCGGGCAGTGGTTTGTGCGGGGGTGGTGCTACAGGCCGAAAGTAATGTTGCTAAAGCAATTGCGGGCACGACCCGCCAGATATATCTCAGGGTAGGTTGAGATTTGACCATTATACGTAGTTCCCTTCAAAGTCCTTACGACAAATTGCCGCTAGCCAGATAACAAGAAATAAAGAGAATAACCGGACGGGTACGCTGAAAGACGCCGATTATAAGAACACGCGGATAAAATGCAGTGAACAGATAATACGTTAGCGCTTGTATCAGAACATATGCCGATATAAAGGCAGATTACCGTATAAAATGCCAACTGGCGAGAGCTTTTAGGGAAATTTTTGATTTAGATTAATTCAATAAAATTGCTTACCCTTTTACCCGTAATCCGTGAAATCTGTTTCAGGATGAAAAATCCTTATCCCTCCCTGAGAATCTGCGTCTTTCCTCCGGGTACTGACGCTTCTGAACCCCGATATCCGGCGGGAATTCTGCCGATCCTGACGAGATGTGGGTCACCGGATTTTCTGCAAACTATGCTGCCAGAGCCCGTCATTACTGGTCCCGGCGTGTTACTGATCTCTTTAGTGGCTAGGCCTGATGATAACTTTGCCCCTTTCGGGTGCAATGACCGGCTGACTGCGCTAAAACAGTGCGTCACCTTCAGATTATTAGCGTTGGCATCCGGCCTGTGGCTCAGGTAAGTGAACAGGCGGGTGCGAGACCCCGCAGCAGCAGGAAATAACCCGGATTTATCTTATCTGCAGGCAGTTTGTATTTCTGGCACGCAAAATGCTTATCTGAGAGGTAAGGAAATAAAAACTAAGACGATATGACGAAGTTTCAGTCGCAGCACAACATGATGAGGTCTTTATGGCAAAGGGTGCATTTAAACAGAAACTAGGGCTGGTTGATCTCAGCCTGTTAGGAATAGGCTCGATGATCGGGTCCGGCTGGCTTTATGCCGCATTAACCAGCTCCGGCTACGCCGGTGCCCAGACCGGTTGGGCATGGATCCTGGGCGCTATCATTGTATTAATGATAGGTTTAGTGTTCGCTGAACTCTCAGCAGCGATTCCGCGTGCGGGGGGCTTTGTTCGTTATCCTAACTTTTCTCACGGTAACGTCGTGGGATTTGTCATTGGTGTCAGCTCGCTGCTGGCTTATACCAGTACTGCCGGGGTTGAGGTTGAGGCCGTGCGTCAGTATGCACAATACTGGTGGCCGGGGCTCAGCCATACGGATGGCAGCCCGACAGCCGCGGGTTTTTTGATCCAGATCCTGTTGCTGGTTGGCTTTTTCCTGCTGAACTACTGGAGTGTCAGTGTCTTTGGCCGGGTGAATACCCTGATCACCACGTTCAAGTTTGTGGTGCCGTTACTGACCATTGTTACGCTGTTTATGTATTACCACGGCGCTAACCTGGATGTGCCACCACCGCCACCAGGCGGGGCACACGGTATCTTCACTTCCCTGACCGGCGCGGGCATTGTGTTTGCCTACCTCGGTTTTCGTCAGGCGGTCGACTTTGCCAGTGAGGCGAAAAACCCTCAGCGCAATGTTCCGTTGTCCATCATGATTGCGATTGCCGTAAGCTTTGTTATTTACATTGCGCTGCAGTATGCCTTTATGGGCGCAGTTCCTTCAGAAGCGCTGACGGCGCATGGCTGGGATGGACTGAAGCAGATCTTCCAGTCACCGTATGCGGATCTGGCACGTAGTCTGGGTATTACCTGGCTGATTAACCTGATTCTGGTCGATGCGGTCATTTCACCCGCCGGCACCGGGAATATCTATCTGGCAGGTGCCAGCCGTGTTCTGTTTGCCTGGGCACGTAACGGACATTTATTCAAAATCTTCGGTGAGGTGGACCCTAAGTCCGGTGTACCGCGCGGTGCGCTGTGGTTATCGCTGATCCTGTCAATTGCCTGGACATTACCTTCTGAATTCCAGGTCTGGGGCGGACTGATTGGTGCGGTGACGTCTGCCACCGTCTTCACCTATATGCCTGGTCCGGTTACGCTGGGGGCCTTCCGTCGTCACCTGCCAGGTATGGCGCGTCCATTCCGTCTGCCACTGGCATCGGTGCTGAGTCCGTTAGCCTTTGTTGCCAGTACACTGCTGATCTACTGGAGTGGCTGGTCTGTTAATGAACTGCTGATCCCGGTCTTTATTCTGGCCTGGCTGGGTTATGCCATCTTTGCGAAAAAGACAGCGACCTCTGCCCGTGACCTGAAATGCAGCTGGTGGTTACTGGTTTACTACGTACTGATTCTGGCTATCTCTTATCTGGGGACGTTTGGCGGAATCAATGCGATTGGTTCACCGACCGATATGATTCTGGCTGCCGTCGCAGCACTGGTCTGCTACTACTGGGGCGTAGCCACCAGTCTGCCAGTCCCGGAAATTAAAGATCATGAAGAACTGGCTGACTGAGTATTACCGACGTTAATCAGAACTGATTAAACATAAGGCGCCTTCACAGGCGCCTTTTTTATTGTATCCAGAAAACCCCCAGCCAGGCTGGGGGCTCCGTAAAGCTTTCAGCTTTGGGCCGTATATAAAAACCCCTTTTGATTTGTTAAAACACCTTGCGGTCTGGCAACTGCAAAGGTTCAACAGGAAATCAAAAGGGGGTCCCAATGAGGGACGAAAAGAGCTTAGCGCATACCCGATGGAACTGTAAATATCACATAGTTTTCGCACCTAAGTACCGAAGGCAGGTCTTTTATGGAGAGCGGCGAAGGGCAATAGGTGGCATTTTAAGAAAGCTGTGTGAATGGAAAAATGTGAATATCCTGGAAGCAGAATGTTGTGCTGATCATATGCATATGCTTTTGGAGATCCCGCCGAAGATGAGTGTATCGGGCTTTATGGGGTATCTGAAGGGCAAAAGCAGTCAGATGCTGTATGAACAGTTCGGGGATTTGAAATTTAAGTATAGAAACAGGGAGTTCTGGTGCCGAGCATACTATGTAGACACGGTAGGCAAGAGCACGAAAAAGATACAGGAATATATAAAGCACCAGCCCGAAGCGGATAAAATGGGAGAGCAGTTGTCGATCCCTTATCCGGTAAGCCCGTTTACGGGCCGTAAGTAATCCAAAATGCAAATGTCAGATTGCGATGCGCCTGTCAGGGCGCTGCTGGTAAGAGAGCCTTACAGGCGCATTTGAAAAACCTCCGGCTATGCCGGAGGATATTTATTCTTGCTTGTGAGGGGCTTATGACCTTGCCTGACTGCCTCATTGATACCACTTAAGGCCAGACCATGCTCCGAAGAAGTCGCCGTCGCTCGGGAAATACCCGCCGGTGGAGGCAGGGGCATCGGTGTGACAATGTGGATGTGACATGACGGGTATCACCTGCAGAACCGGGTGTTGTATCTGCGGCCGTCTGGCAGAGCGACCCGGCCACTGGCGATCTTTCAGCGGCTATCCTCTCCGGAGGGGGACCCGGCTTACAGGGTATGCCGTCCGCGGGAACGGAGGCTTCTGCGCCGGTATCACCCCGGGGTGAACAGAACCTGATGTCAAAAGGGCGCGCTCAGGCCCCGGCGGTCAAAGGATCCGAAGATAAGACAGGGACAGTAACGGAGTGAAACAGGTCAACACTGCGATGGGGAGACAGATTCAAAAGCCGTCAGTGCAGTCACACCGACGGCAGGCCCGGAGGGGCTTAACGCTATTTTTTTCTGCGGGGCAGCTTTTTATCCAGGTAGTTCACCAGCATGTCGCTGCCCGGGGTTAACAGCCACCAGCTCATCCCGACCAGAACGACAGACAGTGAGCCGACAGCGATATCGGTAAACCAGTGTGCACCCGCCATCACACGAGGCATCGCAAAGACGAAGAAGATAATCAGCGCCTTAATAAAGGCGCGACCACCAAAATAACGCCACATAAAACAGGCGAAAATCATCAGCATCATCCCGTGATCTCCCGGGAAGCTGTCCCCCGACGCATCTTTGGTCGGAATACCGGTCAGTTCGCCTGCACGGTGAGCATTATGGAAGAACAGCGTCGGGCTGCTATGAACCACCGGGATACGATGACCTAACTGATTCAGCACGACCGCACTGATCAGCATGGTCACACCGATAGCCAGCATACGATGATGACCCGCCGCATCACTCTTTCGCCAGTAGGAATAGTAGAGCAGTCCCATCGCTATCAGGGAAACCAGGTCAAAGCCCCGGAAGTTGGTGATGGCAACAAAGATAGCGAACGCGTGATGCGTCACCATCTGGTTATTGAAGCCAAAGAAAATGGTTTTATCGAGGCCGAACCAGAAACCGTGATGTTCCGGCAGATACCACGAAAAAAAGAGTGCGATGCCCAGGGCATTCAGCAACAGGATAGTGATCAGACGTGAAAGGCGCATTTTATAAACTCAATTTTTTAATAACGGTGTAGGGTACTATATAAATATAAACGAACGTTCAACCTTCCTTAATGAAGGTCTGTGACCGGCCGGTTATCCACTCTTCTTCCTGCCAGGAACGTGTGAAAAAACGCGTTTATTATACAGATTATTAAGTAAGTAAATTTGACAAATCACGTGATAAAGTAACCAGCTGTGGCGGCGTCTTTTCAGGAACGATACCCGATATCCGCCAGCGGCGGGGCCTGAAAGAGCGGCCGCAGGCAGAGTCCGGTTATCCGCGATGCGGGGTGTGTCGGGGAGTGGACGCGTTGACCGCAGGGAACAAAAGGGAGCGGTCTCCCGGGAGTGAGCAGAAAACGCCAGGCTACCGGTGATAATATCAGGGAGAACGATACGCCGGAGATGCCGGTCGTGGCTGCGGGGCAGCAATGCTGATGCGGATGTCATACGGGGCGGTTACCGGGGAAGGCATCCCGGCAAGGGAGTCCGGACGACCGATGCGGCCGTCCTGGGGTATTAATCTGCGCGGCCCATATAGCGACGCTCAGGGATATGGATGCGGATTTTATCCCCGTTGCTCAGATATTCAGGCACCTGAACGACCAGCCCGGTACTCATGCCGGCCGGCTTGGTGCGGGCGCTGGCAGAGGCCCCTTTAATACCGGGGGAAGTATCGGTAATTTCCATATCGACGGTCTGGGGTAATTCCAGAGCCAGAATCTGCCCGTCCATGGTCAGGACATGCATCCCCGGGATACCGCCTTCAGGAATGAACAGTAACTCTTCCTCAATCTGTTTCTGGTTGAAATGATAAGGGGTGTAATCCTCATCATCCATAAAGACGTATTCTTCACCGTCAATGTAAGAAAAACTGACGGCGCGGCGGCTGAGCGAGATAGTGTCGAGGATATCATCACCTTTAAAGCGTTCTTCTACCTTCAGTCCGGTGCGGATGTCAGTAAAACGCATTTTATACAGCGTCGCGGCACCCCGGGCACTGGGACTCTGCACATCAATATCTTTTACCAGTAGCAGTTTTCCGTTCCAGCTCAGGGCCATGCCACGTTTAATTTCATTCGCCTTCGGCATCGGTTTTCTCACTATGTCAGCAATACAGGGAATTATGCGCGCAAAGTTACTCGCGCAATGCGTGGCAGGCAAGAGAAAGAAGATAAATTATTTAGCATCTGATGTTGAACGCCCGGATAAATGATAGAGTGCCGCTCCTGCCCGCACACATTTGTGCCGGGTTCCCCCTCTGCCTGTTCAAAGAAGGTGCCTGATGGAGTGTCGTACCGGCTGTGGTGCCTGTTGTATCGCACCGTCAATTTCCAGTCCCATACCCGGTATGCCCGGGGGCAAGCCCGCCAACGTCAGGTGCGTACAGTTATCGGATGATAATTTATGTAAGATCTTTGGTTCAGATCTGCGGCCAGCCGTTTGCGGCGGGCTTAAAGCCTCATTTGAGATGTGTTCAACGCACCGCGATACGGCGATGACCTATCTGATACGCCTGGAAGCCAGTACCGCCCCGTGAGACGTCATCTTTTGCCGGAGCGCATTCTCTGACAGCGACGGCCTGCAGGCCGCTATCGGGCCACGATAGCTGAAATTTGCTGAAGCACTGAGCGGAATCTGATTTGCGTCAATTGAAATTCAGCGCTATACCGTAGAATTATCAGATAAATGTCATGAAGTGTGCGTAGCCTCAAAAAATCGCCATAAGAATTTTGTTATTTGTTGCAGCAGAATTTTTTTGGCGCGTATATTACTGATACGTTTCAGCTCTGCCTGTGTTCCCTGTTGTCAGTCCCGGACACTTTTTTTATCTCTGTTAGCTGAAACGATTCAACTGAAGATAGTGAGGAGTTCTATGTTCCAGCTCGATGTACAGGCGATACATACTGGTGCCAGCGCCAGTGAAAAAAACGAAGCGATACGTCAGGTCGCATCTGCCCTGACTTCTGCCGGGAATGTGACGGAAGGGTATGTCGAGGGTATGCTGGCTCGTGAACAGCAGACCTCAACGTTTCTGGGCAATGGTATTGCTATCCCTCATGGTACGACCGACACCCGTGATCAGGTCCTCAACACCGGGGTCCAGGTCTTTCAGTATCCGCAGGGCATTCAATGGGGAGAAGATCAGGTCGCGTATGTGGTTATCGGCATTGCCGCCAAATCCGACGAGCACCTGGCGTTACTACGGCAGTTAACTCATGTGCTGAGTGATGACAGTGTGGCTGAAACACTGAAAACCGCGTCAGCTGAAGATTTACGTGCCTTGCTGATGGGTGAAAAACAGGCGGCCGAATTTCGTTTTGACACCTCCATGATCGCCACCCGGGTTGAGGCGACTGATCTGATGACGTTACAGGCACTGAACGCCGGGCGTTTACAGGCCGCGGGGGCGGTGGACAGCCGTTTTGTCAGCCAGGTGATCTCTCATCCGCCTTTCCATCTTGGCCACGGGATTTGGCTGAACGACAGTGCTGAGGGCAATCTGTTCAGCGCCATTGCGGTCAGTCGTGCGGCAACGGCCTTCACGACGGCAGATAATGAGCCGGTGTCCTTGTTAATGACGGTTGCCGCTATTGATGATCAGCCGCTGAGTGCACTGGGGTATCTGCACCGTTTACTGACCGGGGGGCATGCATCAGCGCTGGACAGTGCCGATCCGGCGGGGATCCTCGCCTTGCTGACCAGCGATTATGTTGAAGCAGATGAAGTGATCACCGCGGAATTTGTGATCCGCAACGAACATGGTCTGCATGCCCGTCCGGGCACGGCACTGGTCACCACCATCAAAAATTTCAAAAGCGATATTACGGTTACTAACCTGGATGGCAGCGGCAAACCTGCAAACGGACGCAGCCTGATGAAAGTGGTCGCGCTGGGGGTTAAGAAAGGTCACCGCCTGCGCTTTACGGCCAGCGGAGAAGATGCTGCCGCCGCGATCACCGCGATCGGCGAAGCCATTGAGAGTGGTCTCGGTGAGGGGGCAGCATGAGCAGACGTGTCGCAACCATTACCCTGAACCCGGCTTATGATCTGGTGGGCTTTACCCCGGAAATTGAGCGGGGTGAAGTCAACCTGGTGAAAACCACCGGTCTGCATGCCGCCGGCAAAGGGATTAATGTCGCTAAGGTACTGAAAGACCTTGGGATTGATGTCACTGTCGGCGGTTTTCTGGGTAAGGATAACCAGGACGGATTTCAGCAGCTCTTCAGCGAGCTGGGGATTGCTAACCGTTTCCAGATTGTCGGCGGAAGAACGCGCATCAATGTCAAACTGACCGAGCAGGACGGCGAAGTGACCGATCTTAACTTTTCCGGTTTTGCTGTGACCGCCAAAGACTGGGAACGTTTTACGACCGATTCACTGAGCTGGCTGGGCCAGTTCGATATGGTCTGCGTCAGCGGCAGTTTACCGGAAGGGGTCTCTCCGGAAGCGTTTACCGCATGGATGAAATCCCTGCGTGCGCTATGCCCGTGCATTATCTTTGACAGCAGCCGCAGTGCGCTGGAAGCCGGGCTGAAAGCCGCTCCCTGGCTGGTAAAACCTAACCGTCGCGAGCTGGAAACCTGGGCCGGAAAACCGTTACCGGACTTACAGGACGTCATTGATGCCGCGCATAAACTGCGGGAAGAAGGGATTGCCCATGTGGTGATTTCGCTCGGCGCCGAAGGGGCGTTATGGGTGAATGCCTCCGGGGAATGGCTGGCAAAACCTCCGGCCTGTGAGGTGGTCAGCACCGTAGGGGCAGGGGATTCCATGGTCGGCGGCCTGATTTATGGGTTACTGATGCGTGAGTCCAGCGAACATACCCTGAGACTGGCAACGGCAGTCGCCGCGCTGGCGGTAAGTCAAAGTAATGTAGGCGTCGCTGACCGGACACAACTGGCGGCAATGATGGCACGTGTCGATTTACAGCCCGTGCACTGACAGCAGAAGAGGAATAAATGATGAAAACGCTGCTGATAACTGATGCGTCACTGGGAAAAGCCAGTGCATATATGGCCGAAAAAGCGGCCGAAACGGCTGCTGAAAAATGCGGACTGACCTTAACCCGTTCCGCAGCAGACGCTGAACTGGTCGTGGTCGCCGGCAAAAACGCGCCTACCGATCCGGCCCTGAGCGGTAAACCGTGCTGGCAGGGCGATCTGCAGGCACTGCTGAATGATGCGGTGGCTTTTCTGACCACCGCACGTGAACAGGCCACTCCCTGGCAGGCACCGGTGAGTGCTCAGCCGGTGGTGGCTGAGACCAGTGGAGCCAAACGTATTGTGGCGGTCACCGCCTGTCCGACCGGCGTCGCTCATACCTTTATGGCGGCAGAAGCCATCGAGGCAGAAGCTAAAAAACGTGGCTGGTGGGCCAAAGTGGAAACCCGCGGATCTGTCGGTGCCGGTAATCCGGTCAGCGCTGAGGACATCGCGGCCGCCGATCTGGTGATTATCGCCGCCGATATCGAGGTCGACCTGGCAAAATTTGCCGGTAAACCCATGTACCGCACCTCGACCGGACTGGCACTGAAGAAAACCGCGCAGGAGTTTGATAAAGCACTGGCGGAAGCTAAACCTTACCATGCTGCCGGCGCGAAGTCTGAAGCGAGCGCCAGCGAGGGCAGTAAAGAAAAGGCCGGGGCATACCGGCACCTGCTGACGGGTGTCTCTTACATGCTGCCGATGGTGGTCGCAGGCGGCCTGAGTATCGCGTTATCCTTCGCCTTCGGGATCACGGCCTTCCATCAGGAAGGGTCGCTGGCCGCCGCGCTGATGCAGATTGGCGGGGGCAGTGCTTTTGCATTAATGGTGCCGGTGCTGGCGGGTTACATTGCCTTCTCGATTGCTGACCGTCCTGGTCTGACGCCGGGGCTGATTGGCGGTATGCTGGCGACCAGTACTAATGCCGGCTTCCTGGGCGGGATCATTGCCGGTTTCATTGCCGGTTATGTGGCGAAATTTATCAGTACACGGCTGAAACTTCCGCAGAGTATGGAAGCCCTGAAACCTATCCTGATTATTCCGCTGCTGGCGAGCCTGATCACCGGTCTGCTGATGATTTATGTGGTCGGTAAACCGGTCGCCGCTATCATGGAATGGCTGACGCACTGGCTGGGTAACATGGGGACGGCGAATGCGGTACTGCTGGGTGCGGTGCTGGGCGGTATGATGTGTACCGATATGGGCGGCCCGGTCAATAAAGTGGCTTATGCCTTTGGTGTCGGTTTACTGAGCAGTAAAACTTATGCGCCGATGGCGGCGATTATGGCTGCCGGGATGGTACCTCCGCTGGCGATGGGGCTTGCGACCTTACTGGCAAAACGGAAATTTAATAAAGGACAGCAGGAAGGCGGTAAAGCCGCACTGGTGCTGGGTCTGTGCTTTATTTCTGAAGGGGCCATTCCGTTCGCTGCCCGTGACCCGATGCGGGTGATCCCTTGCTGTATCGTGGGTGGCGCGGTGACCGGCGCTATCTCTATGGCGATCGGCGCCCAACTGATGGCACCTCACGGCGGCTTGTTTGTTCTGCTGATCCCGGGGGCGATCACCCCGGTACTGGGTTATCTGTTATCCATTATTATCGGAACGGCGCTGGCGGGTATTGCTTATGCCTTCCTGAAAAAACCGGAACCAGTCACCGCCTGAGGCCGGTGTGATAAGAAAAACAGGGCGCATCGCGCCCTGTTTTTTTATGCTGTCTGTTGGGCTTTCAGCCAGGCAATTTCATCTTTCCAGATATCCGGATTGACGGTTTCCAGAATTAACGGAATACCGTCAAAGCGGGGATCTTTCATCAGCCAGCTGAACACGGTATTACCGATATTTCCTTCGCCCAGACTGTGGTGGCGGTCGACCCGGCTGCCGAATTCACTCTTCGCATCATTCAGGTGCATGCCCCGCAGGTAGTCAAAGCCGACAATCCGTCCGAATTCCCGGAAAGTATTTTCACACTCTTCGACCGTACGCAGGTCGTAACCGGCGGCAAAGGCGTGACAGGTATCGATGCAGACGCCAACCCGGCTTTTATCTTCAACGTGATGGATGATTTCGGCCAGATGCTCAAAACGAAACCCCAGGTTACTGCCCTGACCGGCGGTGTTTTCGATCACCGCCGTGACACCCTGCGTCTGATCCAGCGCGATATTGATCGATTCTGCAATCCGCTTCAGACAGTCTTCTTCAGCAATCTGTTGCAGGTGGCTGCCCGGATGGAAGTTAAGTAAGGACAGGCCGAGTAATTCTGCCCGTTGCATCTCATCAATAAAGGCCAGTCGTGATTTTTCCAGTGCTTCACTGACCGGATGACCGAGATTGATCAGATAACTGTCATGGGGCAGAATTTGTCCTGAGCTGAAGTTATATTTTTCGCAGGCCTGACGGAAAGCGCTGATACTTTCCTCTGTTAATGCCGCAGCACGCCACTGGCGCTGATTTTTGGTAAACAGTGCAAAGGCCGTGGCTTCCAGTTCGTGTGCACGAAGGACCGCGTTTTCCACGCCCCCTGCGGCGCTGACATGCGCACCGATAAACTTCATTACTTTCTCCTTACTTCCCGGTATTTGCTGAATGTCACACATAATACCTGAGGATTTACTGCATAACATGCCATACCAGCAGATTGACGCCTGCGCCGCCGATAATCAGCCAGAGAAAAACGACAGCTCCCAGCAGTAAGGGTTTCAGCCCGGCGGTTTTCAGCTGAGAAAGGCGGGTACTCAGGCCCAGCGCGGCCATCGCCATCGCCAGAAGAATATTATCACTGCGGCGGATCCATGAAAGCCAGGTATCAGACAGCAAACCGAACGAGTTAACGACGGCGACCAGAATAAAGATCAGGGCAAACCAGGGGAAGGTGATTTTACCGGGGCCGGCATTCTCTGCAGGCTGACGGGTGCGGTTAACCCACTGTCCCAGCAGCAGCAGGAACGGTGCCAGCATCATGACCCGCAGCATTTTGGCAATCACCGCGGTATCTTCGGCCTGCGGACTGATAGCATGACCGGCCGCCACCACCTGAGCCACTTCATGGACGGTCGAACCCGTATAAATGCCGAACTGCTCAGCACTGAGACCCGGCAACCAGGGATGAATAAGCTCCCAGATCAGCGGATAGATAAAAATGGCCGCGGTACCGAAGATAACCACTGTTGCCACCGCCACCGCCACTTTTCCGGCATCGGCTCTGATGACCGGGGCTGTCGCCAGTACCGCCGCCGCGCCGCAGATACTGCTGCCGGCACCAATCAGCCATACGGTCTGTTTATCCGGTTTTATCCAGTACAGTCCGGCCAGGCAGGTCACCAGAAATGTACTGCTCAGCATAATCATGTCGGTGACCAGCCCACGGTAACCGATATGGCCGATTTGCTGAAAGGTGAGATTAAAGCCATACAGAATAATCCCCAGCCGCAGCAGATAATGTTTACTGAAGGCGATCCCTTGCTCGCAGCGGACATGAACCGTCGCGGGTAACAGATTACCGGTAATAATTCCGGCCAGGATCGAAAGGGTCAGTGTCCCCAGCCCCAGCCGGGCTACCAGGGGAATCTGGATCAGGGGGATCACGCCTGCGGCAATCATACCGCTGAGCAGAAGACCACGGAGTAAGGGGAGGCGGGGCAGAGGCGCCCGGAGTTGCTGATGCAGAGTCATCATGTCATTCCTTGCTGAGTCAATGACCCTTATCCTGCCGGGGTTTTGCTTAAAAGAGAAATTGATTATATATTTATAATTAACCACTATAACTGGTTAACGTGCGGAGGCTTCCGTTATCCGTCAGGGCATCCGTGAGGAGACAGTGTGCATATCACCCTAAGACAGCTGGAAGTATTCAGTGAAATTGTAAAGAGCGGGTCGACGACCCGGGCAGCGCAGCAACTGGCGCTATCGCAGTCGGCCGTCAGTGCGGCGCTGGCTGATCTTGAACATCAGTTAGCGGTAAAACTGTTCGATCGCTCCGGCAAGCGACTGATTGTGAATGAACATGGCCGCTTGCTCTATCCGAAAGCCGTCTCGTTACTGGAACAGGCGAAAGAGACCGAACAACTTTTCCGTGAAGATCATGGTGCCATCCGGATCGCCGCCAGCAGTACTATCGGCAACTATCTGCTGCCTGCCATGATGGCAGAGTACCGGCGTGATTTTCCGCAGGCTCCGCTGGACCTGACGGTCGGGAACAGTCAGGACGTGATCCAGGCGGTCAGTGATTTTCGCGTGGATGTGGGGCTGATCGAAGGGCCTTGTCATATCACCGGGATCGTCAGTGAAAACTGGCTGCAGGATGAACTGGTGGTTTTTGCTGCACCACAGTCGGCCATTTTCCGCGAAGCCGTCACGCTGGAAAAACTGGCAGACTCCCCCTGGATCCTGCGCGAACGCGGGTCAGGGACCCGGGAAATCGTGGACTATCTGCTGCTTTCTCATCTCCCCCGGTTCAGAATAGCGATGGAGCTGGGGAATTCCGAGGCGATTAAGCATGCGGTACGTTATGGAATGGGGATCAGTTGCCTGTCACGCCGGGTGATCGCAGACCAGCTTGAAAATGGCAGCCTGCGCCAGGTCCCGCTGCCACTGCCACCGCTAACCAGAACGTTATATCGCATCCACCATCAGCAGAAACACTTGTCCCGAACGCTGATCCGTTTTCTTTCTTATTGCCATGAACAGGACATTGCCTGACCCGGTCCGCCCGGGGTTGCTAATAATCGGCGGGGGATTATGAAGGTAACTTATAACGCGGTGGTAATGCTATACAGGTTACGGTGAGCTGGTACAATCGCGCCTCATTTTTATCCAGCATAGTGTTTACTGATGAATAATAATACAAAAACAACAGATAAGCCTGGCCTGAAGCGTGTATTAAAAGCCCGTCATCTGACGATGATTGCGATTGGCGGGTCTATTGGCACCGGGCTGTTTGTCGCCTCCGGGGCCAGCATTTCTCAGGCGGGACCCGGTGGTGCACTTCTTTCTTATGCCATTATCGGGCTGATGGTCTATTTCCTGATGACAAGCCTCGGTGAACTGGCGGCGTATATGCCGGTCTCCGGTTCGTTTGCGACCTACGGTGCAAAATACGTCGAAGAAGGCTTTGGTTTCGCTCTGGGGTGGAATTACTGGTACAACTGGGCCGTCACGATTGCCGTCGATTTGGTAGCCGCACAACTGGTGATGGGCTACTGGTTCCCGGAAGTCCCGGGCTGGGTCTGGAGCTGCCTCTTCCTGGCGGTGATTTTCCTGCTGAACGTGATTTCGGTGAAAGGGTTCGGTGAAGCGGAATACTGGTTCTCGCTGATCAAAGTGGTGACCGTGGTGATCTTTATTATCGTCGGTCTGATGATGGTCACCGGCATTCTGCGGGGTGCCGGTGACGGTGGCTGGCATAACTGGACGACGGGCAGTGCGCCGTTTGCGGGCGGATTCTCTGCGATGATCGGCGTGGCAATGATTGTCGGTTTCTCTTTCCAGGGGACGGAGCTTATCGGGATTGCGGCCGGCGAATCAGAGAACCCGGGCAAAAATATCCCGCGTGCGATGCGTCAGGTTTTCTGGCGGATCCTGCTGTTTTATGTGCTGGCTATCCTGATCATCAGCCTGTTACTGCCGTACACCGATCCGCGTCTGCTGCATAATGATGTGAAAGACATCAGCGTCAGTCCTTTCACTCTGGTTTTCCAGAATGCCGGGCTGCTCTCTGCCGCCGCAGTAATGAATGCGGTGATCCTGACCGCGGTGCTCTCCGCCGGTAACTCAGGAATGTATGCTTCCACACGGATGCTGTTTACGCTGGCACAGGAAGGGAAAGCACCTAAAATCTTTGCCCGTCTGACCGCCAACGGCGTACCGCGTAATGCACTGATTGCGACCACAGTGATTGCAGCGCTTTGCTTCCTGTCATCAAAGTTTGGTAATCAGACCGTCTATATGTGGTTGCTGAATACTTCAGGAATGACCGGCTTTATCGCCTGGCTGGGGATCGCCATCAGCCATTACCGCTTCCGTCGCGGCTATGTGGCGAAGGGGCATAACCTGGCGGATCTGCCTTACCGTGCCGGACTCTTCCCGCTCGGGCCGGTATTTGCTTTTGTGCTCTGCCTGCTTATCACCCTGGGTCAGAACTACCAGGCCTTTATGGCCGATACCATTGACTGGTATGGCGTGGCAGCCACCTATATCGGTATCCCGTTATTCCTGGTGATCTGGCTGGGCTATAAATGGACGCGCGGAACCCGCTTTGTGAAATACCACGAGATGGAATTCCCGGCCATCACCAAAAGTGACAACTAACAGGTCAGTCCGGTGAGTTAAATAAAAACCCATGCATCGCATGGGTTTTTTTATGGCTGGTGCTGCCTCAGGCAGTCAGCAGGTGGCGGGCGTGGAAACGAAGATGATCTTCAATAACACTGGTAATAAAATAGTAGCTGTGGTCATAGCCTTCCTGCCAGTGCAGGGTCAGATCAAACTGATGCTCACGGGCGGCTGTTTCCAGCACTTCCGGTTGCAGTTGCAGCGGGTAAAAATTATCAGCAAGTCCCTGGTCTATCAGCATCGGCAACCGGTGCGTGGCTTCAGCCATCAGCAGGCTGGCATCATACTGACGCCATGCCTCACGATCCTCTCCCAGATAGGCGGTAAAGGCTTTCACGCCCCAGGGGACCGAGGACGGATTGACGATCGGGGCGAACGCGGAGACCGAGGTAAACCGACCTGCCTCACGCAGGGACAGCACCAGTGCACCGTGGCCGCCCATCGAGTGTCCCATAATGGCCTGACGATCGCTGAAGCTGAAGTGTTCCGCCAGCAGTGCCGGCAACTCCTGTGTCAGGTAATCGTACATCCGGTAATGCCGGTCCCAGGGGGCACGGGTAGCATTAAGATAAAATCCGGCCCCCTGGCCGAGGTCGTACTGCTCATCGTCGGGAACCTCGCTGCCACGCGGACTGGTATCGGGCATAATCAGCGCAATGCCCTGATCGGCGGCCAGCCGTTGTGCCCCGGATTTCACAGAAAAATTCTCATCAGTACAGGTCAGTCCTGCCAGGCACCAGAGCAGAGGAACCGGCTGATCGGCCGCTGCCGGGGGCAGGAAGAGACTGAATTTCATCTCACATCCCAGCGTTGCTGAGGTATGTTGCCAGCGTTGCTGACGACCGCCAAACATCAGATGCTCTTCGCAGAGAGTGAGTCCGGACATATAACGCTCCTGTTATTATCTGTATACAGGGCTGCTGCAGGTGCAGCAGCCGGTAAAAAAAATCAGGGAGATACGGCAGTCCCCTGTGCATGATCAGCGTTTTCCGCGTCGATGCCCGCAGAGGCCTCCCGGGTAAAAAAGCTGATCATCAGCGCTTTCAGTGCTTCGACATTCGGGGTGAACGCATCACGTCGCCAGATAAGACAGGTCGAGACCTGGCTGTATTTTTCCGGCAGATGATGCACACGGATACGCGCTCGGTCGCTCATTTGCGCCAGCACGGAAAACGGAATAATCGCGAGCCCGGCCCCTCCCGCCACACAGGCGATCATCGCATGGTAGGAATGAATTTCCATAATACTGCCGGGCTGTGCGTCACCTTCGCGAAACCACTCCTCCAGCTTCAGCCGGTAAGAACAACTGTTACGGAAGGCAAAGAAAGTCTCGCCCTGAACATCCCGCGGGCAGGTGACCGGCAGGTGTTCACTGCTGGTGATCAGCACTAACTCTTCACGAAAAGCCTCACAACTGTGCAATTCGTCATAGCCTTCCGGACTGTCGGCGAGGGCAGCGGCCACCGTCCCTTCGCGGACATGGTCGATAATCTCACCGGACGTCCCGGTGATCAGTGACAGAGACACCGACGGATAACGCTGGTGATACGCCGCCAGCAGACCCGGCAGGCGGGTAGCCGCCGTACTTTCCATGGTGCCGAGCGCAAAATTCCCCGCCGGTTCCCCCTGGCGGGTCATGCTGATGGCTTCTTCGCTTAAGGCCAGGATACGTTGCGCATAACCGAGAAAGTTATGCCCGACCGGGGATAACCGTACCCGCTGTTTTTCGCGGATCAGTAAGTCGGTTCCCAGTTCTTCTTCCAGTTGTTTCAGACGGGTCGTCAGGTTAGAGGGCACCCGGTGAAGTAATTCTGCCGCCCGGGCGACCGAGCCGGTATCGGCAACGGCACAAAACATCCGTAGCTGAACCAAATCCATAATTATTCTCTTTATGAAAGGAAGTCAGTGTGATTTATTCATAATCATTGCGATTGTAGTCGCTGCGGTGGTGTCAGGCAACCCTGAACCTGCGGGCCATCGTGTGAAATATTTTTTGCTACTGATGAAAGATGATCACCGTAAGCTACTGGATAATCCCGACGGACTGATTCACAATAAGCAATAATTATGATTCGCCGCCCGTTGCCAGGGCTGAGAATTCACCTGCCGGAGAAAAGTAGATGTCCCTTTTAAGTCAGGAAGCGGCACTGGTACATGAAGCACTGGTGGCCCGCGGTCTGGAAACCCCGTTACGTAAGCCTGCGCGCGAGCTGGATAACACCACACGTAAGGCGCTGATTGCCGGTCATATGACCGAAATTATGCAATTACTGAATCTCGATCTGGACGATGACAGTCTGACCGAGACACCGCACCGTATTGCGAAAATGTATGTCGATGAAATCTTTTCGGGGCTGGATTATGCCAACTTCCCGAAGATTACGGTCATCGAGAATAAAATGAAGGTCGATGAGATGGTCACCGTGCGTGATATCTCGCTGACCAGTACCTGCGAACATCACTTTGTGACGATCGACGGTAAAGCCACCGTGGCGTATATCCCGAAAGATAAAGTGATCGGTCTGTCAAAAATTAACCGTATTGTGCAATTCTTTGCACAGCGTCCTCAGGTACAGGAACGTCTGACCCAGCAGGTGCTGGTGGCGTTACAGACGCTGCTCGGGACCAATAATGTGGCGGTTTGCATCGATGCGGTCCATTACTGTGTCAAAGCCCGTGGGGTTCAGGATGCGACCAGTGCGACCACCACCACGTCACTCGGCGGACTGTTTAAGTCGAGCCAGAATACCCGTCAGGAATTCCTGCGCGCAGTCAGACACAACTGATTTCCCCGTTACCAGGCCATATCTTTCCGGATATGGCTTTTTCATTCCTGTCAGGGTTGTCACATGCCGCGTTATCCCCAGCTTGATTTTATCCGTGGTGCCGCCATCGCCGGCATACTGCTGCTGAATATCGTCAGTTTCGGTTTACCCGCCGCCGCCTATCTGAACCCGGCCTGGCAGGGCTTTATTACGCGCCCGGATGCCATCAGCTGGGCGGTCCTCGAACTCTTTGCCCGGCTGAAGTTTCTTAACCTTTTCGCGATATTATTCGGTGCCGGACTGGTATTTCAGTTGCCGAAAGGCGGGGGCTGGATACAGTCGCGTTTAGGCTGGCTATTGCTGTTCGGCGTGCTGCATGCCGTGCTGCTATGGGAGGGGGACATTCTGGTGGCCTGGTCGCTGGCCGGAATGCTGACCTGGCGGATGATCCGCGATGCAGATTCCCCGGGGGTACTGATGCGCACCGGCATACTGTTTTATGCGGTCGGATGCCTGATGCTGCTGTTGTTCGGGGCGATATCCTCCGGCCATGCGGGCAGTGACTGGCTGCCCGGGGCCGCAGAGATCTTTCTGGAACAACAACGGGTATTGCACCCCGGCATGGCGGCGATCGATTACCGTACCGGACATCTGGAATCGATGCTGGTGGCTTTTTTCGGACAGTATGGCTGGGAGCTGACCGGACTGATGCTCATAGGCGCGTCACTGGTGCATAATGGCTGGCTGCTGGGTAACCGGCCCCCGGCCGACTATCTTCGTACGGCGGTATTTCTGCTGGTTCCCGGCGTTCTGCTGGAAGGCGCCGGAATTACGGCTCAATGGCTGACCGGCTGGTCGTTCCGCTGGAGCGGCTTTTATCTGCAAATTCCCGGCGAAGTCGCCAGTCCGCTGATAAGTCTGGGGTATGCCGCACTGGTACTGGCCGGCTGGAGGAAAATTTCGGCGATGCGGGTCGGCTATCTGTTTTGCTGTATTGGCCGGATGGCGCTGAGTAATTACCTGCTGCAAACCCTGGTCTGTACCTTAATTTTTTCCACCGCCGGTCTCTTTCTGCATTTTCAGCGCTGGCAGTTATTATTGATCGTGCCCTTTGTCTGGGTGATCAATGGGCTGTTTTCACTGTGCTGGTTACGGTATTTCCCGCGCGGTCCGATGGAGCAGCTCTGGCGCACGCTGACCCGGAAAACCGCCGGGCCGGCCGGAAGATAAGCCGCCGGCCGCCAGCTTCCGTCCGGCCGGAGAGGGGCTGACGGGGTTAGCGCACCGCGGATGACAGGCCTGCAGGCCCGGGGGCCGCTTGCGGTGGCAGGGCGGGTGGGCGGACAGGTATCTGTGCGGCCTCTGCCGGGCAGACGATCTCCCCGGGAAGTGTCAGGCGGTCATTCCGGTCACGGTGACCGGCTGTATTACCTGCTGCCTCGTTAACCACTGACGGCACATACGGCGGTCTGACCGGCAAATTGCCGGAAACGGGAGAGACCCGTGGGTTACCGGCAAAGGCGGCCAGCAATGCACAGTCTGCGGCCTGAGCCTGATGTCCGTCGGCGGCAGCGGGTTTCACCTGGCGGACCGCGGCAGGCTGGCCTGACAGCGCCTGTAATTGTTGCGGGGTGACGGCCGGATAGCCCGGGGCCTTATCCGGAATTTCGCTGACCGGCGGGATAGGGATCAGCGGACCAAGATAACGGGGTTCACTTTTAAAAATATACAAATCCGCCAGCGCCGCCATACGGGCGGCAATTTCACGGATACGGATCCCCAGCATATTCTTAGGGGACGGCACGGCAAAGCACTGCGCCTCTATGCCCTGATGCATAGCGATAAACAGCGCGCGTTCACAGTGAAAGCGCTGAGTAATAATCGTGAAGTCGTTAGTATCAAACACCTTGCGGGTACGGACAATGGAATCCAGCGTCCGGAAACCGGCATAATCCAGCACAATATCGGCCGGGTCGACCCCGGCTCGGATAAGGTCTTTGCGCATTGTCCGTGGCTCATTATAACTCTGCAGCGCATTGTCGCCGCTGAGCAACAGATAATTCACCTTGCCACTGTTATAGGCATTCAGCGCCCCCTGAATACGGTACAGGTAATACTGATTCCGTTCACCGGTCCGGTAATATTTTGAGGTTCCCAATACCACACCGACTTCACGGTGGGGCAGCTGACTGACGTTTTCATAAATATAGGGGGCAGTTTTCCAGCTGATCCAACGGTCAAGCCCTAATGCAGTCATCCCTGCCAGTACGATCAGGCAACAGATAAGGATAAAGAGACGTTTGAGCATGCGGCCGGATCACTCATCTGATAATTAAAAAGTGACTCAAGGGTACTTGAGCCACTCCGGTCAGGCAAGCGCAGACATTCCCGCTGCGCTGCCGGTGGAAGGTTCGTCTGTCCGGCACTCTCAGATTGAGGTACGGCGATAATGGCGATAAGCCGGGGTCCAGAAGTTATCCTCTACCGCCTGCGCCAGTGCTTCTTCAGAACTCTCCGCGGCGACCCCCGCAAGCCGGGCGGCACGGGCCACTTCAATCGCGATCTGCCGGGAAACCTGCTGGATATCCCCCAGCTCCGGCAAGACCGGGCCGGTCGGGTCAGTGGCGAGCGGTGAGCAATCGGCCAGCGCCCGGCTGGCACTCATCAGCATAGAGTCGGTCACGCGGCGCGCCCCGGAGGCGATAATACCCAGCCCGATGCCGGGGAAAATATAGGCATTATTGCACTGGGCAATCGGATAAACCTTCTCTTTCCAGGTGACCGGAGCAAACGGGCTTCCCGTTGCGATCAGAGCGGCGCCATCGGTCCAGCTGATAAGATCCGCCGGGGTGGCCTCAACGCGGGATGTCGGGTTGGATAAAGGCATGATGATGGGGCGCGGGCAGTGGCGGTGCATTTCACGAATAATTTCTTCGGTAAACAGCCCGGGCTGACCGGAGACACCTATCAGAACCGTCGGTCGGGCATGACGGACAACATCCAGCAGAGAAACCGAATCACTGCCGGTCTCCCAGCCGGCGATAGCCTCTGACGGCTGCACCAGACGGGCCTGGAAAGGTAACAGGTTAGTCAGTTTATCGGTCAGCAGGCCATACCGGTCGACCATCATCACCCGGCGACGGGCTTCGGCATCGCTCAGACCTTCAGACATCATTTCGTTAATAATCTGCTCTGCGATACCACAGCCTGCGGAACCGGCCCCAAGGAAAACAATGGTTTGTTCTGAGAGCGGGCTGCCTGCGGCCCGGCTGGCGGCGATCAGCGTGCCGACGGCCACGGCGGCGGTGCCCTGAATATCGTCATTGAAGCAGCAGAGTTTATCGCGGTATTTTTCAAGGAGCGGAGTCGCATTTTTCTGTGCGAAATCTTCAAATTGCAGTAACGCATGCGGCCAGCGCCGTTTCACAGCGCTGATAAATTCCTCAACAAAAGCATTATACTCTTCCTCACCAATACGGGGATGTCGCCAGCCCATATAGAGCGGGTCATTCAGCAAATGCTGATTATTGGTGCCGACATCCAGCACGATAGGTAAGGTGTACGCCGGGCTGATGCCGCCACAGGCGGTATATAATGACAGCTTGCCGATGGGGATCCCCATGCCTCCGATCCCCAAATCCCCGAGACCGAGAATGCGTTCGCCATCTGTCACGACGATCACCTTCACATTCTGTTTGGTGGCATTCTGTAACATATCTTCGATATGTTCGCGATTCGGGTAGGAGATAAACACACCCCGGGCACGACGGTAGATGTCTGAAAATTGCTCACAGGCCGTCCCGACAGTCGGGGTATAGATGATGGGCATCACTTCCTGAAGATGGTCTGCCAGCACCCGATAGAACAGCGTCTCGTTGGTGTCCTGGATATTACGCAGAAAGACATGTTTATCGATATTATTTTTGAACTCCTGGTATTGCTGCCAGGCCCTTTCGGCCTGTTCTTCGATGGTTTCAACGGTTTCCGGCAGCAGGCCATTGAGGTTAAATTCGTTACGTTCTTCGCGGGAAAAGGCACTGCCTTTATTGAGCAACGGAAATTCCAGCAGGATCGGGCCGGCATAAGGAATATATAGCGGTCGTTTACTCTCGTAATCCAGTTCCATCATTGATACTCCGTAGTAAAGCCCGGTAACCGATCGGGGCCACCGGAAGGGTTCAGTTGTCAGCACGTTACGTCTTTCCGGACGTTTTTTAAAGCGAATGCCCGCCGGAAATTTGTCAGATTTCCGGCGGATTCATCTCAGCTTATGTACGGGTAAGACGGACAGAGTCCAGATGCTGGCAGCCGAGCGCAGCCAGCGTGGTCTGAGTCGCACTGTGCTGAAGCAGAGTGGCATCGTCAGATTCGGCCAGCACGGCGCGCTGAATGTCGGTGCAATCCCCGCCTCTGATATTGAGCAGGATCAGCGCCGATTGCAGTGGCGGCAACGACGGATTATACGCAGCATTTTCCGCATAGCGGCCGGCATAAATTTTGCCGTCACGGGTTTGTAAGGCAACGCCGCTATAAGCCGCACTGTAAGGTGCATAACTGAGGCTGGCGGCACGAATCGCCGCCTGTGTCAGCGGGTCACCCTGCGGAACAAACTGCTGGTCATTGATATCCATCAGCACGCTGTGAATATTCAGGTCTGCCGGGCCAAAGGCCGCCGGCAGATAGTCAGCCAGGGTCCGCGGGGGATGGTCCGGCAGGCAAACCGTCAGAGACAGACCGCTGTTCAGCTCATTCATAAATTGCCGACAGTGACCACAGGGCGTGTAGTTAACGGTGATCGCCGCCAGTTTTTCCTCGCCAGAGAGCCAGGCGTGGGTAATGGCGCTCTGTTCAGCATGCACCGTCTGTTGCATGGTGGCCCCACTGAACTCCATATTCGCGCCGAAGTACCAACGACCGCTGACACCGCGGGCGATGGCACCGACGTTGAAATGTGAGATCGGTGTGACGGCACAACTGGCCGCCAGCGGGAGCAGCGCCAGGGCCAGGGCATCCCCGTCAAGGCCGGTCGCAGTCATCAGATGCTGCAATGTTTCCGGCTGCAGAATGGCCGTAAAATTCGGATCATCCAGCACGGGTTTCAGTGCCTGTTGCAAAGAGTTATCGAGGGTGGCAAATGCCGTGGTAAAACGTGGATGCATATCAAGCCTCATCGGGTGAGCCGGTTGTCCCTGATTTTTATAGGTGATCCCGGCCAGGGACACAATGTAATCTGTCCTGCTATTGCAGTTCTGTGTGATAAACCGCAAAGTTTACAAAAAGGGCAGCAGAGAGATGTCCGGCAGCAGAGGAAAAAAAAGCCGGTTTGCACCGGCTTCACGAAAGAGTTTGTCAGGATTAACGTACCGGCATACCGGGTTGGGCACCGCTGTCAGCAGACAGAATAAACAGGTCTTCACCCCCGTTACCGGCTGACAGCACCATCCCTTCAGAGACACCGAAACGCATCTTACGCGGGGCCAGGTTTGCGACGATGATCGTCAGGCGGCCGACCAGCACGGCAGGGTCCGGGTATGCGGCACGGATACCGGAGAAGATCTGGCGCTTTTCGCCGCCCACATCCAGCATCAGACGCAACAGTTTATCGGAACCTTCGACCAGTTCTGCCTGTTCAATCAGCGCGACACGCATATCGACTTTGGCAAAGTCATCGATGGTGATGACACCCTCCACAGAGGCCTCTTCTTTTTTGGCCGGTTTCGCTGCGGTCGCCGGCTTCTGTGCAGCGGCAGGTGCTGCCTGTGCAGCATCGTCTTTCGAGGCTTCCACCAGCGCATTGACCTTGCTCATATCAATCCGCTGATAAAGTGCTTTGAAAGGTGCCACGGTATGGCCGGTCAGCGGTTGCGCAATGCTATCCCAGCTCAGCTCGCTGTTAAGGAAGGCTTCACTGCGGGCAGAGAGTTCCGGCAGGACCGGTTTCAGCCAGGTCATCAGTACGCGGAACAGATGGATCCCCATCGAACAGATAGCCTGCAGGTCAGCATCACGGCCTTCCTCTTTAGCGACCACCCAGGGAGCCTGCTCATCCACATAACGGTTAGCCAGGTCTGCCAGTGCCATAATTTCGCGGATAGCACGACCAAACTCGCGGCTGGCCCAGGCGTCACCGATTTTCTCACTGGCATCGACAAAGGTCTGGTACAGCGCCGGGTCAGCAAGCGACTCAGAGAGCTTGCCATTGAAACGTTTAGTGATGAAACCGGCATTGCGGGATGCCAGGTTAACCACCTTGTTCACGACGTCGGCATTGACCCGCTGTACAAAGTCTTCCAGATTCAGGTCGATATCATCGATACGGGAAGAGAGTTTAGCCGCGTAGTAATAGCGCAGGCTGTCGGCATCCAGGTGTTCAAGCCAGGTACTGGCCTTGATAAAGGTACCGCGTGATTTGGACATTTTGGCACCGTTAACCGTGACATACCCGTGGACAAACAGGTTATCCGGCTTACGGTAGTTACTGCCTTCCAGCATGGCCGGCCAGAACAGACTATGGAAATAGACGATATCTTTACCGATGAAGTGGTACAACTCGGTGGTGGAGTCTTTTTTCCAGTACTCATCGAAGTCCAGATCACCGCGTTTATCACACAGGTTTTTAAATGAGCCCATGTAACCGATAGGCGCATCCAGCCAGACGTAAAAATATTTGCCCGGCGCGTCCGGGATTTCAAAGCCGAAATACGGCGCATCGCGGGAGATATCCCACTGCTGCAGGCCGGATTCGAACCATTCCTGCATCTTGTTCGCCACCTGTTCCTGCAGCGCGCCGGAACGGGTCCAGCTCTGCAGCATGTCAGAGAAGGAAGGCAGGTCGAAGAAATAGTGTTCGGAGTCACGCATCACCGGTGTGGCACCGGAAATCACGGATTTCGGCTCGACCAGTTCGGTCGGGCTGTAGGTGGCCCCGCAGACTTCACAGTTATCACCGTATTGATCGGCTGCCTTACATTTCGGGCAGGTGCCTTTCACAAAGCGATCCGGCAGGAACATGCCTTTCTCCGGATCGAACAGCTGTGAAATGGTCCGGTTTTTAATAAAACCGTTATTTTTCAGACTACCGTAAATTTTTTCAGAAAGGACGCGGTTTTCATCACTGTGCGTAGAGTGATAGTTATCATAACTGATATTAAAACCGGCGAAATCCTGCTGATGTTCCTGGCTCATCTCTTCAATCATTTTTTCCGGGCTGATACCCAGCTGCTGTGCTTTCAGCATGATCGGTGTGCCATGGGCATCATCGGCACAGATGAACCAGACAGTATTGCCACGCATTCGCTGGTAACGCACCCAGATATCCGCCTGGATGTGTTCCAGCATATGCCCGAGATGGATAGATCCGTTAGCGTACGGCAGGGCGCACGTTACCATTATTTTCTTTGCGACTTGAGTCATAGTTTGCGTAGCTTTCTGTTATTTGGAAAAGAGTCTGAATGGTAACCGAAGGCACCCTTAACGTAAACAAGTGCCGGGCGATAAAGGCAGGATCGCTGACCTGCCGGTCAATCTGCTACTATAAGCGAAGAAAAATTGTTTACCGGACGGGCCGTGGGTCACGTCCCCGTAAGAAGGAGAAGGGAGAATGCCGGCACTCACCCCGGAAGAATTACATGCACAGGTCAGTGCGGTAGTTGCCGCGTTTCAGCATCCGACCCTGCAACAGGATCTTATTCACCTCCATGCCCTGCACCATGTGGCAATGCTGGATAATGTTTTACACATTGAACTGATCCTGCCGTTTGCCTGGCAGTCGGGCTTTGTGTCATTGCAGGAACAAACGACCGGCACTCTTTGCCGGCTCACCGGTGCCGACCGTGTGGAATGGCGACTGACTCATGATATCGCCACCCTGAAACGGGCCAAAAATTTGCCAGGCGCGAAGGGCGTAAAAAATATTATCGCGGTCAGTTCCGGGAAAGGGGGCGTCGGCAAATCGTCCACGGCCATTAACCTGGCCCTTGCGCTGCAGGCTGAAGGGGCGACCGTAGGGGTGCTGGATGCGGATATTTACGGACCTTCTGTGCCGATGATGCTGGGTTGTGAGGGCGAACGTCCCTCATCACCGGACGGCAAGCACATGGCCCCGGTAATGGCTCACGGGCTGGCAACCAATTCGATAGGATATCTGGTCACCGACGATAACGCGATGGTCTGGCGCGGACCGATGGCCAGCAAGGCTCTGATGCAGTTGCTGAATGAGACCCTTTGGCCGGAGCTGGATTACCTGATTGTCGATATGCCCCCCGGCACCGGCGATATCCAGCTTACGCTGGCGCAGAATATCCCGGTAACGGCGGCCCTGGTGGTGACGACACCTCAGGATGTTGCGTTGCTGGACGCGAGAAAAGGCATTGTGATGTTCAATAAAGTCTCGGTCCCGGTGCTGGGGATTATCGAAAATATGAGTATGCATATCTGCAGCCAGTGCGGGCATGCGGAAGCCATTTTTGGTACCGGAGGGGCGGAAGCGCTGACGGAAGAGTACGGGATCCCTCTGGCCGGCAAGATCCCGTTGCATATTTCGCTGCGTGAAGACCTGGATGCCGGGCTGCCTACGGTCAGTCGCTGGCCCGACGGTGACTTTACCCGACTGTATCGCGATATTGCGGGAGCGATAGCGGCCCGACTGTACTGGGATGGCGAGGTCGTTCCGCCCGATATCGCTATCCGTATCCTGTAACCGGTCGGGAGGTCATCCCCCCCTGCGCCGTGGGCCCCCGCGGCGCATTACCGGTGACTCCTCCGGACTATCCCGGGACCAGGATACCCGCCCCGTTCGCCGTCGGCCTCGCACACACATCTTTTCGACGGACCCTGTTCATCCTGTGTTCCGCCGGAAAGCGATGCGGGTTACTTCACCGGACTATCCCGGGACCAGGATACCCGTTGTCTGTTCGCCGCCGGGCTTCGCACAAACATCTTTTCGACGGACCCGTGATTCGTGTGGTCTGCCGGAAAGCGGTGCGGGTAATTTCTCCGGACTATCCCGGGACCAGGATACCCGCCCCTGTTCGCCGTCGGGCTTCGCACACACATCTTTTCGACGGACCCTGTTCATCCTGTGTTCCGCCGGAAAGCGGTGCGGGTAATTCCTCCGGACTATCCCGGCAGCACCAGATACCGTGGAAGTTTAATAGGTTTCGGTGATTTCATTGATAATGACAGTGTATTAGCCGGTGTTTCCCCTGGCGGGTATTCTGTAACTCAACTTTTCATGGAGGGCAACTCATGTCAATTATCAATACCCAGATTAAACCGTTCAAAAACAGTGCATTCAAAGATGGCCAGTTTGTTGAACTGACAGAAAAAGATGTAGCAGGTAAGTGGAGTGTCTTCTTCTTTTACCCGGCGGATTTTACCTTTGTCTGCCCGACTGAGCTGGGCGACGTTGCTGACCACTATGACGAATTTCAGAAACTGGGTGTCGATATCTACTCAGTCTCTACCGATACCCACTTTACCCATAAAGCATGGCACGGCAGCTCAGACACCATCGCTAAAATCCGTTATGCCATGATCGGTGACCCGACCGGTGCGCTGACCCGTAATTTTGACATCATGCGTGAAGACCAGGGGCTGGCTGACCGTGGCACCTTTATCGTCGACCCGGAAGGTATTATCCAGGCGGTAGAAATCACCGCTGAAGGTATCGGCCGTGATGCTTCTGACCTGCTGCGTAAAGTGAAAGCGGCTCAGTACGTGGCCACTCACCCGGGAGAAGTATGCCCGGCGAAATGGAAAGAAGGTGAAGCAACACTGGCTCCTTCACTGGATCTGGTCGGCAAAATCTAATACACCGCACCAGTCGACGTATTTTCACGGGTGCTCTGGCACCCGTTTTTTTTGTCAGGGGAAATGACCATGCTCGATACAACGTTAAAAAACCAGCTCAGCAGTTATCTCGAAAAGCTGACCCGTCCGGTAGAACTCATTGCCAGCCTGGATGACAGCAAAGCTTCAGCAGAGGTGGGTGAGCTACTGGAACAAATTACCGGTCTGTCAGATAAAATCTCACTGCGCCGCGAAGACGCCCTGTTCAGCCGGCAGCCTTCATTTATGATTGCGCAGGCAGGGCAGACGCACGGACCAGTATTCTCTGGCTCTCCCCTGGGACACGAATTTACGTCACTGGTTCTGGCACTGTTACAGACCGGCGGACATCCATCGAAAGAGAGCCAGCAGTTACTGTCCCAGGTGGCAGAACTTGACAGTGATCTGCATTTCGAAACCTATTATTCGTTGTCCTGCCATAACTGTCCCGATGTTGTTCAGGCGCTGAACCTGATGGCGATCCTGAACCCGAAAGTCACCCATACCGCGATCGATGGCGGTGTTTTCCGTGAAGAAGTGGAGCAGCGCCAGGTGATGGGCGTGCCGGCCGTGTTCCTGAACGGTCAGAATTTTGCGCAGGGCAGACTGTCGCTGAGCGAGATTGTCAGCAAAGTAGATACTAATGCCGGTAAAAAAGCAGCGGAAGCACTGAACCAGCGTCAGCCTTATGACGTGCTGATTGTCGGCAGCGGGCCTGCCGGCGTTGCCGCTGCGGTCTATGCTGCCCGGAAAGGGATCCGCACCGGACTTATCGGCGAACGTTTCGGGGGACAGGTCCTGGATACCGTCGATATCGAAAACTATATTTCAGTCCCCAAAACCGAAGGTGGCCGTCTGGCAGGTGCTTTACGTCAGCACGTTGACGATTACCAGATCGATGTGATTGAAGCACAATCGGTAAGCCGTCTGTCGCCTGCCGAAAACACCGGCGGACTGCACAGCCTGACGACGGCATCCGGCGCGACACTCAGTGCCAAATCCGTGATCCTGGCCACCGGTGCCCGCTGGAGAAATATGAATGTGCCCGGTGAAGAAGAATACCGTACCCGCGGCGTCACCTATTGTCCGCACTGTGACGGTCCTCTGTTTAAAGGTAAACGCGTTGCGGTCATCGGCGGGGGTAACTCCGGGGCCGAGGCTGCCATTGATTTAGCGGGTCTGACTGAGCATGTGACCCTGCTTGAATTCGCGCCCGAAATGAAAGCCGATAAAGTCCTGCGCGATAAGCTGCACAGTCTGCCGAATGTCGAGGTGATCCTCAATGCGCAGACCCGTGAAGTGGTCGGTGATGGTCAGCAGGTGACTGGCCTGCAATATCAGGACAGACTCAGTGGTGAGCTGCATAATGTGGCATTATCCGGCATCTTTGTGCAGATAGGTTTATTACCTAATACCGGGTGGTTAACGGATACCTTGTCGCTGAACCGGTTTGGTGAAATCGAGATCGACAGCAAGTGTGAAACCAGCCACAAAGGAATTTTTGCGGCAGGGGACTGTACCACGGTGCCCTATAAGCAGATTATTGTGGCCTGCGGGGAGGGCGCAAAAGCATCTCTGTCGGCATTTGACTATCTGATCAGAACACCTTCTCTGAACGGATAAACACTCGTCAGGTCTTCTTCAGCCATCTGTTGTTAATCATCCCTGCGGTTATCAGTGATAACCGCAGGGATTTTTTATTTCAATTTCACTTTTTCCCGGCACCTTAATTATCGGTGACGGTCATTAATTATTACTTATCCTCGCCCTTATATTCCTGCCGGAATATTAATATTATTAATCTTAACGCTATTTAATTATTTAAATAAAATTATCGGTGACGGTTAATTTTTATTATTTGTTTTATTCGCACTTTATGGTGAAAATGGCAGAATTAGCTGCCGCATAATTTTCGCTCTTTTACAGGACGACTCAGGCCTGTATATCAGCCATGACAGACGATAAATAAATGAAAAATAAATATAAGGTATTCAGCCTTGTGGCTATATTTTGCGTAATTTCTAATGCCAGCAGTCAGACTTCCCGCCCGGATCCTGTCGACTTTTATCAGTTACCTCCGTTGCCCCTGACAGAGGGCGGGACGGTACGTCAGGCTCCGTCTGTACAGCCCGAAAACACCCAGCCACCCCGTCAGCGTTATGATCGCTGGTTCCCGCTGCTGGGGGATAAGGCGGTACAGATGGGTTATGAATTACCGGAGCCTTTCGGTATTGGTATTAATTATATGAATATCCGCCAGAATATTAATGTGAAATCCATCGCTTTCAGCGGGCTGGGGATTGGGAATATGGCTTTTCCGGGAGATCTTTTTAATATTGATGCCAGTAAAACCCGGCAATATAGTCAAACCCGTACCCTGCGTCTGGATAGCTGGGTTCTGCCTTTCTGGAATGTTTATGGCATTGCCGGAAAGACCCGCGGTCATTCCATTTCTGCTATCGGTGTCGACTCCGATCCGGGCCAGTTTAAAGGCAACCTGATAAACCAGATGATCTCCGGCATTATTCACGGTATGCATAATGCCGGGAATTTCGATAATCTGAATTTCGAGCTGAAATTTAAAGGGACTACCTATGGCCTGGGCACCGTACTGGCAGCAGGGACGGGGGACGGCTATGCCCTGGTCGATATTAACTACACTCAGACCCGTTTCGATATTCTTGATGGCAGTATCGATGCTCTGACAATCTCACCCCGTGCGGGATACCGTTTTGATACTCCGGGTTTTGCTGCTATGGGTCTGCCCCCCGGTAAACTGAACCTCTGGGTCGGTACCATGTATCAGAATGTGCAGCAGGAGTTCAAAGGTAATCTCAGTGAACTGTCGATGCCGGCATCTCTGAAAGCCCTGATGGCCCTGGCGAACCAGAATGGCAAAGGGCGTTTCGATGTAAAACAACATCTTCAGTCGCCCTGGAACATTCTGCTGGGGGCACAGTATGGCATTACAAAACATTTTAATCTGGCAACGGAGCTCGGGTTCGCTAAGCGGAACAGTATTATGGTTTCCGGCGAATACCGATTCTGATGCATTGTCGTCATCTCCTTATCCCGTTGCTGATGAGTTTGTCCGTACCGGTTAATGCAGTGGTTCCGGGACTGCCGACCCGCGATCAGGTAGACCGCTGGCTGGCCCCGCTGGGGGCAGATCGATCGTTCGATACCTCAGAAGCCATCGACTGGGGCGTTATACCGGGACCTTTTTATACTCCGGAACTGGGCATCGGTATCGGAGTCGCGATGGCCGGCTTATACCGGCCGGACAGTCAGGATCAGACCAGCCAGAACTCGACCATTACCCTGAGCGGCTATGTAAGCAGCACCGGGGCTATCGGGCTGCGGTTTACTAATCACAGCTTCCTGGCCGGTGATCGCTGGCGTTTCTTTCTGCCGGGCATGCTGAGCCATACCCCTACGTATTACTGGGGGCGTGGCTTTCGGGCCGGCAGCGATCGTCGCAATAAACAGCAGTATCTCTCAGAGGAAATTCGTTTTACGCCACGGCTACTGCGGCGCATTGCACCCTGTACTTACCTTGGTGTGGGCTGGTCACTGGACAATATGCAGGCGTCGGGGTTTGCCGACCGGCAAAAAACGGGTCCGGAACAAGAACCCGATGGGGCGGCAGTCTTTAGCAGCGGTCCGTTGCTGAGCCTGAGTTATGACAGCCGGGATTATCTTTCAGACCCGCGTCGCGGGGTGAATGCCAGTCTGCAATATATCCGTTACAGCAAACCGACCGGCAGTAATACGCGCTTTGATCGCGGGACGGTGCACTTCAGTGCTTATCATTCGCTGGATGATCAGCGGGTTGTTGCCTGGGAGGTCAACACTGTGCTGACTCAGGGGCAGGTCCCCTGGAACATGCTGCCCTCGCTGGGCAGTAGTGATCATTTCAGGGGATATTATCCGGGCCGTTTCCGGGACCGGGATATTCTGACAACCCAGCTGGAATATCGGCAGTCACTCAGCTGGCGGCATGGTGTGGTGGGCTGGATAGGCGGCGGTACCCTGGCTTCAGCCATTTCCCGGCTGGGCAGTGAGCACTGGTTACCGACGCTCGGGGCAGGGTACCGGTTCGCCTTTAAGCCGGGCATGAATATTCGTCTGGATTACGGGGTTGGCAAAGGAAGCCGTGCTTTTTATTTTCAGGTAGGAGAAGCCTTTTGAATCTGTGGAGAAGTAGTCTGCTCGTCATTGCGGCCTTGTACGGGCAGTCTGTCAGCGCGGTGCTGACGATCGGCAGCGATTTTTCCTGGTTACCTCAGCAACAGGCAACTCAGGCCTGGCCGGTGGCTGCACCGGCCGCGATGCCGGATGGGCTACGCCCCTGTTGTGCGTTCGGTTACGGGCTGAAAACACAGCTTTTCGGGATCCCCGTTCCGTTTTACCGTATCGGAAATATTGCGGAATCCGGGATGCTGGGGGAGCACTCTTATAATGACAGCCCCTTCACTTCGTTACTGGCGATCAGCGGACTGGGGACGGAAAAGAATGGCATTATCTTTACCCGACGTGGCGGATTTATTGATACGGCCCATATTCGCGACAGTGCCGATATGACCTTTTATCTGCTTACCCGCCTGTATCCGCAATTGGGTAAAGCCTTTACGCTTTCACCGGGCGGGGAAGAGCTGGCCCGGCGTAAGGTCGTGTTCAGGGCATTTACGCCCCCGGCCGACCCGGCGCAGGCATATACTCTGGCGGTCTGGTTGTCAGCCCGGATAGCGTTTGATATGGCGGCCTGGCATGAGATTGCTCAGTGGTACGGTTATGAGTCCGTACCCGGTTTTCCGGAGGGGGTATCGGCCTTTTCACCGGAGGATCTCTATTCAAATCTTATCGGGGCACGGCTGGCCGCGTCTGTGCTGCTCGATGGCCATGGCTATAGCCGGACAGGCTTTAACCTGGCGATGACGACCGTGTTGACGGACGCGCTGGTGCAGTTAGGTGGTGTGCCGGCAGCCCAAACCCGTATTCGGTTTGACCGGGTGGATAAACGCTGGTGGGACAGGTCAAAAGCGATACCGCAAAAATTTTTGTTGTTAAAACGTAATTATCAGACGGGCAGTGATCGTGTACCGACACCGGTACCGGGAGAGCCCCTGGCCGTATTACGTCTCACGCTGCCAGCGAGGATTGCCGGAGAGACACTGGAGCCCCTGGCAGAATTGCAGCTCTGGCCGGGAAAAACGATGGAAAATCTGCCGCCACCGGCCCGCTACTATACCCGCAGGGATTTCCCCGCATTGGCTTCGTTTGCCCGGTTAAACGACCAGCAGCAGTTACGTCAGATGGCGGGGGGCGGGTAATCCCGGTGGGATGCCCGGCAGCGCGGAGAAGCGCGGGCTGCCGGGACATCCGCCCCGGAGGTTATTTAATCAGGCGGGCTTTACAGTTCCTGCCCTTAATTTTGACCTGTTGCAGTTGCTTCAGCGCTTTTGCTGCAGAAGCTTTGCGAATGGCGACATAGGCATGGATCGGGAACATATCAATTTTACCGACATCTGCAGCCGTCAGTCCGGCATCGCCGGTCAGTGCCCCGAGAATATCCCCCGGACGAATTTTTGCCTTACGACCCCCATCAATACAGAGGGTGGTCATTTCGGCTTCCAGCGGCACCGCGGAGCGTGGCAGATCCCCGGCGGATAACCATGTCGGTTTGAGACCGATGTAGTCTTCCAGGGCATTCGCCCGCTGAATTTCGGCCGGTGCGACAAAGCTGACGGCCAGACCTTGTTGCCCGGCGCGCGCCGTACGGCCGATGCGGTGAACGTGGACTTCCGGGTCAAAAGAGAGTTCGTAGTTAACGACCATCGCCAGTTCACGAATATCCAGCCCGCGGGCGGCGACATCCGTGGCGACCAGCACCCGGCAGCTGTGGTTGGCAAAACGTACCAGCACCTGGTCTCGTTCACGTTGCTCCAGGTCACCGTGCAGAGCCAGTACACTGATTTGCTGGCCGGACAGTTCGTCACAGACTTCCTGACAATCACGTTTGGTATTACAGAACACCACACAGGACGCCGGCTGATGTTTGCTCAGCAGCGAGCGTAACAGCGACAATTTTCCGCCGCGGGAGGTTTCATAGAACTGCTGTTCGATATCCGGTAATACAGAGACATCCCCGGTAGAGATGGCCACCGGGTCGCGCTGGATCTGTGCGCTGATCTGTTCAATATTCTGCGGGTAGGTGGCAGAAAACAGCAGGGTCTGGCGCGCGGTGGGCAGGTGAGAAACAACGTCATCAATGGCGTCGGCAAAGCCCATATCAAGCATGCGGTCAGCTTCATCCAGGACCAGTACTTTGGTGTGCTGCAGGCGCAGACTGTTTTTACGCAGATGTTCCTGAATTCGTCCCGGCGTTCCGACCACAATGTGTGGGGCATGGGCAAGGGAGGCCAGTTGCGGTCCCATCGGCTGGCCGCCGCAGAGCGCCAGGATTTTTATATTGGCGGTGAAGCGAGCCAGCCGGCGCAATTCTTTACTGACCTGGTCGGCCAGCTCACGCGTCGGGCAGAGCACCAGTGACTGGGTAGTAAAATGCGACACATCAATCTGTTGCAGCAAGCCGATACCAAAGGCTGCGGTTTTTCCGCTGCCGGTTTTAGCCTGCACACGGACATCGCGTCCCTGCAGAATTACGGGCAGGGCTTCGGCCTGCACCGGCGTCATGGAGGCGTACCCCAGTTCGGTCAGATTATCCAGTTGCGCAGCGGGCAGCGTCAGGGAAGCAAAAGATTGGGTCACAGGATTTACTCTACTCAGGCATTTACAGGGGATGTACCGCGACTGTCATCGAAGGATGATCGCAGACAGACGGGCACTAAGAGAGGCCATTATATCAGAGATGCTACCCTTGGGCAGGAAGAATATGATTGACAGACGGACGGCACCTGCCAGCCTGTTGCTGAACCGCTGAACCGCTGAACCGCTGAACCGCTGAACCGCTGAACCGCTGAACCGCTGAACCGCTGAACCGCTGAACCGCTGAACCGCTGAACCGCTGAACCGCTGAACCGCTGAACCGCTGAACCGCTGAACCGCACCTGCGGCAGGGCTCACCGGCGCGATCCGCGGTTCAGTGCCTTATCACTGCGGGGCGGTGCCCAGAAGTTCGCTCTCTGCCGGCAGACGGCAATGGATGGCCTGCGGCAGGATCTCCATACGGAAGTGGGTGCCGCTCAGGGGTTCCCCGTCCAGATTAAAGGTCATTGACTGATGGGCGGTGATCTCCAGTGTCCGGCTGCGGGCGCGCAGAATATTGGGGTTATCGTCCTCCCGTGTCAGCGTATGCATCAGGGTCGGTAACCATTCGGCGGCCGTAATAATGCTGACGTCCATCAGACCATCATTAATCAGTGCCCCCGGGCATAATCGCTGGCCTCCGCCGGCCTGACGGCCATTCCCGATCCCAATCACCAACGCATCTCCCTGCCAGTTAAACTCCTCACTGCGGATTTCACAGCTGTCGGCCTTCAGGCTGTCGACCCGTGACAGGCCATGCAGCAGATAAGAAACGCCCCCGAGAGCCGCCTTCAGCCGTGCCGGGGTTTCTGTGGTGATCCGGGTCCCGAAGCCGCCGGTCGCCATATTGATAAAATAACGCTTATTATTGACACGGATGATATCGACCGGGATCACCGGGCCTGTCACGGCGACCCGCAATGCCGCAGCAGGGTGCAATGGTATCCCCGCGCTGGTGGCAAAATCATTGGCTGTACCCAGCGGTAATACGCCCAGTACCGGACGTTGGTCCATGGGCAGCCGGGCCAGACAACTGACAATTTCGTTAATGGTGCCATCACCGCCCCCGGCAATGACCGTATGAACGGATAATTCCCGGGCTTCCTGCAGATAACGTGCGGCGTCTCCCGGTTCCCAGGTCACACGGACCGCAATGGTATGGCCTTCGGAACGAAGGTCCTGTATCGCCTGCCGGAGGATCTCGTTACCGGCGCTTTTTCCGTTGAGGATCGCCAATACATTGTACGTATTTGCCATCGGTACTTCCTGCTACTCAGACTAAGATGGGGGAAGGTATAGCACAAAACGGCGTAACATCGCACGGTGAGAAAGGCTGAAAAAGAACACCCGCCGGGGGGGCCAGGCGGGTGAATAAGATGTTGTCTGAGGTAATCAGAGCATCAATACTCTTCGTTATAATGGGGTCATACTAACGGATAGCATGGCCCCTGGTTGTGATCTGATTCTCAAACGCGTGCAGTCAGGCTTTTTCTGTACCCATGGGGGCCTGAGTGGTGGCGCCTGCCGGTAAATTACGGAGCAGCAGGGCGAAATCCAGCCCGAGTTCCTCAGGGACTTCCAGCCAGACTTTATGGCCGTCACCCGGGGCAACATCGACCGGCTGACCTTTACCGTTTTGCAGAGTCTGCAGCGTAAACGTCAGGTTACCCGCCGGGGTCATGATTTCTAACGAGTCATTCAGTAAAAATTTATTTTTAACCGCCACCTCCGCCAGGTTCTCCCGGCGCTGACCGGTAAACTCGCCGACAAATTGCTGACGATCAGAGGCAGAATACCCCTGCTGATAGTTCTGATAGCTGTCATGAGTATGACGACGCAGGAAACCTTCGGTATAACCGCGGTGGGCCAGTCCTTCGAGGGTATGTAACAGGCTGGGGTCAAAAGGTTTTCCTGCCGCGGCATCATCGATGGCCCGGCGATAGACCTGGGCGGTTCTTGCACAGTAATAAAATGACTTGGTCCGCCCCTCGATTTTCAGTGAATGGACACCGGCCTGACTCAGCCGTTCTACGTGTGCGACTGCCCGCAGGTCTTTGGAGTTCATGATATAAGTACCATGTTCATCCTCGAACGCACTCATTGGCTCTTCCGGGCGCATTTTTTCACTCAGCAGAAAGACTTTATCTGTGGCCGGGCCTTGTCCGAGGGTCGGCTCTATCGCCGTCACCGGGATCGGGTCATATTTTTCGACGATATTCCCGTTCTGGTCTTCTTTCCCTTCCTCGACTTTATAATCCCAGCGGCAGGCGTTGGTACAGGTGCCCTGGTTTGGGTCCCGTTTATTCAGATATCCGGACAGCAGACAGCGTCCTGAATAGGCCATACACAGTGCGCCATGGACAAAAACCTCTATTTCCATCTCCGGGACCTGCTGACGGATCTCTTCTATCTCTTCCAGAGAGAGTTCGCGCGACAGAATGACGCGGGTCAGCCCCATCTGTTTCCAGAACTTCACGGTCGCCCAGTTGACGGCATTGGCCTGCACAGAGAGATGAACCGGCATCTGCGGGAAGGCTTCCCGGACCAGCATGATAAGCCCCGGATCCGACATAATTAACGCATCCGGTTGCATATCAATCACCGGTTGCAGATCACGGATAAAGGTCTTCAGCTTGGCATTGTGAGGGGCAATATTGACCACCACATAAAATTTCTTCCCGAGCTGATGGGCTTCGTTGATCCCCTGTTGCAGGTTTTCGTGGCTGAATTCATTGTTACGTACCCGTAAGCTGTAGCGTGGCTGGCCGGCATACACGGCATCTGCACCGTACGCGAAGGCATAGCGCATATTCTTCAGGGTACCTGCGGGAGACAGAAGTTCTGGCTTAAACATGGTCACTCTCATTTCTGATGTCAGGTCAGTGCACTCGGCGAGCGCATCAGGGTGCGGACAGACAACCCTACAAAAAGAAGGGGATTGTAGTGAGGGAATATCGGGTTGTAAATCGTTTCTGTATGAGCGGCCATCCAGGCCGTCATCTCAGAGCAGGCGACTGCGGTGACTGTCCCAGCGGTAACCCAGGCCATAAACCGCACGGATAAACGTGTGTTCCTGATCCTGTATTTCCAGCTTACGGCGGAGATTTTTGATGTGACTGTCGATGGTCCGGTCGGCCACCACCCGGTAATCGTCATAGAGCAGGTCGAGCAGCTGTTCGCGGGTGAACACCTTGCCAGGTTCCTGTGACAGCGCCGTCAGTAACCGGAATTCAGCGGGGGTCAGTTCAACCGGTTGGCCGTCCCAGCTGGCACGAAACCGTGCTTTATCGATTTCCAGCCGCGCAGAGACATTGTCGGGCTCTTCGACGGGGCGCAGGCAGCGGCGCAGGATAATTTTCACCCGGGCGACTACTTCCCGCGGGCTGAACGGTTTGCAGACATAATCATCCGCCCCGATTTCCAGCCCCAGTAACCGGTCTATTTCTTCGCTGCGGGCGGTAAGCATGATCACAGGCAGATCGGAGAACTGGCGAAGTTCGCGGCAGACCGACAGCCCGTCTTTGCCGGGCAGCATCAAATCAAGGATCAACAGGTCCGGCGGGCTGGCTTTGACCTCAGGAATCACTTCATCACCACGGCTGATCACCCGGGTACGGTAACTGGCGGCCTGCAAATAATCGACCAGCAGCATGGCCAGCTTTGGCTCATCCTCAACAATCATGATCAGCGGTGAAAGGGTATGTTCTGTCATATTTTTTGCTCACGTGTCATCAATGGCAGCCTGACCAGAAGAGTAACTCCCCCGGTGTCGGAATGCCGGCAGTCAATGGTTCCCTGATGGGCTTCTGCGATGGCCCGGCAGATGGCCAGTCCCAGACCGGATCCTCCGCTTGCCCGGTTACGCGAATCTTCAGCCCGGTAAAACCGGTCAAAAATATGCTGCTGCTGTTCATCACTGATGCCGGGCGCAGTATCGCTGAAGGTTAACTGCAGATCATTCTGTCTTTGTTGCAGACTGACGACCAGGCCGCCGCCGGCATAAGTATAACGCAGGCTGTTTTCCAGCAGGTTATGACATAGCTGGCTCAGCCGGCTGATATCACCGATGCAGGGGGCCGAAGGGGGAAACCGATAATGCAGCGAAAGGCCGGCATCGCGGAAACGTTGTACATAGGTAGCACAGATATTTTCGGCCAGCTCACTCAGGCACAGGGGCTGCATCTCATAACGTAATGCGCCCGCATCGGATAGTGCCAGCTGATGCAGGTCATCGACCAGTTTTTTCAGGGTCATCACTTCACTTTGTAACGAAGCGATGGCGGCCGGGGTCAGGTGCCGAACCCCGTCCTGGATAGCTTCAAGTTCACCCTGCAGGATGGCCAGCGGCGTCCGCAGCTCATGAGAGATATCGGCCATAAATGCCCGGCGGTTGGATTCATTTTTTTCCAGCGACTCTGCCAGCTGATTAAAATCGCGGGCCAGCTGGCCCAGTTCATCCTCGCTGGTGACCCTGACCCGGGTTGCCAGCTGTCCGGCGGCTAACTGATGGGTGCCGCCGACCAGACGTTTAACCGGAGCCAGCAGCCCGCGCGACAGGCCCCAGGTGACGATAGCCGCCAGCAGGGTGGTCAGCGCACCGATGACCCAGCTGGCCCGTTTTTGCTGATGGTCGAAATTGATGTCGGTGCTGCGTGTCAGTTGCTCCGGGGGGGATCCAATGACCCAGCCAGCCACCAGTCCCTGCGAGGTAGTGATCGGAAGTTCAACCCGCTGAACCGGGAGTTTTTTGCGTGGCCCGATTAGCACACGATATTGACTGTCGACGATCCAGAACGGGGTACGCCAGCCGGGTGAGGGGAAGTTATCCCGCGGCTGACTCTGTTCCAGTGAGTGTAACAGGGTGTAGATCATCCGGTTATTATTCTGCAAAAAGGTCCAGTTACCATGCTGCTGATATTGTTCGGCCAGCGCATCGCTTAGCAGACTCAGGCGCTGCTCATTACTTTCACGAATATAATCGACGAACCCGTGCTCAAAGCTCATACGCATCGCCCAGTGCATCACCATCAGCACCAGCAGACAGCTGCCGAAAATCGTCATAAACAGTTTCGCCCGGATGTTCAGTCGCCAGCGCAGTCTCATGATGTCTTACGCCCTTTGTTCAACAGGGTATTACGGCTAAGCTCTTCGGGCACAAACCAGAACACGATGATCGGTAGACAGAGGAATAATCCGATCAGCAGCCAGGCCATGCTGAAGGTATGGCGAAGGGCGATGGTACCGGCGAGGGCCGCATGCCCTGAACTTGCCAGCAGTAAACCTGCCAGAGTGACGCCGGTACTCATGGATAATTGCATCACCATCGAAAGCAGACTGTTTCCTGAAGAAGCCAGCGTGTCCGGAAGTTCTTTCAGGGTCAGGGTATTCATGGTCGTAAAACGGACCGAGTTGATGCCGCCGAGCAGAAACATGACCAGCGGTAATCCTGCAATCCAGTTCAGCCGCAGTAACAGCGGAAACAACATGACCACCAGTCCCAGTAACAGCGTGGAACTGATCAGCGCACGACGATAACCGACGGTATTGACCAGCCGGACCACCACCCGCTTAATCAGCATGCTGCCCGCGACCATCGGTATCATCATCAGACCGGCATGGAACGGGCTAAGGCCCAGCGCCAGTTGCAGGAAAAGCGGGATCATAAACGGTAACATGCCACTGCCGGTCCGCGCGACCATACTACCGATCAACCCGATGCGGTATACCGGATTCTTAAATAAATCGAGGCTGAACAGCGCGTTCTCGCGGTTGAAGGCATACACGGGGTAGAGTACCAGACAACCTATCCCCGCACTGAGCAGGACCGATAGCCAGAGCGTACGGTCTCCTGTCCATTCGCGGCTTTCCAGTGCCAGTGTCAGCGAAGCCATCGCAATCGCCAGCAACAGAAACCCACGAAAATCAAAGCGCCGCCCGGGTAAACGGTAATTTGGCAGCAGACGGAGGGTCGCCCAGGCACCGATCACCCCCACCGGGATATTGATCAGGAAAATCCAGTGCCAGCTGGTGTATTCCACCAGCAGACCGCCGAGAGTCGGCCCGGCCAGCGGCCCGACCTGGCCTGGTAAGGTGACAAAAGCCATCGCCGCCATATACTGGGCGCGGGGTACCATTTTCATTACCGTCAGCCTGCCAACCGGCACCATCATGGCACCGCCCATGCCCTGCAGCACGCGGGCCATCACCAGCTGATCCAGCGTGGAGGAGAGGGCACAACAGACCGAGCCCAGCGTGAACAGAACGATGGCGCTGCAGAAGATGTTCCTCACCCCCAGACGATCCGCAAGCCAGCCGCTTAACGGCAGCATCACCGCGACCGTTAATACATAGGACACAATCACCATATGCATATTCAGCGGGCTGCTATGCAGCGCCTTTGCCATAGAAGGCAGCGCCGTATTCACAATCGTGGTATCCAGCGATTGCATAAAAAAACCGATGGCGACGATCCATAACTGCCAGCGCACGGAAGGCATGGCAGGCGCAGAGGCGGTGCGGGGTTCTGAGTGCATCACGGTTCTCCTGAGACAGGCTTGCGGCCTCTACTGAGTTTATCCATGAACAGAAATACCACCGGGGTGGTGTACAGCGTCAGTAACTGACTGATAATTAATCCGCCGGCGATGGCTATTCCTAAAGGTTGCCGTAATTCTGCGCCATCTCCGGAGGTAAATACCAGCGGAAGTGCACCGAAAAGTGCTGCCAGAGTCGTCATCAGTATCGGACGGAAACGCAGAAGACAGGCCTGATAGATAGCCTCGCGAGCCGGGAGCCCGCCTTCCCGCTCTGCGGCCAGCGCAAAATCGATCAGCATAATGGCATTCTTTTTCACTATGCCGATCAATAGCAGAATACCTAACATCGCAATCAGGCTGAAGGGCGTCCCGGACAGGCGTAATGCCAGCAAGGCACCCACACCGGCAGGGGGGAGGGTTGAGAGGATGGTCACCGGATGAATATAGCTTTCATACAGCATGCCGGTCACAATATAGACAGTGGCAATCGCCCCGAGGATCAGCCATAGCTGGCTGGACTGGCTGTCACGGAATAGTTTGGCATCGCCGGCAAACTCGCCCCGGATGGAAGCCGGAACGCCCAGACGCACCATCGTCTGGTCAATGGCCGCGGAAGCCTGCGACAGCGCGACCCCATCGGGCAGGTTAAATGAAAGCGTGGCCGCGGCCGACAGTCCCTGATGGTTGACCGCGGTCGGGGTATTGCCGGGGGCCCAGTGTGCAATACGCGATAATGGTATCGACTGACCCTGTTTATTGATCAGGTACATCTGGTCGAGGGCCGAGGCATCCTGCAGATAGCGGGGATCCACCTCCAGTACCACTTTGTACTGATTCATGGGCCGGTAAATGGTGGAGATTTCCCGCTGACCAAAGGCATCATTCAGCAGGGCATTCGCCTGGGCCATGCTGATCCCCAGCCTGGCCATGCTGGCCCGGTCATACACCAGTTGCAGCTCACCGCCATGATCCTCCTGGTCTGAACTCACATCGGTCAGTTGCGGCAGATGCCGGAATGCCTGGAGGAGTCTGGGGGACCACTGGCGGAGTGCCTGCAGGTCATCCGAAAGCAGAGTGTACTGATAACTGGCGTTGGATGAGCGGCCACCGGTATGAATATCCTGGACCGGATTCAGGTATAAGCGGGCGCCGGGTTCGTTGGCCAGTGCGCTTCGCAGGCGATCGATCACCTGGCGGGCACTGACCTTTCGTTCGGCCAGCGGTTTGAGTGAAATATAGAGTGAACCGCTGTTAGTACGCATCCCCCCGGTAAAGCCCGTGACATTATCGACGGCGGGATCCGCGCTGACGATGCGCATAAAATCGGCCAGTTTATCGCGCATGGCCTGGAAAGAAATACTCTGGTCTGCCTGGATATTGCCCGAGATACGGCCGGTATCCTGTTCGGGTAAAAATGCTTTCGGCAGACTGATAAATAATCCGACCGTCAGCGCGACCGTGGCCAGTAACACACAGAGGGTCGTTTTCGGATGGCGCAGCACACGGCGTAATGAACGTGCATAGCCGGCCTGAAGACTGTTCATTCCTTTCTGAAACCAGGAGAGGCGCAGCGGCCTGTCTGCCGGCGTCAGCTTAAGTAACCGGGCACACATCATCGGGGTCAGGGTCAGGGAAATGACCAGAGAAATCAGGATCGCGACCGACAACGTCATGGCAAATTCATTGAAGAACCTGCCAATCAGCCCGCCCAGGAACATCAGTGGCAAAAATACCGCCACCAGCGACAGACTCATTGCCAGTACGGTAAACCCGACTTCACGGATCCCCTGCAGAGCGGCCGCGAAGGGTTTCATCCCGGCTTCCACGTGACGGGCAATATTTTCCAGCACCACGATAGCATCGTCGACCACAAAGCCTGTGGCGATGGTCAGGGCCATCAGTGACAGATTATTCAGGCTGAAACCGCAGAGATACATGGCAGAAAAACTGCCTATCAGCGAGACCGGCACTACGATCGCCGGGATCAGCGTCGCTCTGGCCGATCCCAGAAACAGGAAGACCACCAGGATCACCAACGCAATGGCGATAATCAGCGACTGCTCCACCTCACTGAGGGAGGCCCGGATCGTCGGTGAGCGATCCTGGGCGATACTGAGCTGGATAGCCGCCGGAATTTCCTGGCGTAAAACCGGCAATCTTTCCCGGATGCGGTCCACCGTCGATATAACATTGGCATCGGAGGTTTTACGGATCATCATCAGGATCGCCGGTTTACCGTCACTCAGCCCAATATTACGTATGTCCTGGACATCATCCGTCACGCTGGCAATATCGCCCAGCCGGACGACGGCGCCGTTGTTATAGTGAATAATGACCGAGCGGTAGTGGCTGGCATCATCCAGCACATCATTGGTCGCCAGTTGCCAGCGTTGCTCTCCGTCATCAATGGCCCCGAGCGGCAGTCGCTGGTTTGCCGCGCTGAGCTGGCTGCGGATCTGGTCCAGCGAAATTCCCTGACTGAACAATTGCTGTGGATTCACATCGACCCGCACCGCCGGCAGGGATCCGCCGCCGATGGTCACATCGCCGACGCCGTCTATCTGGGATATCGTCTGTGCCAGCCGGGTGGTGGCATAATCGTATAGCTGGCCGCGGGAGTAGGTATCTGAGGTCAGTGTCAGGATCATGACCGGGGCATCGGACGGGTTGGCTTTCCGGTAAGTCGGGCGTGAAGACATGCCGCTCGGCAACAGGCTCTGGGCAGCATTCAGTGCGGCCTGAACATCGCGGGCGGCACCGTTAATGTCCCGGTTAAGATCAAAAATCAGGATAATACGGGTCGTCCCCAGCGTACTGGTGGAGGTCATCTCGCTGATGCCGGAAATCCGGCCCAGTGAGCGCTCCAGTGGCGTGGCAATGGAGGCCGCCATGGTCTCTGCCGAGGCTCCTGACATACTGGCCGAGACTACCACGGCAGGAAAATCCACCTGCGGTAAGGCGGCCACCGGCAGTAACCGAAAGCCCAGGATGCCCGCCAGCACGATCGCCAGTGAAAACAGCAGGGTGGCGACCGGGCGGTGAATGAACAAATCCAGAGTTTTCACAGCGGCCTGTCCTGTTCAGTGCTCATAGGCCCTTTAGGGCTCAGTTTTTTTGACAGGCTGTCAAACAACAGATAGATCACCGGGGTGGTAAACAGCGTCAGCACCTGACTGACGACCAGGCCACCGACCATCGAAATCCCCAACGGCCTGCGTAATTCCGCGCCGACGCCGGTACTCAGCATCAGCGGCAGCGCACCGAGCAGGGCTGCCAGGGTGGTCATCAGAATGGGGCGAAAGCGTAACAGACACGCGCGGAAGATGGCCTCCTCCGGCGACAGACCTTCATTACGCTCGGCTGATAAGGCGAAGTCGATCATCATAATGGCATTCTTCTTCACAATACCGATCAGCAGAATAATGCCGATGATGGCGATGATATCCAGTTCATGCCCCGAGATCTGTAAGGCCAGTAATGCACCTACGCCGGCACCCGGCAGGGTCGACAGGATGGTGACCGGATGAATAAAACTTTCATACAGAATGCCCAAAACGATATACATGGCGATAATGGCCGCGATAACCAGCCAGACGGTACTGCTGAGCGCCGCCCGGAAGGCAAGAGCACTGCCTTCGAAACTGGTCGTCATATCTGCCGGTAAATTCAGCGACCGTTCAATCTGCGTAATCGCATCCACGGCATCCCCCAGGGAGTCCCCCTCCGCAATATCAAACGATATTGTTGCAGAAGGGAACTGATCCAGATGGTTCACCGTCAGCAGCGTGTGACGCTGTTCGATGCTGGCGATTGCGCTCAGTGGAAGGGAGCCTCCTTCACTGCTGGTCAGGCGGATATTCTGCAGTGGACTCAGTCCTCCACTGGCCGGCACGGACTGGCCGAGAACCACACGGTACTGGTTAGACTGGGTATAAATGGTCGATATCAGGCGTTGTCCGAAAGCATCGTACAGTGCGTTGTCGATATCTGACATTGAAATGCCCAGACGACTGGCGGTATCCCTGTCGACGCGAATGTAGGCTTCATTCCCCTGGTCCTGCCAGTTACTGCTGACACTCCGTAATTGCGGTGCCTGCTGCAATCTGGCGACCAGCCGTGGTATCCATAATGCCAGATCGGATTGTGAGGGTGACTGCAACGTGAACTGATAAGGGGTCCGGCTGGCGGTGGTATCAATCGTCAGATCCTGTACCGCCTGCATCCATAGCTGAACGCCGGGAAGCTGACTGACCGCTTGCTGTAAACGGTTCTCAATGGCGGGGATCCGGTCGCTGCGCTGCGAGAGGGGTTTCAGGGTGATCTGTAAGCGTGCGGTATTCAGCGCAGCATTCGTTCCATCGACACCGACAAACGAGGTGACATTCGCCACATCCGGGTCTTGCTGAATAATGGCTGCTGCCTGACGGGTACGATCAGCCATGCCCTGCCAGGAGACAGACTGTGGCCCCTGCAGGGTGGCCTGAATCAGGCCGTTGTCCTGGGCGGGGAAAAAGCCTTTCGGAATAAATATCCACAGCAGAACCGTCAGGATCAGGGTGCCGACCGCCACCCCCAGGGTAAGCCAGCGGTGGCGCAACACCCGGGTCAGCAGTCGACCGTAGCCGGCGACTGTACGATCGAACAGCGCCTCACAGGCCAGTGAAAAACGATTTTGCTGGTGGTGTGTCCCCTCTTTCAGCATCCTGGCGCACATCATCGGGGTCAGGGTGAGCGAGACCAGCGCCGAGATTAAAATAGAAACGGCCAGGGTCACGGCAAATTCACGAAACAGACGACCGACCACGTCTCCCATAAACAGCAGCGGGATCAGTACCGCTATCAGTGAAATCGTCAGGGAAATGATGGTGAAGCCGATCTCGGAAGCCCCTTTCAGGGCGGCATTCAGCGGAGAAAGACCGTTTTCGATATGCCGGGAAATATTTTCGATCACGACAATGGCGTCATCCACCACAAAACCGGTGGCAATGGTGAGCGCCATCAGCGTCAGATTATTGACCGAAAAGCCCAGCATATAAATCACGGCAAACGTGCCGATCAGCGACAGCGGTACCGCCACCGCGGGGATGATGGTGGCAGGGATATTCCTCAGGAACAGATAGATAATCATCACGACCAGGGCAATCGCCAGCATCAGCTCTGACTGAGTGTCGCTGACCGAGGCACGGATATTCTGAGTGCGGTCACTGATCAGCTGTAACTTCACCGAATCCGGCAGGCTGCTCTGTAATGAGGGGAGCAGGGCGCGGATACTGTCAGCGGTGGCAATAATATTCGCCCCGGGCTGGCGCAGGACATTCATCACGATGGCGCCCTGACCGTTACTCCAGGCACCGAGCCACTGATTTTCCGCCCCCTGGCTGACGGTGGCCACATCGCCCAGACGGACAGGGGCATTATTGCGGTAACTGATGATCAGCTGGCGATAATCTCCGGCACTTTTCAGCTGATCGTTCGCGGAGAGCGTCAGCGAGCGTTGCGGACCATCCAGGCTGCCTTTTGCCGTATTCACATTGGCGTCGCCGATAGCGGTTCGGATATCTTCGCTGGTTAACCCCAGTGCAGCCAGGGCCGGGGCATTCAGGCTGATGCGGATGGCCGGCCGCTGTCCCCCGGCCAGGGTCACCATACCGACGCCACTGACCTGAGAGATCTTTTGCGCGATACGGGTTTCCACCAGGTCTTCCACCCGGGTCAGCGGCAGACTTTGAGTGGTAACCGCCAGTGTCATGATCGGCGGGTCCGCCGGGTTGACCTTGTTATAGACCGGCGGGTTGGGTAAGTCATCGGGCAGATAGTTCATCGCTGCATTGATGGCGGCCTGGACTTCCTGCTCAGCAATATCCAGCGGCAGAGAGAGCTGGAACTGCAGGGTAATGACTGAGGCTCCGGCCGAACTGCCGGAAGCCATCTGTTTCAGCCCGGACATCTGCCCAAGCTGACGTTCCAGCGGCGCGGTGACCGAGGTCGTCATGACGTCTGCACTGGCCCCGGGATAGCCGGTGATCACCTGGATAGTCGGATAGTCCACCTCAGGCAGGGCAGAGACCGGTAAAAAGCGATAACCCATGATCCCTGCCAGCACAATGGCCACCATCAACAGGGTCGTGGCAATAGGTCGCAGGATAAACCGGCGCGAAGGCCCCCCGTTCGGGGTCCCGGAGAATGCATTCATCAGGTAGCATCTCCGGTGCGGTCTGCCGGCGCCGGGGTCACGACCCGGACGGCGGTCCCTTCATTCAGACGATCGAGGCCATCGGTCACCACGCGGTCACCCGCCTGTAAACCGCTATCGATCACCCGCAACGCTCCCTGTTGTGGTCCCGGAGTCACCGATTCCCGGCGCACTTTATTGTCCGGCCCGACCAGCCAGACAAAGTAACCTTCGGTATTCATCTGTAATGCCGCGACGGGAATAACTAAGGCATCTTTCAGGGTGCTGACCCGCAGGCGGATATTCACAAACTGGTTCGGGAACAGCTGATTATCCTGGTTCGTAAACCGGGCTTTCAGCTTCAGCGTACCGGTGCTGCTGTCTATCTGGTTATCCAGACTCAGCAAAGTGCCTTCCGCCAGCGTACGGGTATCGGTACGATCACGGGCCTCTGCAGTCAGTGGCTGCCCTTGTTTCTGTGCCCGGACGATACGGTCAATGTCGCCTTCCTGCACGGTAAAAATCACGTCGGCCGGGTGCGTCTGGGTGATCACGACGATACCATTGGTATCGCCGGCGGAGATATAATTACCGGCATCCACCTGCTTCAGCCCGACGATACCGCTGATAGGCGCAGTGATTTGGCTGTACGTCAGGTTCAGACGAGCATTCTCCACCGATGCCTGGTCACTTTTGACGGTACCGTCCGTTTCGCTGACCAGTGCCTGCTGATTATCCAGCTGCTGGCGGGCGACCAGCCCGGTGGCGGCCAGCTTCCGGTAACGTTGCAGGTCGGCACGGGCATTCGCCAGGGTGGCCTGGTCTTTCGCCAGCTGGCCTTCTGCCTGTAACAGGGCGACCTGAAAAGGGCGGGGATCAATTTCAGCCAGTAATTGTCCGGCGGTGACCGGCTGGCCTTCACGAAAATGCAGAGACATTAGTTGCCCGTCGACACGGCTGCGTACGGTCACGGTGGAAGAGGCCGTCACGGTCCCGAGAGCGGAAATATATTGCGGGACGGTCATTGCGTTAACTTTGGCCACCTGAACCGGCGGGGCGGAAGAAACGGCACGTCCGGCAGGGGATGCTGCCTCTGCGCGGTCAGTCTGCCAGAAACGCACACCGGCCAGTACGGCAATGATCACAACAGATAACAGAAGAAAGAAACGGGTCATTCGATGATTTGCTTTCATGCTTAATTATTCTCTCCCGCATCATTAAATCAGGCAATATCCGCACGTTGGCCTGTCAGTATAACGACAAATCAGCGAGGAAAGTTGAAGGAAATAAGGAAATGCATCGCAGGAGGGGAGAAAAAACATGACGGTGCCGGGGTTGCCGGCACCGGGGCAGAATTAGCTGAACAGAGTTTTCGCCCAGCGGGTGAGACCAAGGGTGACCGAGCCGAAGTCATCGCCGCTGGCCAGCGGGATGCCCGGCAGGATGCGGCTGATGGCTTCACGTAATAACGGAGAGCGGGCACTGCCGCCGGTCAGATAGATGACGTCCGGGCGGGTGGATGATTCGGCCATTACGCCGGAAATCTGCCGCACCATCTTCTCCAGCGGTTGTGCAATGGCGTCTTCCATTTGCTGCACTTCCAGTACAGCCGCCAGCCCGGCATCGATGTATTCCAGCGGGACCGTGGTTTCCGGGGTTTTGGACAGGCGGATTTTACTCTCCTCCGCACTGCGGACCAGCTGGTAACTTTGCTTGTTTTTCCAGACATTCAGCAGGCGGGTGACTAAATCCGCATGCTCAGCGTCTCTCACCATCTGGCGGAGTAACTGACCGCATTCGCCGGAGTAGAACTCGCTTTGTGCATTGACATCATTGATAGCTACGGCATTCCACCAGGGGAGCGCCGGCAGGGCGGTGCCTTTACGTGCACTGCCCCCCAGCCCCAGTAAAGGCATCAGCGTTTTAAAGGCCAGCATGATATCCAGGTCATTTCCGCCGACCCGGCAACCGCTGTGCCCAAGCAGACTCTCCACCCGGTCGGCTTTATGCTGCCATTCCGGCCCCATCAGTAACAGAGAACAGTCGGTGGTCCCCCCGCCGATATCCACCACCAGTACCCGGGTCTCACGGGTGAGTGTGGATTCAAACTCCAGCCCGGCCGCCACCGGTTCATACTGAAATTCTATTTCACGGAAACCGGCTCGCCGGGCGGCGCGTAACAGAATATTTTGTGCCTGGGCGTTGGCTTCGCTGCCGCCGTTGCCCTGGAAGTTTACCGGGCGACCGATCACCGTATGGGTGATGGCGTGTTCGGTTTGCCGTTCTGCCTGCTGACGAATGTGCAGCATCATGGCACAGACCAGATCTTCAAAGAAGGCAACCTGCTGAGGCTTCAGACCCGGGGCACCGAGGAAGGATTTCGGGGATTTGACGAACCAGACATCTTCCGGGTCCGCAATATAGTTTTCCAGCGCCTGTAACCCGAAGCTGACCCCCTCGGGGGTAACCGGTATATCCTCTTCCCGGTTCAGTCGCAGAGAAGACTGCAACAGAGCCTTATTTTCCGGCAGAGGAAAATCAACATTGTGACAGCGATAGAGCCACTCACTGGGGACGGAACGCAGCGACGCAGAGATCATCGAAGGGAGTAGCGCAGAGGAATTTTCGAGCAACAGTTGCCGGAAATTCCCGTCTTCTTCTGCCGCTACTGAACAGTTAGCTGTACCGTAATCAAAACCAATAAACATGTCTGCGCCCCCGGAGAGTCAAAAAAAGGGGGCGACTTTACCTTGTAATCGTGATGCCGTAAATGGCGGACCACTAATTGGCGTGACCGGCTTGCAGGAGCTGGGCGCGGGTATAGGGTTTTTCGATGCCGGCCAGGCGTGCTGACAGGGTCGCCAGGAACTGCTGTGTGGTGGCAGGCTGGCCGGTGAAGATGATCACCGCGGGCAGGGCCGCAAAGCATACCAGCTGCAGCAGACTGACTTTATCAAGCCGCGTATGACGCTGTATCAGCAGGTAACCGGTACTCAGGAGAGCTCCCAGTGTCGCGCCGCTTATCACCTCGCTGGGAGAATGCGCATGCAACTGCAAGCGGGAATATCCCACCGCCAGCGGCAACAGATAGCCGAGGGTGATCAGTGTGCGGCGCAGCCAGGGCTGGCGGCCTGCGGAAATCATCCACATCACGACCGGCCAGAGTACCGAAGACAGGGTGGTGTGTCCGCTGAATCCGGTAAAGTTCAGTGACTGACTGCCGAGGAAAAACCCCAGGAACATCACCTTTGAGATACTGACCAGTCCTCCGGCAACACCAAAACTCAGTAACCAGCCGAAGGCGGTTTGCCAGCGCTGACTTTTCCAGAATAAAAAGATTGCAAGCAGCAGGGCGGTCGGCAGTAACAGCATGCTGTCGCCGAAATAGGTCAGATTCTTCCAGTACATGGTTTTCCAGTCAACAGGCCAACGGGCGGATCAAGGGATCCGGGAAAGAAATGCGCCATTATAAGGCAGACTTAACAGTATACAGAAGTTTTCAGAACCGCCTATGAGGGATGTCTGAAGATAAAGCACGCTTTTTTCTGGCATCAACCGGATGAAATCCCTATAATCGCCGCCGTAAACCCTCTCATTCTGCCCGTATCTCCCGGCCGTTAACCGGAAATGATACCGGCTTCAGTTTCAGGTCTTTAAAACGTATGACTGACTCGTCCCATCAGTGCGTAATCGTGGGTATTGCCGGCGCATCTGCTTCAGGTAAAAGTTTGATTGCCAGCACGCTCTATCGTGAAATTCGTGACCAGGTAGGTGACGAACATATTGGTGTTATTCCCGAAGATAGTTATTACCGGGATCAAAGCCATCTCACCATGGAAGAGAGAATTAAAACCAATTATGACCATCCGAATGCGATGGATCATGATTTATTATTGTCGCATTTACAGGCAATTAAAGCAGGTCATGCGATCGATCTCCCGGTTTACAGCTATTCTGAACATACACGGATGAAAGAAACCCGTAAGCTGGAACCGAAAAAGGTGATTATCCTGGAAGGTATTTTGCTGCTGACCGATGCCCGGTTACGCGACGAACTTAATTTTTCTATCTTTGTGGATACGCCGCTGGATATCTGCCTGATGCGCAGGATGAAGCGGGATGTGAATGAACGGGGTCGTTCGATGGATTCCGTAATGACCCAGTATCAGAAAACAGTGCGTCCGATGTTTTTGCAGTTTATTGAACCGTCAAAACAATATGCGGACATCATCGTGCCACGCGGTGGCAAAAACCGTATAGCTATCGATATTCTTAAAGCGAAGATCAATCAGTTTTTTGAATAAATAGTTCACCGGGAAGGCGTGCCTTCCCTGTTTTGTCAGTGAAATGGAGTTATCTGCATGAGATTGTGTGACCGTGACATAGAAAGCTGGCTGGATGATGGCCGGCTGGAAATCTCACCTCGTCCGCCTGTCGAACGGATTAACGGAGCCACTGTGGATGTGCGTCTGGGCAACCAGTTTCGGACTTTCCGTGGACATACTGCGGCGTTTATCGACCTGAGTGGTCCGAAAGATGAAGTCAGTGCCGCGCTGGATCGCGTGATGAGTGAAGAGATCATTCTGCCTGAGGGCGAAGCCTTTTTCCTGCATCCGGGTGAACTGGCTCTGGCGGTGACGCTGGAATCCGTGACCTTACCGGCTGACCTGGTCGGCTGGCTGGACGGTCGTTCATCACTGGCCCGGCTGGGGTTAATGGTGCACGTCACTGCCCATCGCATCGATCCGGGCTGGAAAGGCCGGATTGTGCTGGAGTTCTTCAACTCCGGTAAATTGCCATTAGCGCTTCGACCGGGTATGTTGATAGGAGCGCTGAGTTTTGAACCATTATCCGGCCCGGCAGAACGGCCTTACAACCGTCGGCAGGATGCAAAATATCGCGATCAGCAGGGTGCTGTAGCCAGCAGGATTGATAAAGACTAGCTAAATACACCGGGGATGGTATGAGAAGACTGATAACCACACTGGCCATTCTGCTCGTGGTCGTAGTCGCAGGAATGACCGCATTAGTGATGCTGGTCAATCCCAATGATTTCCGTGGCTACATGGTACAGCAGGTGGCGAAACGCAGCGGTTATCAGTTACAGCTCTCCGGTGATTTACGCTGGCATGTCTGGCCACGTCTCAGCATTCTTAGTGATCAGCTCTCCCTGACGGCCCCCGGGGCGACCGTCCCGGCGGTCAGCGCCGAAAATATGCGCCTCGATGTCGAATTATTCCCGCTATTATCTCACCAACTGAAAGTCAGTCAGGTTCTGCTGAAAAATGCGGTGATCCGTGATATCCCCGCCGCGGCACGGGAGCTCCCTCCGGGCGCACCGGTTGCCCCGGAGGATGGTATGTCGTCTGCCTCTCTGACCCGTGGCTGGAGTTTTGACATCGCGCAACTGAACATCGCTGACAGTCTGTTTATCTGGCAGGATGCTCAGGGCAATCAAATCAACTTCCGTGACCTTAATCTGAGCATCCGCCAGGATCAGGTGAAGCAGGGGCAGTTTGAATTCAGTACCCGTGTCTCACGTAATCAACAGAATCTGCAATTAACGGTGAACGGCCATCTGGATGCCAGCCAGTATCCGCAGCAACTGGCATTGCAGGTCAGCCAGGCTACCTACCAGGCTTCGGGAGTTGATCTGCCGGCCGCCGGCATTAACGGTCAGGCGGAATTCAGCGCCAGCTGGCAGCCTGCGGCACAGTATTTCCGGCTCTCTGCGCTGAAACTTCAGGCCAATAATAGTGACTTCAGCGGGGAAATTGCCGGGCAGTTGCAGCCTTCATTGTCATTGCACGCCCGGCTGACCTCGGTAAATACCGATTTTGACCACCTGCTCGCCGCTGGCGGCAATTCCGACGGGCACGCCGTGGTGCGCGTGGTCAGTGCGCCGGTCATTGCCGACCGTGATGACCTGCCGCTGCAGGATAGCTGGCTTCGTACCGCCGATATGGATGTCAGCATCCATTCAGAGAACGCCCTCTGGCGGGGGTTACAGTTAAAAAATCTGTCACTTCAGGCCACCACGTCCGGTGGTATTACCCGGGTGGCGACCCTTGACGGGCAGTCAGGGGATGGCCATTTTTCACTGCCGGGTGAGGTGGATTGGCGTAGCACGTTGCCGCAGGTGAGTCTGCGGCCCCAACTGCAGAATATCAGCCTGCAGCCGGTGCTGGCTTTCCTGCAACTCCCGCAGGCGTTTGCCGGGGAAGTGACCCTGCAGGGGCAATTCACCGGCAACGGCTTCACTCACCGGGATATCCTGACCGGATGGCAGGGGCAGGCCAGTATCCGTGTAACTCACCCGAATACCGGCGCATTTAACCTGCAGCAAATGGTCAGTGATGCCGTCGCTGTCAACAGTGACCGGGTGAAATATCAGCCGGAGCAAACGCCGGTAATGCCTTCTCTGGACGGGGATTTACACCTCACTCCGGGAATATTGCGTTTTGCTTCGCTGAAAGGTGAAGGGAATGGGCTACAGATGGATGCCACCGGTGAAGTGGATTTCCGTCAGCGCACCATGGATGTGACATTTAATATGCTGATGGCAAACTGGAAAGGGGATAGCCGGCTGGTTCATCTGCTGTCAGGGCAGGTTATTCCGATACGCTTCTACGGTCCCTGGGATAAGCTGAGTTACTCTCTACCGGTGACTCGTGTGCTGAATGGTGATTTCCGTAATGAGCTTAAAAGCCGTTTTAATCAGTGGCGGGCGCAGAACCCGGAGAAACACCCGACTCACCCGTAGTTATTCCTGAATCCACGGTGATTTCAGATTGAAGGCGGCGGTGCAGGTCTCCCGCCGCCTGTAGGGACGGTATCTGCGGAATAACCCTTTACCGTCTATGCCAGGGACACAGGATTTCTCTCTCCGGTTACCGGAGCTGTTCTTCGCCGGTTCGGGCTGTCAGAAGCTGTGCGTTCAGTCATTCCTTATCTGCATATGAAAGTTATGGCCTTTTTTGCTGCCTTTCATCGCAGGTCGGGCTGTCATAAGCTGTCCGTTCAGTCATTCTTTATCTGCATATTTGAGTTGTGGCCTTTTTTCCTGTCTTTCATCGCAGGTTGGGCTGTCATAAGCTGTCCGTTCAGCCATCCTCTGTCTGCATCATTACCACATTGTGGCCTATTGCCGCGCTGGCTGACAGCCCGTTGTACGACGGTGACTGACCTGCTTTTTATTGCACCGCCTGCACTCTGCCTTCGTTAAAAAATCTCATCTCTTCAGAGCCCACTACTACAGTGAGTAAATAAATCCAGCAATAAAACCCGACATTTAGACAATGATCAGAAAATGACAATTTTTTGGCGTAATATAAGATTCATTATCTGAAAAGCCACTATGATAGATAATACGTCAGTACTGTCAGACCACATATGCCGGAGGATAGAAGGTGTCAGTGTGGATCAGCCTAATTTCAGAGAATGCCGATGCTGCTTGTCGTTGCTTTTCACTCATACTGCCGGAACTGATTTTTTTCAAAACGGAATGTTTATGACCAAATTAAAAGCAGTCATTCCTGTTGCAGGTTTAGGTATGCATTTATTGCCGGCAACCAAAGCTATCCCTAAAGAAATGTTGCCGATTGTCGATAAGCCGATGATTCAGTACATCATTGATGAGTGTGCGACCGCCGGAATTAAGGAAATCGTCCTGGTCACGCATGCTTCAAAGAATGCTGTCGAAAACCATTTTGATACCACCTATGAACTCGAAGCTCTGCTGGAGCAGCGGGTTAAACGTCAGTTGCTCAGCGAAGTACAGTCAATCTGCCCGCCCGGTGTGACCATTATGAATGTCCGCCAGTCTCAGCCTCTGGGGCTTGGCCATGCGGTACTCAGTGCCAGACCAATGATCGGTGATAACCCGTTTGTGGTGGTGCTTCCGGACATCGTACTGGATGAATCAAGCGCCGACCATTTGCGTTATAATCTGGCCGCCATGATCAACCGGTTTGAAGAGACAGGTCATAGCCAGGTGCTGAGTAAGCATATGCCGGGAGAAGATCTCAGCGAATATTCGATTATTACCACCCGCGACCCTCTCGAAAATCCGGGCGATACCAGTCGCATCGAACTGTTTGTCGAGAAACCTGAAAAAGATGCTCTGCCGGATTCCGATCTCGCGGCTGTCGGCCGTTATGTATTATCCGCAGATATCTGGAAAGAGCTTGAAAATACCGGCGCGGGTGCCTGGGGAAGAATACAGCTGACGGATGCGATTGCCAGTCTGAATCAAAAGCAACCGGTAGATACCATGTTACTGACCGGTATTGATTATAATTGTGGCCGTAAACTCGGCTATATGCAGGCCTTTGTCAGTTATGGCCTGAGAAATCCGGCCCAGGGACAGGAATTTCGTGAGACCCTCAGGGAAATCATTGCGAAATAATTACGAATAAAACTTTTTAAGATACGGAGTCTGATATGTCTGTTTTAGTCACGGGGGGAGCAGGTTACATAGGTTCTCATACAGTACTGGCGCTTCTCGAACGCGGAGATGATGTTGTCGTACTGGATAACCTTTGTAATGCCTCTGAGGAATCGCTGCGACGAGTCGCTGCTTTAGCGGGGAAAGCGCCTGTATTTGTCCAGGGAGATATCCGTGATCGTCAATGTCTGAAAAAGTTATTTGCAGACCATCAGGTGAGTGAGGTTATCCACTTTGCTGCGCTGAAAGCGGTAGGTGAGTCGACCCGTATGCCGCTGGAATATTATGAAAATAATGTGGCCGGTACCGTTATCCTGCTTGAAGAAATGCGTGAAGCCGGGGTATGGAACTTTATTTTCAGTTCTTCAGCCACGGTCTATGGTGAAAACGCACCGGTACCTTACGTGGAAACCACACCGATAGGGGGAACGACCAGCCCTTATGGAACATCGAAACTGATGATTGAACAGGTGATGCAGGATTTTGCCCGTGCGGACGAGCGCTTTAATGCCATCGCTCTGCGTTATTTCAATCCGGTGGGTGCGCATCATTCGGGGGAGATCGGGGAAGACCCGGCCGGTATCCCTAATAATCTGCTGCCCTATATTGCTCAGGTCGCCATCGGTAAGCTGGAAAAGCTGGGTGTCTTTGGTGATGACTACACTACACCGGATGGTACCTGTCAGCGGGATTATATCCATGTGGTGGATCTCGCAGAAGGGCATCTGAAGGCATTAGATAATCTTCAGAAAGGTCAGGGATGCCGTGCCTTTAACCTGGGGGCGGGCAAAGGCTACTCGGTACTTGAAATGATCAAAGCTTTTGAGAAAGCCTGTGGTAAGACTATCCCGTTTGAGATTAAACCGCGCCGCAACGGTGATTTACCGGCGTTCTGGGCCGATCCTTCACTGGCGGAGAAAGAACTTGGTTGGACCGTCAGCCGGGGTATTGATGAAATGATGCGTGATACCTGGCACTGGCAGAGTAAAAACCCGAACGGATATCGGTAATTTAAACGGCAGGACCTCTCCGGCAGGGGCTCTCTTAGCCCCTGCCAAGGCAAAACAGTAATTACAGTGAGTGGCAAATTTATTCAGGCATCCCGTCTGAAGCGGTAACGTGTTTTTATAAGATACTCTGAACCACTCATAAGAACCCGGAAATTAATGAAATGAAGTATAGTCCCGGTTATTTGGTTGATATTATTTCTGTACTGACTGAAAAGGAACTTAAGGTCAGATACAAAAGTAGTTTCCTCGGCTATTTATGGTCTGTCGCTAACCCATTGTTATTTGCGTTAATCTATTATTTTATTTTTAAATTAGTGATGAGGGTACAGATCCCTGATTATACAGTTTTTCTTATCACTGGATTATTTCCCTGGCAATGGTTTGCAAGCTCGGTCAACAATGCATTATTTTCATTTATTTCTAATGCCCAGGTAATAAAGAAAACAGTATTCCCGCGATCAATCATTCCGTTTTGTAATGTATTTATGGAATTTCTGCACTTCCTCTGTACGCTGCCGGTGATTGTTGCCTTCCTACTGTTTTACGGCATGTCACCGTCCATCAGCTGGCTATGGGGTGTGCCGCTGATAGGTCTGGCGCAAATGATACTGACCTTTGGCCTTTCGCTGGCAATCAGTTCGCTCAACCTGTTCTTCAGAGATCTGGAACGATTTATCCCGCTGGGTATTATGCTGATGTTTTATTGTACCCCGATACTCTATTCTGCTGATCTTATTCCTGAAAAATATCAATGGCTGCTGACGATTAATCCGGTATCTGAATTAATGCTGGCATGGCGGGACCTCTTTATGAAAGGAATTATTCATTACCCTGATATTGCACAGATGTATCTATGGGCAATACTGGTACTGATGGCCGGTAGCTATATTTTTAATAAGCTGAAATTCAGATTTGCTGAGATTTTATAATGAGTATTGCTATTGAATTCAGAGAGGTTTCGAAATCCTACCCGTTATACCACCATATCGGAACCGGCATTAAAGATCTTATTTTTCATCCACGTCGTGCCATTACGCTGTTACGGGGGCGGAAATATACCGCGATTGAAAATATTAGTTTTACTGTTGATAAAGGCGAGGCGGTTGCTCTGATAGGGCGTAACGGTGCGGGGAAGAGTACTTCACTCGGGCTGGTGGCAGGTGTCATAAAACCCAGCAGCGGCAGTGTGATCACCCACGGCCGAATTGCCTCGATGCTGGAGCTGGGTGGCGGGTTTCATCCGGAACTGACCGGCAGGGAGAATATCATCCTCAATGCGACCCTGCTGGGCCTGAGGAAGAAGCAGGTGATGAAGAAGCTGGACGGCATTATCGCTTTTTCTGAACTGGGGGATTTTATTGATGAGCCTATACGCGTCTATTCGAGCGGAATGCTGGCAAAACTGGGATTTTCTGTCATCAGTCAGACGGACCCTGAAATCCTGATCATCGATGAAGTCATGGCTGTGGGAGACATTGCCTTTCAAAAAAAATGTCTTGAAACCATCCGTGAATTTAAACAACGCGGGGTCACCATACTTTTCGTCAGTCACAACATGATGGATGTCGGAAAAATTTGTGACAAGGTCATCTGGATCGAAAACCATCGGCTGCAGGCTGTCGGTAAGGCAGACGATATTATTCCACAATATATAAAAATGATGTCTTAATATGAAAAAATTTATCCTTTACACCAGCTATCATAAACCCGGGGCTTTCCTCTCTGCCTCGTCCATCGTCCCGTTACATGTGGGTAAGGCCAACAGTCTGAACACACTCTGTTGTGAGGGGGATGACCGCGGGGAGAATATCTCCTACAAAAATCCGTTTTACTGTGAGCTGACGGCACAATACTGGGCCTGGAAGAACGGGGAGCCTTCGGAGTATGTCGGTTTTATGCATTACCGGCGTCATCTCAACTTTTCTGAACATCAGGATTACGCGGAGGATAACTGGGGGGTCGCGGTTCAGCCAGAGATAAACGCGGCCTACGAGAAAAAATTTCAGCTAACGGATGCAGGGATTGAACGCTGTCTGCAGCAGGCAGATATCGTGTTACCTAAAGTCTGGTCGGTATTAAAGGCCGGTAGCAAAAATAACTATATTCATTACGGCGCAAGTGAAGATCTGCATATTGCAGATTATGACCTGGCACTCGCCACACTCTATGAGCTATACCCCGACTACAGGCCGGAGGCCGAAACGTTTAATCAGGCGGACTGCGGGTATTACACCAATATGTTTGTCATGAAGCGCGAATTATTTAATGAATATTCCGAATGGCTATTCTCTATCCTTGAGCAACTGGAGAAAAAAATTTCTTTCAGAAACTACAGTGCCAGTGAACAACGTGTTATCGGGCATATTGCCGAGCGACTGTTTAATATTTTTATTTTACACAAAAGAAAACAGCAACCGGAACTCGTTATCAAAGAAGTGCAGCGTACTTTTATTTCTAAAGAAACATTTAACGGGAAGATCCCACCCGCCTTTTCCGGGCCATCGGTACCTGTAGTTATCTGTTTTGACGATAATTACAGTATCTCCGGTGCTGCACTGATTAACTCTTTGTTAAAGAATGCGAATGACCAGAGGAACTATGACATTGTTATTCTGGAAAACGGCATCTCCACCCTCAACAAGCAAAGATTATACAGTCTGGTAAAAGATAAGAAAAGTTTTAGTTTGCGTTTTTTTGATATTAATACCTTTGCCGAACTGAGTGAGGTCCCTGTCCGTGGACATTTTACCTCTGCGACCTATGCCAGGCTGTTTATACCCCGTCTTTTCTCTCTCTACGATAAAGTCTTATTTATCGATGCGGATACGGTAACGGAAGAGGATGTCGGAAACGTCTATGACACAGACCTGGGGGATCATCTGGTGGCTGCAGTGCGGGATATTGTCATGGAGGGGTTTGTTAAATTTGGCGCTATCTCTGACTCTTCTGATGGGCAAATACCGGCACGGAAGTATCTGCTAAAAACTCTGGGTATGACCCGGACGGAGAATTATTTTCAGGCAGGTATTATTCTCTTTAATATCAGTCAGATGGTAAAAGAGAACACCTTTCATTCCCTGATGGAAGCCATGAAATCGAAGCGTTACTGGTTCCTGGATCAGGACATTATGAATAAGGTGTTTTATGACCGGGTCTTTTATTTACCGCTGGAATGGAATGTCTATCACGGTAATGGAAATACTCATGATTTTTTCCCGAACCTGTGTTTTTCAACCTATATGGAATTTCTTTCTGCCCGTCAGCATCCGAAATTGATCCATTATGCCGGAGAAAATAAGCCCTGGAATACAAATAAGGTCGACTTCTACGATAATTTTGAGAAATACCTTACCGGAACCCCCTGGCAGCGGGAGCTTTATTTACGGCTGGCGGGGAATGCGGTGCCGGAATCACACCTGAAAGTGATGCCCTCCGGACAACAGGTATTGCTTCTGCAGACGCGGATAAAAAGAAAAATAATGCCTTTACTTAACCGTTATGCCCCGACAGGGAGTCCGCGTCGGAACTTCCTGATTAAGTATTATTATGCTATCCGCAGACGGATCCTGGGGTGAATAATGAATAATAAAAAACATATTCTTATCGTGGGCGCCGGACTGACCGGTGCCGTTATCGCCCGGGAACTGGCTGAAGCAGGGCATGCTGTCCGTATTATCGACAGCCGTTCACATATCGCAGGTAATTGCTACAGTGAACGGGATGCCCGGACAGGTATTATGGTCCATACCTATGGACCCCATATATTTCACACCGATAATCAGATGGTCTGGGATTATATTCACCGCTTTTGTACCATGATGCCGTATATTAACCGGGTCAAGGCGACTGCGGCCGGACAGGTATTTTCACTGCCAATTAACCTGCATACGATTAACCAGTTTTTTCATACCACCTGTTCACCGGTACAGGCAAAAGCGTTAATCGACAGTAAAAGTGATAAATCGCTGACTGATCCGCAAAATTTTGAACAACAGGCATTACGTTTTATTGGCCGGGAGCTCTATCAGACCTTTTTTAAGGGTTATACCATTAAGCAATGGGGCATCTCACCTTCCGCATTACCGGCAGCCATCCTGAAACGGCTGCCGGTCAGATTTACCTACGATGATAATTATTTCAGCCACCGGTATCAGGGAATGCCGCGTGACGGTTATACGGCTCTGGCAGCGGCAATACTGGACCACCCGCTGATCACGGTAGAACTCAACCGCTCTTTTCAGCCGGAAGACCGGGCGTCCTGTGATCATCTGTTTTTTACCGGCCCGCTGGATGCCTATTATCAGTTTGCCTATGGCCGTCTCGGCTACCGGACACTGGACTTTGAGAAATTCTACGATGAGGGAGAGTTCCAGGGGACTGCGGTGATGAATTACTGCGATCAGGATATTCCTTTCACGCGCATTACCGAACATAAGTATTTCTCTCCGTGGGAGACCCATCAGGGATCCGTTTGTTACCGGGAATATAGCCGGCAGTCTGAGCCCGGTGATATCCCGTATTACCCGGTGCGGCAGGTGGATGAGAAAACGATGCTGGCCCGTTATGTCGCGCTGGCCGGCCAGGAAACAGGGGTGACCTTTGCCGGACGCCTTGCGACATACCGCTATCTCGATATGGATATCACGATTGCAGAAGCCCTGGCTGCGGCCGGCCGGTATCTCGGATGCCTGCGCGATGCGACCCCGATGCCGGCGTTTGTCGTGGATATGATATGAAAATGACGCCGCTGATAGTGACCTATAACCGGCTGGAGAAACTGCAGAAGAGTCTGGCCGCGACCCTGGCGTTACCGTTTGATTCGATAGTGGTCATCGATAATGATTCGACTGACGGGACCCGGGAGTGGCTGAAGGCACAGAGCGATCCGCGCCTGCATTGTTGTTTCAGTCCGGTGAACAGTGGCGGGGCAGGGGGATTCTCCCGGGGTGTGGCTTATATTGCGGAGAATCTCACGACCGATTGGGTTGTATTTTACGATGATGATGCGTGGCCGGATCCCTCTTTTATTGATAATTTTTCCCGTATCGTCGACGGCAGGTATGAGCTCTATTGTGCCAGAGTGTTGTCAGCCGAGGGACGTCTCTGTCCGATGAATGTGCCCTGGTCGGCCCCTCAGGACACATTCTTCGCTGCGATACACTCTCTGGTAAATAAACATGCGTTTATCCCGGATCCGGATACCCCCGGCGGGGTATGCACATTCTCGTTTGTCGGGGCGATTGTCAGCTCACGGCTGATCCGTGAGAGTGGTGACTTAATAGAGAAAGATTTCTTTATTTACTTTGACGATGTCTGTTACTCCTGGCGACTGTTTTCTCAGGGGAACCCGATCCTCTATCATCCTGAGCTGATCATGCATCATGATGTCCCTTCTGCGGTGAGTGACCTTCCTGCCTGGAAGCATTATTACCTGCTGAGAAATTTATTAGTCTTCCGGCGCCTCAGGGATTGTCCTCCTCTTTTTGGCCGGACCGCCACAGCCCTGCGCATAGCGCATAGCCTGCGGAGGGCAATGAAAAGTCCGCAACGCCTGTACTGCTTACGATTACTGGTTAAGGCTGTCTGGCACGCCTTTTCCGGTAAGCGGCCGATGCCCGGGAAGCCTGGCTTATGAAGACGATATGTTATTTCGTTAACTCAGACTGGTATTTCGACCTTCACTGGCTGGCGCGTGCGCTTTCCGCCAAACATCATGGCTATGAAGTTCATATTATTACCCGTATTTCAGAAGAGAAATACCTGCGGCGCTTCACCGAACTGGGTCTCTGCTGTCATTCTCTGCCGATAAAAGAACGCTCCTGTAATATTTTCGGCTTCATTGCTGCGCTGGTGTCATCGGCTCTGCTGTTACGGCGAATCAAACCTGCCTTAATTCATGCGGTGACGATTAAACCGGTGATCATCGGCGGACTCTATGCACGGCTGTTCTCTGTCCCTTTTGTCGCGAATATAGCCGGTCTGGGGCGGGTGTTCCAGCCCGAAAACTGGCTGTACCGGCGTCTGAAAAAAGCGGTTTGCCTGTGCTATTCCGTTATTTTTGCAAACCCCCGCAGTCGGATTATTTTTGAACACCACGATGATCTGCTGGAGTTTCAGCGGAATGTGACGTTTTCAGTCGGCAGGGCGTCGGTCATCGATGGCTGTGGCGTCGATGTGGAACAATATGCTTTTAGCGAAGAGGAGGCCTGCGACCCGCCAATCGTGTTGTTTGCCAGCAGGATGCTGCATAAAAAAGGGCTCGCAGCACTGGTGCGTATTAAACAGCAACTTGCCCGGGAAGACGTTTATTTTACCCTGCGCGTGGCCGGGATCATGGTGGCGGATGATCCGGATGCCATTGCGTTAACGGACATTACCCGCTGGGCCGCCGCGGGGGATATTGAGTGGCTGGGTACCTGTAATAATATGGAGGTACTGCTGGGGAGTGCCAGTATCGTCGCCTTACCCACCTTATATCCGGAAGGTGTGCCGCGCATATTAATTGAAGGCGCTGCGAAGGGAAGAGCATGTATTGCTTATAACAGTGGCGGTTGTAACAGTATTGTTATTAATAATGTTAACGGATTCCTGATCAGTCGCGGCGATGAAGATGAGTTTTGCCGTCAGTTGAAAGTGCTGATCGGGGATAGAGAATTACGCCAGCAGATGGGACTGCAGGGACGGACGCTGGTTCTGGATAAATTTTCAGCGGCACAGGTGATCACTAACACCCTGAATATCTACCGGATATTGATGGTGCCGTAGCGTTATCGTCCCTGTCGGCAGTACGGGCATAGCACTGATACGGGGCTGCCGCGGGCTCTGAAGCACCGCACAGGTGGTTTGTTGTTCGATTTGTGCTGATTTACTGGAGTTAATGACGCGGTGCTGTTAGTTTTAATTTCAAATTTTCTTAATTATAAGTAAATTAAGGGTTCAACAAAATTTGTACCCTGAGTCTTCAGACAGGAGAAAGTGATGTCCAAGCAACAAATCGGTGTCGTAGGTATGGCGGTAATGGGCCGTAACCTCGCCCTGAATATTGAGAGTCGTGGTTATACCGTCTCTGTATTTAACCGTTCACGTGAAAAAACAGACGAAGTCATTGCTGAAAACCCGGGTAAAAAACTCGCGCCTTACTACAGTGTCGAAGAGTTTGTTGAGTCCCTGGAAAAGCCACGTCGTATTCTGCTGATGGTACAGGCCGGTGAAGCAACTGATAAAACTATCGCTTCCCTGACTCCGCATCTGGATAAAGGCGATATTCTTATCGATGGCGGCAACACCTTCTATAAAGATACCATTCGTCGTAACAAAGAGCTGTCTGAGCAGGGCTTTAATTTCATCGGTACCGGTGTGTCCGGCGGTGAGGAAGGGGCGCTGAAAGGTCCATCCATCATGCCTGGCGGTCAGAAAGAAGCTTACCAGCTGGTTGCGCCTATCCTGGATCAGATTGCTGCCCGTGCCGAAGGTGAAGCCTGTGTGGCTTATATCGGTCCGAACGGTGCCGGTCACTACGTGAAAATGGTCCATAACGGTATCGAATACGGCGATATGCAGTTGATCGCAGAAGCCTACTCATTACTGAAAGGTGCCTTAGGCCTGAGCAACGAGCAACTGGCTGAAACCTTCAGCGAGTGGAACACCGGTGAACTGAACAGCTACCTGATCGACATCACCAAAGATATCTTCACCAAGAAAGATGACGAAGGTAACTACCTGGTCGACGTTATTCTGGATGAAGCGGCCAACAAAGGCACCGGTAAATGGACCAGCCAGAGCTCTCTGGACTTAGGTGAGCCTCTGTCGCTGATCACAGAATCAGTTTTTGCCCGTTACCTCTCTTCTCTGAAAACTCAGCGTGTTGCAGCCTCTAAAGTCCTGAGCGGCCCGGTAGCGAAAACCGTCACCGAAGACAGCGCCGGCTTTATCGAAAAAGTCCGTCGTGCCCTGTACCTGGGTAAAATTGTGTCTTACGCACAAGGCTTCTCTCAGTTGCGCGCTGCGTCTGAACAATATGACTGGGATCTGCAGTACGGTGAAATTGCAAAAATCTTCCGTGCCGGTTGTATCATCCGTGCCCAGTTCCTGCAGAAAATCACCGATGCTTACGCAGAAAACGCGGAAATCGCAAACCTGCTGCTGGCACCGTACTTTAAAAACATCGCTGATGAATACCAGCAGGCGCTGCGTGATGTTGTTGCGTATGCTGTACAGAACGGTATTCCAACGCCAACCTTCTCTGCCGCTATCGCTTACTACGACAGCTACCGTTCAGAAGTCCTGCCAGCTAACCTGATCCAGGCGCAGCGTGACTATTTCGGTGCACATACCTATAAGCGTATCGACAAAGACGGCGTTTTCCACACTGAGTGGTTAGATTAATTTCAGCGACGTGAGTCTGAAATCTGCAATAACCCGGGGCCAGTCCCCGGGTTTTTTTATCGGCCGTGGCGCCATAACCTGCCGTCCCTGCTTTTTCACGACAATACCAGGATTTTTTAATCACCTTTCAGTGTGATTTATCCGAAATCGCCTGCCTCTGCGGGACCTGCCGGTCGCACAGACCCTGTAAATGTGATGCCGGCTCCCGATTTTATGACCGCAGAATATGCACCGGATACCGGAAAAGGTATTGTATGCGCAACCAGGCATAGTGCCGTCTTAATGTCCTGGCTAACGGAGGACAGGAGTCCCGGGGGACAAGGCATCAGCAGAGGAGAAATTCATGTCGGAACCAAAGGTCACGGCGATAATCACAACGTTCAATGCCGCACACTATATCGCTGAAACACTCCACACCATTACATCACAAAGCTTACAAGCGTTGCAGATTATCATCGTTGATGATGCCTCCACCGATAATACTGTCGCCATTCTCCGTGAGCATTGTGCGACGGATGAACGGGTGACAATACTGGTGAATGAGGAAAACCGGGGGGCGGGTTATTCACGTAACCGGGCTTTCCCTCTCGCGACAGGAGAGTTTGTGAGCTTCCTGGATGATGATGACCTCTGTGCAAACGATATGCTGGAACAGGCCTATGGTCACGCAGTCTCTGCCGGCGCTGATGTGGTGGTCTTTCGCAGCGATAATCTGGATAGTCTGACACAGCAACGGACACCCGCACCATGGACCATCCAGGCAGAGTCATTGCCGCTCTCCCGCACCTTTACCGCGTTTGAAACGCGTGGAAATTTTTTCCGGGCTTTTATCTGGTGGGCCTGGGACAAACTGATCCGTCGTGATCTGATCCTGCGTTCAGGTTTACAGTTTCAGGAAATCCGTACCAGTAATGATTTATTCTTTGTTTGTGCATTGTTACTGCAGGCCGGGGCGATCTCCGTCTGTGACGCGACACTGATAAGCCATCGGGATAACCGCGCAGGGTCGTTATCGAATACCCGCGAGCTCTCCTATGACTGCTCACTACAGGCTATCCGTGCCCTCTATCATCATCTGAACGAGCAGCCGGTTTACCAGCCATTACACGGGGATTTCCTTAATTACAGTATCGATTTCCTCAGCTGGAGCCTGTCGACGTTGAAACACTGGCCGGCCTATTCGGATTTTTACCGGCAGATCCGCACGTTTTACCAGCAAATTCCGCCGGTACCGGCGGCAGAGATCGAATCAGAATACCTTGAGGCCTGTTATCAGGATCTGACCTGCGGGGACCCCGAAACCACGCTGATGAAACTGAAATGCCGGCTGGAGCAGGATCTCCGTCATCATATGACCTGCGCGGCCGAACAACAGCAGCAACGACTGGCTTTACAGCAGCAGTTAACCGAAGCAGAGCGTGCCGTTTCTGAACAGGCGGAACGGGTGGCACAAAATCACCGGATGGCTGCGGAAATTGAGCGTTTACAACAGCAGATCGCCGGCCAGCAACTTCATGCCAGCGAGTTACAGGCCTTAAATGAACAGTATCAGCAGGAGCGGGCACAGAGGCCGACGACCATTGCCGGGAAGTTATGTTCGTTGCTGGGGGGCCGCAGGAAGTAAGGCTCCCTGCGACACCTCCGGCGGAACTCAGGGAACCAGCAGGGGACCTTCACGGCCGGCTTTTCCGCCGGCCAGACGGACGACCAGCAGGCCAGCGGTTGCAAAGCGCACCCAGTGACGCGCATAGAGCAGCCCGTCCTGCCGGCAAACCAGGGGTGTCAGCTGGTCAGTGATCGGGTCGAGAATTTCTGCCACCACCTCGCCGGCATGGATCCACTCGCCGGGTTGGCGGGTATAAAGGATGACACCGGCATGCGGTGCTGTCAGATATTCGCACCCCGCCAGGTCCGCTTTTAACGGGGCAGGCACCGCGGGCAGGGGCGGAACGTCTCCGGCAATGTATCCCAGTGCGGTCAGACCATTTAGGATAGCCCGGGCATCTTCACGGGCCTGATCATGGCTGACATCACGGGCACCGCGCAGCTCCAGTGTGACAGGCTTCAGCGCTGCCGGTAACGGATAAGCCGCGCCGAAGCGCTGATGAAGCGTATACCAGGGTTCGGCACAGGCTTCGTCAAAAGGTTCACCGCCGGAAATATCCGCAATCAGTGCCGTACGGCAGCCCAGATAGTGACCCAATACCGACACTTCCGGCCAGGCCTGCGGCGTTGTATAAAGGTGGGCAACCGCCTCCCAGTCACAATGGATATCGATCATCAGGTCAGCCTTGCAGGCCATACGCATCAGTATTGCCCGTTGTGACTGCAGTTCGGTGGCCGGGATGTAATCATCGAAATACCGGTCAATCGCCTCACGGATCACGCGCTTATTGGCGCTGACATCCTGGCTCAGTGCCGGGCCGGCGATCGCCGCCAGCGACTCACCGATAGCCGGAAACTGGCGGTTAAAGTCCTGACCGGACAGACTATCAAAACGTCCCAGAGGCTGCCCCTGTAACTGCTGAGAAAATCCGATAGGGTTGGCGACCGGGACCAGGGTAACTTTCGCCCGTAATTGTCCCTGACTTTCCAGCGCACTGAGTGCATGTTTCAGGTACCAGGCGACGGCCACGCCGGGCAGTTCATCGCTGTGCAAAGCGGCCTGAATGTATACCTGTTGCTGATCATCATGACCGAATTCATAACTGACTATCTGTCGTTCAGTGCCGAACGTCGTGGATAATATCCGGGAGTTGTGTTGTTGCATAGCGTGCGGATCCTGGCTCAGGGGGTAATAGCGGACAGACTGCGAAACAAGGGGGCTGACAGTAACACCGGGGGGAGCCCCCGGTGACAGAACGAATTACTTCACAGAAATATCGGTGGTGAAGTATTTTTTCTGAAGTTTATCAAAGGTGCCGTCGGCTTTGATTTTTGCATAAGCATCATCAAGTGCGGTCCGCAGCTCAGTATCGCCTTTACGCAGACCAATCGCGGTGCCCGGGCCGATGATCGGGTCTTCCACTGCCGGTCCGGATAATTCAAAGCCTTTTCCGGCCGGGGATTTCAAAAAGCCGATCCCGGCCTGTGCACCGTCGGTGAATTCTGCATCAATACGGCCAGCCACGAGATCATTTTCAACCTGCGCCTGGTCGCCGTAAGGAACGACATTGACGCCATAAGGCTGCCATTTCAGTCGTGCATAACGCTCCTGAACCGTGCCCTGTTCGACGCCTACAGATTTCCCTTTCAGGGATTCAGCCGTGGGTAACAGACCCGATCCTTTCCGTGCGACCAGCATCACCGGGGTGTTATACACCGGTACGGTAAAGTCGATCTGTTTCAGACGTTCAGCAGTGATCCCCATATCGGACAAAATAGCGTCAAACTTACGGGCTTTCAGCGCGGGGATCATCCCGTCGAACTCATTTTCAACCCAGACACACTTCACATCCATCTGTTTGCACAGGGCGTTACCCAAATCGATATCGAAGCCAACCAGTTTTCCGTCAGCGGTTTTCGACTCGAACGGCGGATAGGTCGGGTCTACCGCAAAGCGAACCTGAGTGAGTGCTGCCTGACTCAGTAACGGGGTTCCGGCCAGCAGCGCGGTGAACAATGACAGGCGTAACTTACGGGTGAACGTCATAATTTGCTATTTCCTGATTATTTTGATGTTGTAATAAATGAGCCCTCCCTGTACCGGGAGGTTTTATTGCGAAGCGGTGACACTCCGTGCCCTGCCAAAAGGCTGTTTCAGGCAGCCAGGGGTTAATCTACCAATAATTACGGTCTTGTGACAGAACTGCGCGGTAACTATCTGTATTCCGGTTCACGGCAGGGAGGCCCGTGCGCTGTCGCCCGGCAACCGGTGCTCAGGAGCGGCATGGGAATCCCAGCCACTGCAGGACAGAGGGGCGGCCGGGTGAGTCAGGGGTCTCCGGGAAGCGCAGGGATGCGGATAAGAAAAAAGGCCGTGGCGGGGATACCGTCACGGCCTGTCGTCACCGCCGGCTCCGCCACCGTGCGGGGCGGAAGGGCCGGCAGGGATTATTTCTTCTGATGACGATCGCGCAGATTGTTGATCACTGCACTCAGATCCAGATCCTGATCCTGTAGCAGTACCAGCAGATGATAGATCAGATCAGAGGCTTCATTGGTCAGTTCGAAACGATCATTCACCGTGGCAGCCAGTGCGGTCTCAACACCTTCTTCACCGACTTTCTGGGCAATACGCTTGGTGCCGCGGGCATACAGACTGGCTGTGTAAGAACTGTCAGGGTCGGCCGACTTACGGCTCGCCAGCAGTTGTTCCAGCTGGTAGAGGAATCCCCAGTCGCTGGATGCCGGTGAAAAGCAGCTGGAGGTCCCGGTATGACAGGTCGGACCGATCGGGTTCGCCAGAATCAGCAGACTGTCGTTGTCACAGTCCGGCGTAATGCTTTCAACCTGCAGGAAATGCCCGGAAGATTCGCCTTTCGTCCACAGACGACCTTTGGTACGTGACCAGAAAGTCACTTTACCGCTGCTCAGTGTCTGCTCCAGTGCCTGGGCATTCATGTAACCCAGCATCAGCACTTCGCCGGAAACGTTGTGCTGAATGACCGCAGGGATCATTCCTTCTGTTTTTTCCCAGTCAAGCCGGGAGAGTTGTTCTGCCGTTAACACGCACGGATCTCCACACTGTTGGATTGCAGAAACGTTTTCAGCTCTGCAATATTAATGAGTTGCTTATGAAATACGGAGGCCGCAAGCGCGCCATCGATATTCGTTTCCCGGAAGGCCTCCAGGAAGTGTTGCATCGTCCCGGCTCCGCCGGAGGCGATCAGCGGTACATGGCAGAGTTCACGGACCGCTTTTAACTGCTTCAGGTCATAACCGTTACGCACGCCATCCTGGTTCATCATATTCAGGACGATTTCACCGGCACCCCGTTTCTGCACTTCCTGTACCCAGTCGGTGGTCTGCCATTGGGTCACACGGGTCCGTGACTCGTCGCCGGTATACTGGTTTACCTGGTACAGGCCGGTATTTTCATCATACCAGGTATCAATGCCGACCACGATGCACTGAACCCCAAAGCGGTCCGCCAGACGGGTGATTAGCTCAGGATCGGCGAGGGCCGGTGAATTAATCGAAATCTTATCCGCCCCGAAGGAGAGGATTTGGGCCGCATCTTCCACGGACTTAATCCCGCCGGCCACGCAGAACGGGATATCGATCACCTCGGCGACCCGTGATACCCAGCTCTTGTCCACGACGCGGTCATCCGAAGAGGCGGTGATATCATAAAACACCAGCTCATCGGCACCTTCTTCCGCATAACGTTTTGCCAGTGGCACGATCTCGCCGATGATTTCGTGGTTACGGAACTGTACCCCTTTGACCACCTGACCGTCACGTACATCCAGACAAGGTATTATCCGTTTTGCCAGCATGCGATAGCCTCCGTCACTGTAAATTTACCTTCGAGCAGTGCACGACCGACGATCACACCGCGGACACCGCTGTTACGTAATGCGGCAATATCTTCCAGTGAACCGATGCCACCGGATGACTGAAAGGCAATCTCCGGGTACTTCGCGGTGATTTCCTGATAAAGCGCAACGTTAGAGCCGGCCAGTGTGCCGTCACGCGAAATATCGGTACAGAGCACATGTTTCAGCCCTACCGACTGATAGTCTTCGATCACCTGTTCCAGCGTGACACCGGCGGCTTCCTGCCAGCCGCTGATAGCCACTTCTTTACGCTGGTGTTCATCAATACGGATGTCCAGTGCCAGCACGATCGCATCCGGTCCGAACTCGGCAAACCATTGCCTGACTTCTTCCGGCTGTTTTACCGCCGTGGACCCGACTACTACACGTGCAGCGCCTGCACCGAGCAGTGCGGCAACATCTTCACGACTGCGGATTCCGCCGCCCACCTGAACCGGGGCCGGGACCCCGGCAAGCAGAGTTTTCAGCAACGGGATCTGACGTGCCGCCGGATCTTTCGCACCGGTTAAGTCCACCAGATGCAACACCTGAGCGCCTTCCTGCTGGTAGGCCTGTAAACGTGGCAGCGGATCATTACCGTAATCGCGTTGCTGTGCGTAATCTCCCTGGTGAAGACGAACGACTTTACCTTCTATTAAATCGAGTGCGGGGATAATCATTACATCTCCAGGAAATTTTTAATTAACTGTGCGCCCGCTTTGCCTGAACGCTCGGGATGGAACTGAACACCGTAGAAGTTATCCTGCTGTACGGCCGCAGAGAACGGCTGGCCATAATCACACTGTGCGATGGTCGCGCCGGTCACCGGCATTGCATAACTGTGTACGAAGTAGAAATAGCTTTCCGGTGGAATATTACGGAACAACGGATGGCCGGCATGGGCCGTCAGCTGGTTCCAGCCCATATGGGGCAGGGGCAGAGAACCTGTCTCCATCAGTGATACCGGTGCATGGATAATATCCAGCGTATCAATACCGGTAGACTCTTCACTGCGTTGGGCCAGCAGTTGCATCCCGAGGCAGATACCCAGCACCGGCTGGGTGCAGTTACGGATAAGTTCGACAAGCTCACGCTCACGCAACTGATCCATCGCTGCTCTGGCGGTACCTACGCCCGGCAGAAACAGTTTGTCGGCATTCAGCACGATGTTTTTATCGCGGCTGACGACCGGCTGATAGCCGAGCCGTTCGATGGCCCACTTTACGGATGACAGATTAGCGCACCCGGTATCAAGAATAACCACATCCATTACAGAACCCCTTTTGAGCTCGGCAGTGTGTTCCCGTTCACCTGAATAGCCTGACGAAGCGTACGGCCAAAGGCTTTAAACAGACTCTCGGCACGGTGATGATCGTTATGACCCTTGGTTTTCAGGTGCAGGGTACAAGCCATGCTATAGGAGAGGGAACGGAAGAAGTGTTCGATCATCTCGGTACTGAGGTCACCGACACGCTGGAAGTTAAACTCAGCTTTATAGACCAGGTAAGGACGACCTGAGATATCCAGCGCACAACGTGCCTGACACTCATCCATCGGCAACACGAAGCCGAAACGGCCGATGCCACGTTTATCACCCAGCGCTTTCAGTAAGGCTTCACCCAATGCCAAACCGGTATCTTCAACCGTATGGTGATCGTCAATGTAAAGGTCGCCTTTAACATCGATGTTCATCCGTAAGCCGGCGTGAGTAGCAATCTGATCCAGCATATGGTCAAAAAAGCCGACACCGGTACTGATTTTGCTTTCACCTTCCCGGTCCAGCCAGACTTCGGCGGTAATACGGGTCTCTTTGGTATTACGCTGGACCAGAGCGTGACGATCTTTACGGGTCAGGCGATCGGCGATGGCGGGCCAGAAATTCTCTTCTTCAGCGTAACGAATGCCTTTGATGCCCATATTTTCGGCAAGCGTAATATCGGTCTGGCGGTCGCCGATGACATAGCTGTGCTCTTTATCCAGCACACCGGCCTGCAGCCATGGTGCAACCAGTTTTGTCGCCGGTTTACGGCAGTCACAGTGGTCTTCCGGTTTGTGCGGGCAGATCAGTACCTCATCAAAGGCGATCCCCTGCGAGGTAAAGATCTGCATCATCAGGTTGTGGGGGCCGTCGAAATCCGCTTGCGGAAAACTCTCTGTACCCAGACCGTCCTGATTGGTGATCATCACCAGCCGGTAACCGGCAGCCTGCAGGCGCAGCAGCGCCGGGACGACGCCTGGCTCGAAGGCCAGTTTATCCATACGATCGACCTGAAAGTCTTCAGGGGGTTCAGAAATCAGGGTGCCGTCACGGTCGATAAAAAGGGTTTTCTGGCTCATGCTTGCTCCGCCAAAGTCAGGTTATTCAGGGCAGTGATCAGGGTCTCACATTCCTGACGGGTACCGATTGAAATTCGTAAACATCCCGCCAGGCCGGGGTTTTTATTCTGATCACGTAAAATGATCCCCTGGTCCCACAGTGCACGGAAGATGCGCGGGGAGTCGGTAAATTTAGCCAGCAGATAGTTGGCATGGCTTGGATACACCTGCTCTGTCAGCGGGGAGGCCTGTAACTGCTGCAACAACCATTCGCGGGTGCTGTTAAGTTCCGTTACATGCCGACGCATTTCAGCCAGTCCCTGCTCGCTCAGAGCACTGGCGGCAATCTCAGCCACCGGCGTAGAGAGCGGATAGGGGGCAATGACTTTTAGCAGCAGTTCGATCACTTCCCGGTTTGCCAGAGTGAAACCGCAACGCAGGCCTGCCAGCGCAAATGCTTTCGACAGTGTGCGCAAAATCACCAGGTTCGGGAATTCATCCAGCCAGCTGACCAGCGACGCCTCAGGGCAGAAATCGATATAGGCTTCATCGGCGATCACCAGGGCCTTTCCTGCCGTGGCCGTCAGAAGCTGACGGATATCGTCCGGGTTGACCAGGTTGCCGGTCGGGTTATTCGGGCTGCACAGATAAATCAGTTTTACCCCGTCCAGTTGAGACAGGATGGCAGGCAGATTGAGTTGCCAGTCATCGAGGGAGCGGACGGTCAGTGTTTCAATGGCCAGAGTTTCCGCACTGACGCTATACATACCGTAGGTCGGCGGACAGAACATCACTTTATCCTGACCCGGTTCGCAGAAGGCGCGCATCAGGAGTTCGATACCCTCGTCGGCCCCGCGGCTGACCAGCACCTGGTCTTTATTCAGTCCGCAGTAAGCGGCATATCGCTCAATCACCCGGGCCGGCTGACATTCCGGATAGCGGTTCAGGGTCTGCTGGGTAAAATTAAAGGGGACAGCCAGCGGATATTCATTCGCATTCAGCCATACATCCCCGTTGCCGCCCAGGCGTCTTGCGGACTGGTAAGGCGTTAGCTCCCGCACATTTTTGCGGGCGAGTTGCCCGATAGAACCTGTCATACATTATCCTCCAGCGCTTTCACCCGTAATGTCACGGCATTTTTGTGCGCATCGAGCCGCTCAGCCGCTGCCAGTTCTTCAATCGCCGGAGCCAGGGATAAAAATCCTGCCGGAGACAGTTCCTGTATAGTCATTCGTTTCTGAAAATCGGCCAGCCCGAGACTCGAATAGGTGGCGGTATACCCGTAAGTGGGTAAGACATGGTTGGTCCCGGAGGCATAGTCCCCGGCAGATTCCGGGGACCAGTCGCCCAGGAACACCGAGCCGGCACTGGTAATCTGCTCAACCCATTGGCGGGCATCACGGGTCTGAATGATCAGATGCTCAGGGCCATACTGATTAGAAATAGTGATGCATTGTGCCAGGTCATCGGCCACGATCAGCCGGCTGCTTTCCAGAGCCTGCCGTGCGGTCTCTGCACGAGGCAACAGGGTCAGCTGGGCAGTTATTTCGTCAGCCACCTGCTGCGCCAGTGTCGCTGACGGCGTCAGCAGAACCACCTGTGAGTCCGGACCGTGCTCTGCCTGAGACAGCAGGTCAGAGGCAACAAAGGCAGGGGTTGCCTGTTCATCGGCAATGACCAGCACTTCTGACGGCCCGGCCGGCATATCGATGGCCGCACCCTCCAGCCGCTGACTGACCTGACGTTTGGCTTCGGTCACCCAGGCGTTACCCGGCCCGAAAATTTTATCAACTTTTGGTACGCTATCGGTCCCGAAGGCCATCGCGCCGATGGCCTGTGCACCACCGACCTGAAAGACTTCGGTCACACCGCACAGACGCGCTGCGTACAGGATCTCGTCGGCAATCGGTGGCGGTGAACAGAGCACGACTTTTTCACATCCGGCAATCCGTGCCGGCGTCGCCAGCATCAGGACGGTAGAAAACAGTGGCGCTGAGCCGCCCGGAATATAAAGACCGACCGAGCGGATAGGGCGGGTAACCTGCTGGCAACGGACGCCAGGCCGGGTTTCGATATCCACGCCCGGAAACACCTGCGCCTGATGAAATGCGTCGATATTAGCGACTGCCGTCTGCATCGCCGATTTCAGGGATCCACTGACCCGGGCTACCGCGGCATCGATGTCGGCTGCACTGACGGCAATCGTTTCGGGGCTCACCTTATCAAACTGCGCGCTGAACTGGCGTAACGCCTCATCCCCGCGGGTAAACACCTGGTCGAGAACATGCTGTACGGTCTGGCTGATGGTGTCTGAAGAAGCCAGTGCAGGACGTTTCAGTAAAGCCTGTTGCTCGTCGGCAGAACACTCATTCCAGCGAATAATAGTGTCGAAGCGGCTCATCTCTTACTCCATCATTTTTTCGATCGGCAGAACAAGGATGGAACTGGCTCCCAGAGATTTCAGTTTTTCCATCGTTTCCCAGAACAGGGTCTCGCTGCTGACCATATGCATGGCCACCCGCGCCTGATCGCCTGCCAGTGGCAGTACAGTCGGACGCTCTGCGCCAGGCATCAGGGCAATCACTTCTTCCAGACGCTCAGACGGTGCATGCAGCATAATGTACTTGGACTCGCGGGCCTTAATGACGCCCTGGATACGGGTCAGCAGTTTATCGATCAGATACTGTTTTTCTTCCGGCATTTCGCCTTCACGCTGGATCAGCACCGCTTTGGAGCGATAAATCACATCCACTTCGCGCAGGCCATTGGCTTCCAGGGTCGCTCCGGTAGACACCAGGTCACAGATAGCATCCGCCAGACCGGCACGGGGAGCGACTTCGACCGAGCCATTCAGCATACAGGGTTTAAAAGAGAGGTTTTTGCTATCGAAGTAGCGTTTCAGCAGGTGCGGATAGGAGGTGGCGATGCGTTTATTGTCCAGACATTCCGGGCCGGTGTATCCGGCATCGGCCGGCATCGCCAGTGATAAGCGGCAGCCCCCGAAATCAAGACGACGCAGAGTGGTGTAACCGGCATTTTCGCCCTGAGCCTGGCGGGTCAGTAACTCTTCTTCCAGCACGTTTTCGCCGATAATCCCTAAATCAACGACACCGTCCATTACCAGGCCCGGAATATCGTCATCGCGTACCCGCAGAATATCGATAGGCATATTTTCAGCGAAGGCAATCAGGCGCTGCTGTTGAAGATTAATTTTAATGCCGCAACGGCTAAGCAGTTCTCTGGAGTCATCACTCAGACGGCCTGATTTCTGCATTGCGATACGGATACGTTTGTTATCTAACATCTGTCCTGTCCTCTGCTTATTTTTTCCTGTACGGAATTTATTATTCTGAAACTTTTGTCCATAAAAAAACCCCGGAAGAAATCTTCCGGGGTTTTTTTATGCGTCCAAACCACTGGAAGATCTTTTCGTCTCCCAGCACACATCGCCTGAAAGACTAGTCAGGGTGATGGTGATGATGGTGGTTAATCTGGACGCTGTTCATAAAATATTCCGACGTATATTGATTTGATTGTCTGCCAATTAACCTAACCAAAATAGCGGCGACTGGCAACCCTTTTTTCGGCCTGACAATCATAAATTTCTTAATAAATTTATACTGGCCTGAAAACGGTCACAGGCATAAGATCACCGCTGATTCTTGCGGTATCGGACAGGACAATATAAAGGCAGACTTATGACGAAAAAAGTAGCAATTGTCGGCCTGGGCTGGCTGGGGATGCCTCTGGCCCGGACGCTGATCGGACGTGGCTGGCAGGTGACGGGCAGTAAGACGACTGCAGATGGCGTGCAGGCGGCACAGGCAAGCGGCATTCCGGCCAGTCTGCTGACGCTGGACCCGGAGCCGAAGTGTGACCCTGATGATTTAGCCGAACTGCTGGATGTGGATGCCCTGGTGGTGACGTTACCGGCGCGGCGGACGGTCGATACCAGTGAGCAATATCTTCAGGCGGTGCAGAATATTGTTGATATGGCCCTGGCCCGCCAGGTCCGGCATATTATTTTCACCAGTTCTACCTCGGTCTACGGTAATCTGCAGGGTGAGGCTTCCGAAGACAGCCCTGTGCATCCGGTGACCCCGGCCGGTGAATCTCTGGTGCGGCTGGAACAATGGCTCCATGATTTACCCGGGACGACGGTGGATATACTGCGTCTCGCGGGGCTGGTGGGGCCGGGGAGACATCCGGGACGCTTTCTGGCAGGGAAAACCGGGCTGAGTCATGGCAACCAGGGGGTCAACCTGGTTCACCTGGAGGATGTTATTTCCGCGATTGTGCTGCTGCTCGAACATCCTGCGCAGGGAACCGTCTATAATCTCTGTGCTGAGGGCCATCCATTCCGGGAAGAATATTACACCCGACTTGCGGCCCACGCCGGCTGGACCCCGCCGGTCTTTGACGGCGAACCGGCCACCGACGCAGGAAAAGCGGTCAACGGGCAGCGGATCTGCCGCGAACGAGGTTTCCGCTATCAATGGCCGGACCCTTACGACATGCCATTTACTCAGGGGTAAGCCGAAGATTTGCCATAATTGCCCGGATAACGGTGATAATCTCTTGTGTTAGCGGGTATTTTTAGGCAGAATGCGCGCCTGCAAATTTGAGAATAACCGATGCCTTTTTCCGGCGTCGGTTATTTTTTTTGCATATTTAGTTATAAAACAAACCTACGAGGCCGGACGTTTTCCGGAGAGATATACATTAGATACACGCTATGGCGTGAGTTAGAGGAAATTTTGATGGGGCTTTTCACCACTTCACCAGCGATGTCTGGTGCACGCTTTCGCGACGACTACGGCGCGACGCGCACGATGATAACTTCATACTCACCTTTCTGCGTTCTGCGGAATATCCCTGTGGCACAATCACGCACGATTGTTACTGTAGGGGACATGAATCATGCAAACTAATCCCTCTGCTGCACCTAAGCGCGCTAACCTGAAAAAAACATTAACGCTACTTCCTGTGATCATGATCGGTCTGGCGTATATGCAGCCGATGACCCTGTTTGATACCTTTGGTATCGTGTCGGGACTGACCAGTGGTCACGTTGCGACCGCGTATATCTTTGCGACTATCGCAATTCTGTTTACTGCACTGAGTTACGGTAAACTGGTTCGTCGTTTCCCGTCGGCCGGTTCTGCGTACACTTATGCACAAAAATCCATCAGTCCGCATGTCGGATTTATGGTCGGCTGGTCCTCGCTGCTGGACTACCTGTTTATGCCAATGATTAACATTCTGCTGGCAAAAAGTTATTTTGAATCCCTGCTGCCGGGCATCCCTTCATGGATCTTCGTGGTACTGCTGGTGGTATTTATGACCGTGACTAACCTGAAAGGGATTAAAACGGTTGCCAACTTCAACAGTATTATCGTTGTGCTGCAGATTGCGGTGATGGTCGCGATTGTCGGACTGATTATCTACGGCGTCAGCCACGGTATTGGCGCAGGAACCTTAACCAGCACCAAACCGTTCTGGTCTTCGGATGCACATGTGGTACCGATGATCACCGGGGCGACGATACTCTGCTTCTCCTTCCTGGGCTTTGATGGTCTGAGCTCATTGTCTGAAGAGACGAAAGATGCAGAACGTACCATCCCGCGTGCGATTTTCATGACGGCACTGATCGGTGGTGTACTGTTTGTTGCGGTGTCTTACTTCCTGCAACTGTACTTCCCGGACATCTCTCGTTTTAAAGACCCGGATTCCTCACAGCCTGAAATCATGCTGTATGTTGCGGGCAGAACGTTCCAGTTCGGTATCCTGATCTTCTCCTGTGTGACCGTACTGGCCTCAGGAATGGCAGCCCATGCCGGGGTTTCACGTCTGATGTATGTGATGGGACGTGACGGTGTGTTCCCGAACCGTTTCTTTGGTCATATCTCACACAAATGGTCTACCCCGACCTATAACGTGCTGCTGGTCGGTGCCATTGCATTACTGGCGATCAATTTTGACCTGGTCACCGCGACTGCGCTGATTAACTTTGGTGCTCTGGTGGCGTTTACTTTCGTTAACCTGTCTGTGATTTCACAGTTCTGGATCCGTGAGAAACGTAACAAGACACTGAACGACCACTTCCAGTATCTGGTGCTGCCGGTTCTGGGGGCACTGACGGTCGGAGCGCTGTGGCTGAACCTGGAAGAAAGCTCGATGATCCTCGGTCTGATCTGGGCGGCTATCGGTATTATCTACCTGGCGTTTGTGACCCGGGCCTTCCGTAAGCCGGTGCCTCAGTACAGCGAAGAAGGGTTATAATCCTCCGCTGCACGCGTCACTGATCAAGCCCTGTCAGGTTTCCTGACAGGGCTTTTTTTATGGGCATTGCTTAAACCGATAGCGGGTAAGGCCGTACGCAACTGCCCCGGGGCATCATCAATCCCCGTTTCCTGCCGTTACTTTCGTAAATCAAAGAATAACTCAGCCTGTATCGCGGGGCATTTTAAGCAGTGAATACCAGGATTGTGCCAGTGACCGGGCGGACGAAGTTATACCAGCAATCGCGGCCTTCGGGCCGGGGGATAAGTGAACCTGCTAGTTATACTCATGGCAAAGCGACTCTCAGGCAGACTATACTTGGGTTTTGCCAGTGACCGGGCGGACGAAGCTATACCAGCAGCCGGGACCTTCGGATCGGGGGATAAGTGAACCCGACGGTCATCCTCGTGGCAAAACGACTCTCAGGCAGACGATACCAGGGTTGCGCCAGTGACCGGGCGGACAAAGCTATACCAGCAATCGCGGCCTTCGGGCCGGGGGATAAGTGAACCCGACGGTCATCCTCGTGGTAAAACGACTCTCAGGCAGACGATACCAGGGTTGCGCCAGTGATCGGGCGGACGAAGTTATACCAGCAATCGCGGCCTTCGGGCCGGGGGATAAGTGAACCCGACGGTCATCCTCGTGGCAGAACCACCCTCAGATCGCCAGAAACCGGTATAAACGGGCCGCACAGGGGCGGGGCGGCCCGCGATATCAGCTCAGCAGTGTTTCGGCATACCGATAGAGGGATTTCAGCAGGGACTGCTTACGCTCATCATCGGCATAGAGGCTGGCGAGTTGTTCAAGCTCACCGATATAGTGCTCCACCCGCGCCGGGTTCAGTGTTTCACGACGATGTTCCAGCCAGCATTGTTGCTCACCATGATCGAGGGTTCCCGGAAAATTACGGGCACGGTAACGGAATAGCAGCGGCAGAATACGCTTATCGTCAAAAGTGATGTCCAGGGCCGGCAGATTCCCGGGTTCGGTGCCACGGACGATATTCATCGCCTGCCGGTCGGCATCACTGAAGAAACCATCATATAACTGCGCATCCACATCCTGAGAGGGTTCAAATTCACGCCCATCCGCAAAGATAGTGACGACTTTTTCACGGATGTCGGCATGCTGCCGCAGCAGCGCCAGATTATCCAGACAGAACTGGCGATCGATCCCCAGCCGTGCGGCATCCTCCGGACGCAAGGTGCTGGCCGGTGCCAGCACCGGGCACTTATTAATATGGACCAGTTTTAACGGGACCGGCGGCAGGTCTCCCCGCTGTTCCCGCGGGGTATACATACGCTCGCGCAGTTCATCCGCACTCTCCTGTAATAATGGCTGAATATCACCGGCCAGGTCGAGGGTGATCAGTGCATTCCGGTTATCCGGATGCCATGCCAGTGGCACAATCCAGCTGGTATTGCCACGGGCAGCACCGAACATTCCGGAGACATGCACCAACGGTTTCATCTGCGGAATATCGATAAGCGTCTGCAGCTTATTTTTATTGCGGTGGAGATAGAGGAAATCGAACAGTTTTGGCTGTTTTTCGCGGACCAGTTTTGCCATTGCCAGGGTGGCATACACATCAGACATGGCGTCATGGGCTTGTTCGTGGCTGACATTGTTCGCTTTGGTCAGATGTTCCAGCCGGAATGAAGGAAAACCTTCTTCATTTTCGGGCCAGACAATTCCTTCCGGGCGCAATGCATAGCAGGCACGCATAACGTCCAGTAAATCCCAGCGCGAATTACCGTTCTGCCAGCTCCAGGCATACGGGTCGTAGAAGTTACGGTAGAAAATATTGCGCGTGACTTCATCATCGAAGCGCACATTGTTATAGCCGACCACGCAGGTGCCTGGCTCACTGAACAGGGCATGAATACGTTGCGCGAACTCAGCCTCACTGACGCCCTGTGCCATCGCATGTTGTGGCGTAATACCTGTGATCATCACCGCTTCGGGCTGAGGAAGGTAGTCATCGGCAGGCCGGCAGTAAAAGACTTCAGGTTCACCGATGATATTGAATTCTGCATCCGTGCGGATACCTGCAAACTGCGCAGGGCGATCCAGCGCCGGATGCTTACCGAAGGTCTCATAATCATGAAAAAGGAAGGTAGGCGTTACTGATTCATTCTTTTTCATCCGAAACCTTCCTTTTCTTTCCTGTTATTTTATTAAATATCAATTTGTTATCGCTATAATTGCTCAATTAACAACCTTTTTTATCCTGAACTTTCCTTTGTTATCCTCTTTACTTCATGTGATATTTTGTACCATTCTTGTACCAACCACAATTTTTCGGGTGTACCAATTTTAGAATGGCTCTCTCAGACACGAAGCTAAGAACAATTTCAGGCAAAGCCTATACCGGACCCTCTGAGGTTACAGACTCTCATGGACTGAGCGCAAGGATATCACCAAAAGGAGTTATCAACTTCCAGTTCCGCTTTAAATGGCAGGGGAAATTTCAGCGCATGAGCATTGGCCGGTATCCGTCCGTGTCTCTGAAAGATGCCAGAAACATTACTGATGAACTGAGGCTGCTGGTTGCTTCCGGCGCGGACCCGCGCTCTAAGTTTGAAAGGGGGCAGAGTTCAAAAGCCACTCTTTCTGATTGCCTGAACTACTGGTATCAAAACTACGTAATTACGCAACTCAGGCCTAAGACCAGGGACCTATACAGTTCCACGGTAATGAAGGTAATGGATAGCGCATTTCGCTTTGTACCTATGGAAGATATTACTGCTAAGCAATGGGTCGATTTCTTTACTGTGCAGGAGCGGGAAAATCCACGCCGTGCCCGCCAGGTTCTTAGCCAGTTAAGAACGGCAACACACTGGTGCATCCGTAGGCAGTATATTGAATCATCATCTCTGATGAACATTCTGCCTCGCGACTTTGGTACATCATCTCAGGTGGGTGACAGGGTTCTTACTTATCCGGAGCTTGCACAGATATGGCTGAAAATAGACCGTAGCCGGGCATCAACGTCTAACAAGCTCCTTCATCAGATGCTGATGTTATGGGGGGCCAGGAACTCAGAGCTAAGGCAGGCCACTACGCAGCACTTTGATCTCGACAGCATGGTGTGGACCACTCCTGCTGAACTGAGCAAGATGGGAAATATAATCCGCAGACCAATATTTCCGAAAATTGAGCCACTGCTTGAAAAGGCGCTGACAACATATAAAGGGATTTTGTTTCCGGGAGATGCGCTGGACAAGCCGATATCCATATCGGCGGCCAACAGGTATATAGGCAGGATTCGTGACGAGATGGATATCGGGTACTGGAGGGCGCACGATTTTCGCCGAACGCTCGTTACACGACTGTCTGAGCAGGGAGTTGCGCCCCATGTCACCGAGAAGATGCTGGGGCATGATTTGGGCGGGATTATGGCTGTGTACAATAAGCATGACTGGATCGAGGAGCAGAAGCAGGGGTATGAGCTTCACGCCGATAAGATACTCTGGCACGTCAGGAAGCTATCTTCTGCTTAGACCCGCCATTGTTTATCCAGCTTTGTACCTCCGATGGCCGGTATTGGTTCGGGTGTGAACGTACCGGCTCCGGAAAACAGCATTCCTTTCTGTAACGCCACATGGTATTGGGCGATCGGATGTTAAGGCAGGCCATTACTTCTTTTTCAGTGACGAGTTGCTCAATCTGCATAGCATTCTCCTTTACCCAACCCGCAGGCACGACGATGCCGCCGGTGACCGGTGCGGGGGTAGGGTGGTTTGGTTTAGTGGGGGGGTTAGTGGCGGTTAAACTTCGTGGCGCGTTCGCGTTTCTCGTCATCTTCACGGCAGGCTGAATCGCAATAGTGGCCTTTGTCGATCTTGTCGCCACAGCTATAGCATTTGCCGGTGAATGGCTTCGGTCGCGGGCGGTTCGCCATCGCAATTTTCAGTTGTTGCTGCTCCAGTTCTGAAGCCTGGTCGAGTTGGTCTGCGTACATAGTGGTTTCCTTTAGGCAATAAAAAACCGCCTCGATGGGCGGTTATGTTTTTGATGTGGCTTCACTTTTTCAACAATTCTATACATCCAATTATAATGGTGGATATTATTACCAAGATAACAAATTTGTGTACGGGGCCATATTTTTTTATTCTAATCCATTCATCTTTAATTATTGCCGATGACATTTTGCAAATTTCTTCAGCATTTTCAGATAAACTTTCTCCCGGCCGCCATGCTTCAGAATCCTCGATCTTCTGGGTTAGTAGAAGCCTTTGATTTTCTTTGATTTTACCTGATGAAACTAAAAGCATCTTTATTAATGCCTCTTGTTTTATTAACTCGGTCAAATGATTATAAAGATTCTTTTCCAAATCTTTCCTGGCATCCACCCAGCGCTCATCTCTTCTGGTTTGATCAGAATCTTTAATTTGAGAGGTTCCTAAATATCCAGCTATCCTTGTTAATTCCTGCTGGCATCTATTTCTTTGCACTAAATGAGATATGAATTCAGCTGTTGCAGCGGAAAATGAGTTAATCCAATCTTTGGTATAATCATTTTCCTTCATTTCTTTATTGAACAATAATGCTAAAACAGCTACAAAAGCGGAAGTTATTGCTGGGTATAGAATATTTGAACTCACGCACTCTCCCTCTCTAAATCTTACATTTTCCTTATCACTTTACCACACAAAAGCATATGCCGGGGCTGGATATCACCCATAGCCTCGATCTGATGTTCGCACTGTGTTTCGGTTGGGTAGAGTGTTTCAGTGAGGGGAGTTGCCTGGTTACCGGAGAGAATGAGGATGACGTATCCGGCGAGTATCATGCGGGTGGCTCCTTAAGGAATATAATCCAGTGCGTTTTATCCCCCTTACCAGTCCGCTGCCAGATGGTCGGCATCTGGTCAGTTAGGGCGATCACCAGCTTCACCGGAACCTGCGTTTCATTCCATTTGAATATCAAAGTCCCGTGTGGCCGCAATACCCGAAATGCCTCACGGAATCCATCCGCAATATCCCGCTGCCAGTTATCCTTATCCAGAGCACCATACTTTTTCCGCATCCATCCATTTTCACCAGCCCGCACAAGGTGGGGAGGGTCAAAAACTACCTGAGCAAAACTATCATCAGGGAAAGGTAGGTTACGAAAATCGGCGATTATATCGGGGGAAATATTTAGTGCGCGTCCATCGCATAAAGTGTGCTTCTCAGAGCGGATATCGCAGAATGTTGCTCGCTCATCTGTTTTATTGAACCAGAACATTCGGGAGCCGCAGCACATGTCCAGCACTGGCGTATCCATCACTTCCTCCTGTACGCATCCCACAGAGCTATGCGGAACGCTATTCGTTTAATGAAAGCAGGGAACCATCCTCTGATTATCAGCATGCTTATTCTCTGGATCATCGCACCACCAAAAGGGCGCTTTGCTTCAGGTTTTCGAGCCATGTCTTATCCATTGTAGCGAGTCTCATGCTGATATTAAAACGGCCCTGATTATAAAGCCAAGCCATTGAGCCCATGCAGTGAGACTCTTTGCCACTATGCTGATACTGGCCGCAATCATCTTCATGGCCTGACAGTGTTTTGTGGCACAGGAACGGCGCCATATCGTCAGCAAGAAGCCCAGACTTAATTCCAGCCAGCCGCCCGGGCTTCAGCGTGTGAGAAATGGACTCCGGAGAGTCCAGGAATGGACAGTTACTGCATGGTCTGGTTAATGCTATTGCTCGTATTTTTGTCATCACTCCCCCAGGCCGTTGCGTCGTTTGATTTCATCAAGACATAAATTCCACCCGTCCTTCTTTCCAGCCCCATACTCTGAATGTTCGATACCCTCAATCTCATCAGGCAACTTAATCACCGGAACCGGCGGGGCGGTGTAGAATTTCTCGGTTTCAATCATTTCATACTCTGCAATATCCTCAGGTGAGATGTTCTTTAATCCGCCCCTGCGTAAATGAATGATTGTGTTTCCATTTTCCGGGTGCACAGACTCAATCTCTGATACCTCCGGCGCCGCAGTCAGTGAAGCCAGGGCGATTTGATGTTTTAACAAGTTATTTTCATGTACCTTCCGCCATCCTATTGCGAGACCTGCTGACAAAAGAAGCTTTTCAGCGTGTTCTATTTCCTTTTCACAATCAGCAATCAGCTCCTGCCGTCTCTGCTCAGTTATTGGTTTCATTCAACCTCCCCGGCTCGAATGGAGTTCGAGAGGCACTCAAGCTCATACGGTGAATAAGATTTGTCACCGAGTCCTTTCAGTTTATTAATCGCTAATTCAACACCACGCGCCATCCACTCCCGGCGTTCGGTGTCCTCACCATCAAGCTGGTCGCCCACATACCAACAGCACTCGCGCCAGTCTGCACCTTCGAGAGATACCATTCCGCAAGGTTGGAACATCGATCTCTTCCAGCTGGCGACTGGCTTTGGCGGTTTACGCAGGTAACAATAAACATCACCAGAGTGCGAAAACGCCACATAGTTAATATTTACCGGAACATCGAACCACAGGCCGCCAGCCTGCACACGCTTAGTTAATTTTTTCATCACTCAGACTCCAACTTGATGCCAGCAGCTTTTAGCACCTCTTCGATGTCCCAACGCGCATAAACCGGGTAGCGTTCAGAGCCATCACAGCTTCTGTCTTTCTCGCTGTGAGATACCGTTACGTAATCCCAAAAGCCATCCGGCGCATGGCCTGCCTGAATCCAGATTAAGTGGGTGTGTGGCTTCGGCAGCTTCACTGTACGGGTTTCCAGTTCTGCAATGCGTGCGTCCCGCCATGCCAGTTCCGCAGCAATGTCTGATTTACTGTGAAGTCCCTCGCGGGTCATTGCTGATATATGGCGGGAGTAGTGGTTGCCTGATATATCCAGGTCCATGATGTCTCGTTCTGCGTATTGATTATTAGTCACTTTCCTCTCCAACAGATAACCCTCCCGGTGCCGTATGGCAGAGGATAGGGTGGGTGAATGGGGTTTAATTGACGTAGTGCTTTCGGCTGAAGACGATCCGTGTCTTTTCTTTCGCATTAACGCGCCGTGGTTTGGCTTCCAACCAGTAGAGCCTGTCCATGGCTCTGCCATCAGTGGCGAATGGCTCTCCTTTGCCGAGCTTTACGGTGTCGCCTTTAAAGCTGGAGCGCATAACCTCGTTTATCCTTCCGAGGCTAAGGCCGAATTTGTCGGCAAGTTGCTGGCCTGTCATTGGCCCCTTGTTTAACTGCCAGGTTATCTTCTCCTTGATGCCAGATAGCGGACATTCCCTTGTCCGGCGGTAGTGGGGCGTTAGCTTCATGCGGAATTTCCTCCGGCCGCCTCCAGCTCTGATTTTCTGGTCTTATATACCTCAGTGGCCTTACTCACCCGATCGTCATCGCCAGCAAGAGCCGCCTTTGTTTTCTCAAATCTACTTTCAAGTTGAGCCAGCGTTGAGTGCATTGCTACTTCGGAAAACCACTCCAGCGGGTCTACCTTGGGTTTCGTTACCAATTTTTCGACCACATGCTCTACGCGTTTCCCTCGCGATACCGTCAGCATCAGAGAAAAGCTGGATTCGACATCGCTCATGGCTTTAACTTTAATGCCGCCAACAGCCACACCTCCGTACTTCACAGAGGGGTCTCCGGCCAAGGTTAAAGATTTCCCCGCCCAGGCATGGCCGTCATTGCCCCAACCCTCAATCAAGACTCGGCGCATTGATTTTGATGGTTTGTAAGGCCTTCCGTCATATCCTTCCAAATCAATAAATACTGGCTGCTCTTTATTTCCGGCTCGGACAGATTTAATTACCGCGGTGATACTACTTATCTGAACATCGTCAAAATTAAGCTGATCAGAGCGTGGGATAATGGTTTTTGATAGGTCCATTAGATTATTACCTCGTCATCAAACTCTTCATCGAAGAGATAAGAAGGGATGTTTATTTCAGACGAGGGGAGAACAATCCCCTCATATCTGGCTGATTCGCTTTCCATGCATTCGGCTAGTTTCTCCAGCGCCTCAAGCATCTGCTTTCGTCCCTGCTCAAGCGACTCCTCGCCGATGTAATACATGCAGTTTCGATAAGGAGCTGTATTTTCTACGGCGAAAAAACAGAACTGATTAAGATCTCTGCCGGTTACCAGCCTTAGGACATGAAGGTAAAAGGCCGCCTGGATGTGGTAGTGATACTGGCCGAATGCACTGCTGAACCCTCGCTCCGATGCATCCCTGCAACTTTTCACATCCAGCGGGTAAGGATAGGACTCAGAAAGCCTGTCAAACCTGCATTTCAGGTTAAGGCCAGTGATGTCACACGTGGCAAACATGGAGATCTCAGATTTACCAGGTGACCGCATGTAATCAACAAAATCACTGTTCATTCTTGCTGACTCAACCATGCGGTTTACTGTTTCAACCTCGCTACCCACAAGAACAAAGTCTGAACCGTATTCACTTACCGCTGCCTTGTAGTCAGCTGATCGCCGGTCAAGGCCATCAGGAAGCAAATGGAAGTCCCGCTTATACACATCAGGCTCAAGTATGGCTGCGTGGATGGCGCTACCAATATGAGCTGACTTACTGCCTTTGAATGGGTTGAAGTAGAGGTTTGCTGGGCTAACGCTGATTTGCTTAACTGAAGTAGACCCGATCGCCGGGTCCGCATGATAATCAGCATTTGATAAGTTGTGGTAGATGCCTGGTTCCATAGTCAACTCCATTCGGCTTGAGCTTTAGCCAGACAAATGCGATCAACGAACGCGGCATAGGCGTCCTGTGCATCGTCGCTTGCCAGCAGAGAGAAATACGCCGGGTTATCTGCTGCGAACATTTCAACGCCATCAGGGAATAGGGCAGATAACTCCTCGGCCCGTTCCCGCACCGCTTCGTCATAATTCAGTTCGGCATAGTGCCGATCCCAGCGTTGTGCCTCTGCGTTCTCAGCGACTGCAAATGAAGGTTCATGCAGCATGGTTCACCTCCATAAGCGAATTCACATACTCAACCAGGACGTCGAAATCCATCTGGCCGCACAGTTCTGTTTGCTGCTCAGTGGTCAGGCCGTCGATGGCGCAATCTTCAAGTGAAACGCTGACCTTTCCGGGCCGCATAGCCCCGCGTGTCTGCACATCTGAGCATTCGATAGTCAGGTTCAGGCTCATTTCGACCTCCTGGTAAGCTGTAACATCCGAAGCCGGTTAGCATCGTTATCCGGCAGTGAGTAGCGAATAAATCCGACGTTAAATTTCAGCCTCTTCACGCAAAAGCCTCCCCGCCCGGACGGGCCGCTTCATTAACAAATCGCTTGATACGGTCAAGCTGTGATTTAAACAGTGATTTAGCAGCGCCAATGACGCCGCCGATGACGTTGGTTGTCATTAGCGATACTCCGTTAGGTGTTATGGTCATATAACCGCCCACTCAGTGAATGGACGCTGATATGAGGGCGTAAAAAAAGCAGCTCAGTGGCTGCTTAATTGTTTGCTTTGGCTTTCCCGATCTCGGTTAACTAAGGCGAGACGTATCCATTGCCTGCGATAGAAGTCATTAGGCCGAGCGAATTTAGCTCTCCATCGGTACTCATTTTTCAATTTGCGATACACGGTGCACATGGGGCCTGAGTTTTTCACTACCTTCTCCCATAAAAGCAGATCAGTGGCTGCTTAATCTACCCATTCGGTAAGTTGCAAAAGCTCGGTAATATCATCGTCTTCTGGCTCTTTGTTTTCAGCGTTGCACTCTTTGCAGTTGGTGGCCTGTACCGGGTAACCCATGCACCCACACATTTCAGCCAGGCCGGAACAGCAGCGAGTAAAAACAAATCCACCCTTGCACTTATCGCATCCCATTTCCTCTCTTCCACAAAAAAGCCCCTGCGAGAGGGGCCATATGACTTCTTGAAAATTAATCAGTTAAGCTATTATCTGACAGTCCTTTTCTTAACAACTATGCCGCTTAGTATCCTGTTGTTGATTTTCTCTTTCCATCTTAGTTGCAGCTCAGATAGTTTTCTTTTATTTTTTGTTTGCACGAGAAAATTGTACTCTTTTTCATCATGCAAGTAGCCCTTGCGCTGAGCGTAATCAATAACGGCCTGGCTAGCATTTGCTCGAGGGTTTTCTTTTATGCGCCTCATCCCACTAAAAAGATTATCTTCATCTTTTTGCATGAATCTTTTTATGCATTTGTTACCAACGTAGGTAGTTTTATTGTTTAGTTTATTCTTTATGTAGCAATGTTCTTTGATATCTTGACCGCAAGGACAATTATCCCATTCTTCAGATAGTTCAATACTATCAAGAATCCATTCGCTACACGCAACAGAGAAATCTTCAGATTCGGATAAATTTAATATATGGCTTTTCAGATTTTCGAAGCGAAACCCATCCATCAAAGTAACCTATAAAATAAGATGATTAATTATTCCTAGCACTCTTACGCATTGATGTCCATGAGTATTCTATTTTTACACTAAAGGAATAGACCGGCCTCTGACCTTCTGCACAGCGTGAATCTGCCGGCCGGCTTCGTTGCATATTTTCTGAAACTTGGACTTCTGTACATAAGCAGGGGGTGGTTCCTGCTCAGGGCGGTTGCGCCAGTTCGGTGCTTTCAGTGCCTGCTCAACGCGATCAACTGGTTTAAGCTGCATTGCTTCGGCTGCCTTGCGGGCGTTGAACTCCGCCATGCGGCGTCTGTTTCTGTTCATTGGGATATCCTCTGTAAGTTCTTTGGTGGAGTGGTGGCCGGTGCTGATATCCGGCATGGATTCTGTGTTCAGAGCTCGCCATCTACATCCTGTCGCATGGGTACAACCCCAACTTTCGGATTTCCCGAGCGTCACCGATACAGCGACATTGACGCATCAGCCTGCGCATTCACCACTCCCCGAAGAACTCACTTCGGCCTGTGTATTCACAGGAACCTTGTTGTTAAATAGCAGCCTGACCTCATGTCCGGCGCGGTAGGTAGTCCGTTTACCGCATCGATGTTTCGTTTCGATGGGCTAAGTATCACCGGTAGTAATTTTATAGTCAACACTAGCGGTGATAATAAATTGCGCGTGGTAATTAACTGACTGGTATTTAAGGTTATTTATTTTTCCTCAGACGAAAAAAATCCCGCACAGGGCAGGGCGGGATAGTGTCGGAGGTTCGGTCTGGGTGTGATTTCGTGTGGTACAGCTATCAGGGGAGGTGCTAAAGCTGGCTATGGCAGAGTTTGCTATTTTCCTTTTTTTTTCTTTTTTTTCTTTTTTACTTTTGGTTCTGGATATAGCCACCTAGCGACAATATAAGCCAACCCGAGGACATTCACTGTTGTTGTAGTAATTAAAGTAATAACTATTTTTTCACTCAAGGAAAGAACTGTGCCATGTTTCAAGTATATGCACTGCTGAGAAATTATATCTATAGATCTCAGTAGGTTATAACTTGATGGTGAACACTTCCCCTTAAAATAAGTCACATCCAAACTACCTAAAAAAACCAAACAAAAAACCAATACAAGCCAAAAGCCAATAATAGAAAAAATAATGTATGCAAGTCGCTTTCTTAAACTTTCTAACCGGTATAATGAATCTTTGGTACTTTCAGCTTGCTCTGCATATTTTTTGAGCTCAGATATGTCATCCTCTAACCCACTAATTAGCTGTGAGCACTTTGGGTTAGTACATTCTTCTTCATCTTCGTGATGAGTGTGTTTACTATGACGCCCAGCTTTACCTGGGCGTTTTTTCTCTGCTTTTTCAGCTTCCTCTGCATTAACAGTTTCTTTCTGGAATGCCTTAGCTACATCATTGTATTTATTTGACAATGTAGACCCTTGCAAGCTATGAATTTAATAGGTTTTTATAATAATTTTTAATAATATCAGATGGTATTACAGAGTTAAATCCATGAGCTTCTTTAGTCTTTGACCAAGGCGACCCTGGAAGGTGAGTGATTTCTGAAAGGGCAAATGCATCAACATCCCCATATACAGAAAAAACTTTTTTTATCAGATTGTGCGAGTTGCCATCATCTTTTTTGATTGATGGGGTAAACGTTTCATAATCCTCTCCATCTATACGCCATGATTTAATCGGAGAAGTGATAGGATTCGAACCAAATGACTTCAAGTATCTGTAAAGAGTCGGTGCCACAGGACCATGACGCCAAACTTCAAAAGAATCATCTACAAGAGCAGAACCTTCGATCGCTAATTTGAACCCATTCGCTATAAAAACAAGCTTTTGCATCTGCATTGGGCTTAATGACCCACCGCATTTTTTCGCTTCATCATAAAAGGCATTTGCAACTGCTAAAGACGAATAAGCCATGTTATGCCTCCTTAACTTTAGGTAATCACTTGATCACTTTGACCAAGTCTAATAGTTAAAAATGGTACATTACACATGTTGTAATGTATATGATTATAACAATAGCTATATCAGCAACTTACGATAAGCGAGTGAATTTGAAGCACATTTTTTACTTGACCGTAAATAACGAACTTACATATCCCGCAGAGCTCGTAAAGGTGTGGGCAATAAAAAAGGCCGCATTTCTGCGGCCTATCTTCACGCCAACCCCATCACTTAAACCGCATCTTGGCCTCAACGGCTACGCCTCAGAACGTGTCTTCCGGCCATTGGGCCTTTACGACCTTACCAACAATCCTGCAAGTGGCGTCACACTCAAGGGTGCGGTAGGAGGGATTGAGTGGGGTCAGATAACAGATGCCAGCATCTTTTTCGTACTTTTTGAAAGTAACCTCTGAGTCACCGTTCACAGATGCAACGCAGAAATCACCAGGCTGAACATCTTCAGCAGGGTCAACCAGGATCAGCATCCCTTCGGGGAAGCTGGGTTTTGAACCCTGTGGTGCAGTCATTGAATGCCCCTTAACCTCAAGCCAGTATGCTGAATTGCTGGCCTTCTTACTGGTACTTATCCAGTCTTTGGCATCCATCTGGGTGTAAGAGCCTACCTCAGAAAAATTACCGGCCTGAACAGTAGTAAAAAGCGGATATTCATACTGTTGTTTAGGTGCTGAGAAAACACCCTGAACAGCAGAGTACATTTCTCTAATTTCATCAGCCAGCACGGGGCTAATTTCCTCAACGGGAACACCCAGTAACTTTGCAAGCCTTGATGCGTGAGCATGGTTTAGGGCATTTGAACCGTTCAGAAGCTGATTCACTCCACTCTGACCCATGCCAATAGCCTCTCCCAGCGTCTCTTGAGATAGCCGGAGCTCTTTTTTCTTGCTTTCAAAGATCGCCTTAAGCCTTGCGGCGTCTGCGATTTGTTCTTCTGTCAGAGGTTTCTTTTTCATAGCTGCATTTTATAACCGCATGGAATATTCACCAATCACCGCTAGTGTTGACTATTTCATTACTAACAGTGATAATGATGGCGAAGATTAAGGAGAGATTATGGAAAAATTAACACTATCAGCATTTGTCTCTCGGAATGGTCAAGAAAAGGCGGCTGAGGTTTTTAACTGCCGGCAAAGCGCAATCAGCAAAGCCATTTCTTCAGGCAGGAACATCACAGTCACCATCCTTGAGAATGGGAAAGTGATCGCTGAAGAACTGAAACCATTCCCTAGCAATAAGCGTGATATTCAACCCGCATAAGCACCAACCGCTCTTTAACAGTCTGCCACCCTCGGAATACCAGGGACCAATTTAAGTGACAGCACCTGCTGATCACTCAACTACACACACAAGGATTTTCTCAAATGGAAGTAACAACCACACGCAACAACGCTCGCGCTATTGAGAGCAAGTTATTGAACAAAATCGCATTAGTCGGGCTGACCAACGTAGCGAAAGCTGTTGGCGTCGATAAGTCTCAGGTGTCGCGCTGGAAAGTTAATTTCATTCCGAAGATGTCACTGCTACTGGCGGTGCTGGAGTGGGGCGTGGATGACGAACAGATTAACGATCTGGCCCAGCGTCTGCGGGTATTGCTCACAAATGAAAAGACCCCAAAGAACGGCGAATTCTTTGAGGCCTGATAGCGAATTACTGGATCAATTCACAGGGGTCATTATGTCTACACTTTATCAGCTTTACAAGCACAAAGAGAAAAACGGCACCGGCACATCGGTCAATAAAACGTATGTGGTACCGCTATCTGAGTTATACGTCGAACCTGGCTTTAACGTTCGTGAAATCGACCAGGATCACGTTAATGAATTCCGGGATGCCTTCATCGCCGGTGAATACCTTCCTCCGCTGGCCGTACAGGTCACAGAGAAGGGCATTAAGATTCTGGATGGTCACCACCGCTATTACGGCGCACTTGCCGCCACAGAAGCGGGGCACCCGATCCTGCGCATTGAGTGTAAGGACTTTGTCGGCTCGGATGCTGACCGTATCGCCTTCATGGTTACATCATCCCAGGGTAAGCCTCTCACACCGATTGAACGTGGCTCTGCCTATCTGCGGATGATTAATCAGGGATGGGAACCGGCTGAGATAGCCAGGAAAGTTAAACGGTCTGTCTCGGACGTTAACCTGCATCTGGATCTGGTCCGTTGCGGAACGGAGCTTCTCGACATGGTCCGGTCTGGTGAGGTTGCGGCAACAACTGCCGTCGCTTTATCCCGTGAACACGGCCCGCATGCGACATCTGTTGCAGTCGGACAACTGGATAAGGCTAAGGCCGCTGGGAAGAAGAAAATAACCCGCGCTGACGCTATACCGTTGTTCAGTGCATCCAAAGCCAGACGGCTTGTAGAGCTTCTGGTAGACGCATCATTGCAAAATGATAACTGCGGTGATGATCACCTGCTTCTGGCATCCGGTACCGCCAGAGAAATCACTCTCATCCTTGACGAATACAGAGCCGGTATCCGGCAGGGAGAGGTTTCATGAACCTTGCATACGATAACGTATCACCAATCAGGCCCGATCTCCGGGCCGTGGAGCGCCGCGTGGTCGATACCGATAATGGTTATACCAAAATCGCTAACGAACTACTGGAGGCCATTGCAAGTGCCGATTTAACAGCGCGTCAGTTGAAGGTCATGATGGCTTACATCCGTAAAACATATGGCTTCAACAAGAAAACAGATCGCATTGCTGACGAGCAGATATCTCAGGTCACCGGGATATCGAGACAGAACGTCAACAAAGCAAAAAAAGAACTGATTTCAATGAATTGCCTGTTAATGGAAGGGAATCAGATCGGGGTTAACAAGGAGGTTTCAGCGTGGAAATTCAGCAAGTGTCTCCAAGTTAGCAACTTTGTCTCTAAACCAGAGACAAAAAGTGTCTCTAAGTTGGAGACTTTGCCTGTCTCTAATCCAGAGACACACAAAAGACATTATCCAAAAGAAAAGAAAGAAAGTAATAAACCCCCTAAATCCCCCAAGGGGGAATCGCCGAAGTTTGACCCTCTGAGTATCCCCGTTCCGGACTTCCTGAATAGCCAGTCCTGGAGTGAATGGGTGGACTACCGTCGCCAGTCTGGTAAGCCAATCAAAACACAGGTGACCGTGACAAAGGCGTTCAAGCTGCTACGCGAATGCTACGACGAGGGCCATGACCCGGCGGCGGTGATTGATTCCAGCATCGCCAACGGCTACCAGGGCCTGTTTAAACCGAAGGGTCGGCCTGTAACAAGCCCGCCAGTGAACCAACAGCCTGAACACCACTGGAACAGCCCTGAATCATGGGAGGAATTTATATGAGTCGATTACTCCAGGCAGTCGCCAACCGTGACGCCGGTACGTTATCGCAGATCGCAGGTAACTATCCTGATAAGCCGACACAAAGCGTGGTTAACAGCGAGGCTGAGCGCCGGGTCGATGCGCTGTTCCGGCAGTTCCGGCAGGTATTCCCGGCGGCGGCGGCGACAAACCTGCGTACTCAGGCAGATGAATCAGCCGCGAAAAAACAGTGGATTGCTGCTTTTGCTGAAAACGGGATCACCACCCGTGAGCAACTGGCGGCCGGTATGCGGTGGGCCAGGGCGAAAGATACCCCGTTCATGCCATCCCCGGGCCAGTTCATCGAACAGTGCAAGGCTGGGGCCTGCCACGCCGCAGGATTACCGGACGCTGACGAGCTGTACCGCCGGGTTATGAAATACTGCGGGGAGCGGGGGTTTTATGATTGTCCGGAAAACTACCCCTGGGATAACAACGCTGACTACTGGATGATCACCGCCCTGTACAGCCAGATGCAGGCCGGGAACCTGACGGAATCAGAACTGCGTCAGCGGTGCGGTAAGCAGCTCAAATCCATGGCAGACCGGATAACTTCCGGAGAGGATATCCCAGAGCCCCGGAAGCAAATCCCGCAGCTGCACATACCGTCTAAACCCGATGTGGCGAAATCACATATTGCAGATATTCGGGCCCGGTTCGGACTGCGTAAAAGATAACATGAAGAAAATTTACGTAATCGAACTTATTTGATTGCACTAGTCACACTTTTTAATAATATATCCTTATATTTATTGACATTCCTCGGCCCAACATTCTACTGTTCCTTTGTTAAATTTATTATCTCTCTGCCTGGCGATGTGATAATCACGGTTAATAAATTACTTAGTAGCGTAAAAGTTTATGAGCTAATTATAATTTACATTGATATTTTTAATGGATTTTGTTGAGTTGGAGTCGAGATGATGGAGTTAGGTATACGCAAAGCAAGTTCAGGCGATTTGAAGTTACTTCATGATTTGGCACGAGTTACTTATCGAACTCACTATAGCCAAATATGGCTTTCAAAGAATGATATGGAAGACTATATAAATAAAGAATATTCATATGAATCGATCAGGAAAAGTCTTGCTAACCCGAGAGTTACTTGGTACTTGATAGTTACTGACAGACCAATAGGATTCGCTAAAGTTATCTGGGAGATGCGTGTTCCAGGGACAGGTAGAGTTGGGGTTTTTTTAAGTAAACTATATCTTGATGAGGGGACTACAGGGAAAGGTTATGGAAAACATATACTTGAACTAATCATGCAATACTCTAAAGATAAAGGGTATGATTATTTTTGGCTAGAGGTGATTAAACAGAATGAGCGTGCATGCAGATTTTATGAAAACCAAGGCTTGAATTATATCAGTAATGGCACTCTAAAAGCAGGAGCTAAAAATATTCCGTTGAAAATTATGGGTAAGGATATTTGATGGGGTTATCTAATGAAGTTCATTGGTTGATAACTGAGTTGCGATAAAAACCACCCTGTTATTTATTATGGCACTAAGTGTTTCTGTGGTTGTTATTTTTTTGGAGCCATGAAGCCATTCATTCTAAATATAGAAGTAGTGCCAATTATTTTTTAAATGCTCATGTTAATTGTGGTATGACATTCAGTGCTATTAATTAAGTAAATGGTTCGGGATGGAAACTAACGTATTCATGAGACTACTTTTTTTATAGGAAGATAACCATTGCAATTCGACCTGGTGAAACACCCAGGTGGCGTATTTTCTCCAGCAAATGACACTGACCTCGAACGACTCCAGCGCTTCAAAACCGGCGAAACCTACACAGCCGAAATCAAACTGACCCGTAATCCGTCCTTTCACCGCAAGGTAATGGCCTTCTTTGGCTTTTGCTTCGATCACTGGTGCGCGAACCGTGCTGGTTTGGAGCATATGGACGAAAGCAGTCAGTTTGACCGGTTCCGTAAAGACCTGACGATACTGGCCGGCTTCTATGTCCAGACGGTCAGATTAAACGGTGACGTCCGGACAGAAGCGGAAAGCCTGGCGTTCGCCAGCATGGCGCAGGAACGTTTCGAGAGGGTGTATAGCGCACTGATTAACGCCGCCATTAAACACGTATTTGCGGGTACCAAAGACCCGGACATCTTAAACAGGCTGTATGCCTTTTTCTGAGGAAGTCTTATGACACCATACCGACAAAAGATACTCGACCTATTCGAGGACGGACGCTGGTTAACCAACGGCGAAATAATCGCAGCTACAGGGTCCCATGCCAGCAAAGTAAACCAGGACCTCCGGTGGCTGATTGATAACGACAAAATTCAGTGCAAAACCGATCCGGCGCGGGCATGGGCCAACGTTTACCGGAAAAGCACTATGCCATCGGTAGGGCGTATAAAACTGCTGGATAGTTACCTCAGGGGGTGCCATGCAAACTGACTGCACAGCCTGCGGATTTCCGGCTACTGACGGGAAACTCTGCGACTCCTGCGATGAACTGTACAGCGCAAAGAGCCCAAACTTTTATGATCTGGGAGGTGATGATGAAGCAAACGAAATTGACTAAGTCATCCCGACGACGATGCAAAATATGCCGTGAATGGTTTAACCCACGATTCCCTAACGAATGGTGGTGCAGTCCGGAACATGGCACTGCATACGCACTAATGCTCAGACAGAAGGAAAAGTTAAAGCAGGAGCAGCAAAGGAAGAAAGAAGCGCAGCAGGAAAGACGTCACCACCAAATACGCAAACTCGAAGTAAAACCCCTCAGCTATTTCCACAGCAAAGCCCAGGCAGCATTCAATCAATTCATCCGCATCAGAGACGCTGAGCAGCCCTGTATTAGCTGCGGACGTCATCATGAGGGTAAGTATGATGCCGGACATTATCGGACGCGTGGAGCCTCTCCAGCAACGCGGTATGACGAGACAAACTGCCATAAGCAATGTGTCCCCTGTAACCAGCACCTGTCCGGAAACATCGAGAACTACACGCCGAACCTTATCGAAAGAATAGGGCAGGAAGCGTTCGATGTTTTGATGGGGCCGCATCCGGTGAAGAAATGGATCCGGGAAGAGCTGGAAGAACTGGCTGCGCGTTACAGGAAGAAAACCAGAGAGCTGATTAAACAGCGGGAGCAGCAATGAACCTCGAAAACGCCGTTAAATTTCACAGCCCCAAATCCCCGCAATTCACCGACTCCCCACGGGCAACCGCATCAGAGGCATTAACCGGCACTGATGTTATGGGAGCGTTCGGAATGGTACAGAGTCGCTCTGCACTCGGATTCACAGCTTTCAGCGGCAAAATGGATCTGAGTGAGAACGACAAACGAAAGGCTATTCAGTTACTTACACAACACGGATTAAAGCATTGCGACAAGGTGGCCGCCTTACGCAAGCTTGAAACCAAGGTTAAGGGAAAAGTGGTGCAAACACTCGCAACTTTCGCCTTTGCTTCATGGTCACGTTCTGCGGCAACGCCCGGGGCCCGATGCAAAGACTGTCACGGGACCGGTCGCGCATGTGATCGGGAGAAGACAGAGGAGAGCGGGGTATTCACTGAAAAGGAGTGTAACCGGTGTTCCGGGGTAGGTTATTCAAAGCTATCGGGGAAGTCGGTTTATCGCGGCGTGGCCTATGCTTTATCCGCCGATCAGTGGAAGCGGGGTGTAAGTCAGTTTTACGACTCGTTAATCTCAGAACTGGATAAGTCAGAGAATCATGCCAACAGCATGTTGCGGCTCGTTACTACCTCTTTCGAGTAAATTCGATAACCCCAAACGATTGCACTTGACCAATTACACCTTTTTGGGTAAATTTGACTCCCATGATGGAAGATCTTTGCTTAACGAATTTTTATCAGCTACCTCGCCTCGGCGAGGTTTTTTTTATGTATTACTTTCATGTTCTGAAATCAGGGCTATACTTTTTTTGAATCACTCATTACCTCTCCATCATGTTATTACCCTGAAATGCAGTACTCTCTCTTAACCCCGCGTTTTGCGGGGTTTCTTTTATCCTGAATGGGATACGCTTCGACGATTTTGTGATGCTGGTCAAACTCCTTTTATCTGAGGTATCCAGAAACTTGCATGGTTTTCAAGCTGTTCTACGTTATGTAGTGTATGACTCATACTTTGTTCCCTTCTTGTGTGTTTTTGCCCGCGCCTGGTGCGGGCTTTTTTTTATGCATGAAAACAATTATCCAAAATGATGAGATGTCCACATTGTAAGCACAGTTCCCACACCAGAAGCAGTCGTTACCTCTCTGACGATACGAAAGAAACTTACTACCAGTGCCAGAATATTTTCTGCTCCTGCACATTCAAGGCAATTGAAAGAGTAGTCAGAGTCATATCAGGCCCTTCAATTTCACCCTCTGCCGATTCATAACACGTTAAAACATCCTCTCTGAACTGAAGCGTTAACGGCAGCGGGTGAATCCCCTACACCTCAATCCCCGTTCGGGGGTGACTATGAAGAAACAGACTATGAGCGAAAGGCCGGACACCTGGGCTGCGATGCTCTCATGGCTGGCCACGCACAGAAATGAGGCAGGTTACTCTGTCCTGGCCTTTGTCATGTCGATCCTCGCAACGTCACGGAACAGAAAAGCACGATGGACAGACAGAATCGCCGGCGCACTGATGTGCGGCATTCTCTGTTTCTTCGCCAACCCGACATTAACCGCCATCTGCGCGATATTTCACTGGAATTTTCCGCCTGAACTTTGCTGGCCGGTATCTGCTGCAGTTGGGTACATCGGCGTCGATTCCCTGTTTGCATTTGCCCGCCAGAAATTCGGCCTTAACGACAGCAAGGAGGAAGCAGATGCTGACGGCAACTAATTTCCAGTCCGCCACCGGTATCGGTGATTATCTCCGCGATGTCTGGTTTCCGAATATCAACGCGGCGATGAATAAGTTCGGCATAACCAACCCGTACCGCCAGGCGCACTTTCTCGCACAGGCCGGGCACGAATCAGGAGGGTTTGCGAAGATCGAAGAAGGTCTGAATTATCGCTACGGTGCTCTGCTGGCAATGTTTGGCAACCGAATAAGTCAGGCTGATGCACTGAAATACGGCAGAGTTGATGCCGGCACCAATGCTCACCCGGCTGACCAGCCGATGATAGCCAACATCATCTACGCCAACCGGAACGGGAATGGTGATATTGCCTCGGGTGACGGTTACCGGTTTCGTGGTCGCGGGTTAATTCAGATTACCGGTCGCAGTAATTATCAGGCCCTCGTTAATCAACTGGGTGTCGATATCATCGCAGACCCTGACCAGTTAACCACATACGCACTGGCTGCTGAGTCGGCTGCCGCATGGTGGAGTAATCACGGTCTGAATGCCCTGGCTGACAAAGATGATTTAATCGCGATTACCCGAATCATCAACGGCGGCACTAACGGCCTGGACGACAGAACAGCGCGACTATTGAAAGCTAAGGGGGTTTTATGCTCTGGCTGACACTGCTCGTAAAATCCAAAGCGTTCTATACCAAACTCCGCAATAACGCCCACGTCATCATCCCATGCTTATTCATCCTTCTCGTCTGCGTTGCTCTATGGGGGCTGAATACCAGCAACCACCAGTTAACCGCGACAAACGAGCGACTGGAAAGACTGAGCGACAGCAAAGACGCCCAGATTAACGAGCTGCAGGATAAAAACGATGACCTGGCCGATGGTGTGCAGAAGTTAACTGCTGCCATCCAGAAGCAAAACGTAATCATGTCTGATGTGCTCCAGCAGCGGGCAGATGCAGACCAGTACAATAAGGCGCTACAGAGTGAGATTAAAACCTACCTACTTTCGGACCAGTGCGCTAAGTCTGCCGTTAATCGCGATGCTGTTGACCGGCTGCGCCAGGCAGCAGAAGCAAACGGAGTACCGGACAGTCACAGTACCGTGTCTGCCGATCCCGGCAGAGCTGACAGCACCAATCACTAAACCCGCAATCCCTGACACCTTCACCTATGGCGACAGCGTGATGCTGAATGCTGAGTTATTCGGCTTGCTAAACCAGGCCAATATCGACCGGCGGACGATCAGGAACATTGAGGCGCAAGAAAAATGAAATTCATCCAGTGGCTGAAAAGCCTTTTTAACCGAGAGAAAGAGAAAATGTCAGATCAATCAGTAGTACAACCAGTTGCAGCACAACCAGCCGCCGCTCAGCCTGTAGCTAACGAAGCAGCACAGCCAGCAGATACCGGAAGTCTAAATAGCGGTAGTGGCGCGCAGGTTGCAGATACCACCTCAACCAGTTCTCCATTGGAGCAGGCTAAAGCTAAGTTTGACGCTTTCGTTGAATTTGTTGAGCACGGCCTGGAAGTCCTCGGCGAAGAAGCCGAAGCCGATCTGGTCGCTCTGAAAGATAAGTTCCTGTAATCAGAACAGAGGCCATTACGGTGGCCTCGATTGTGATTACCAGAAGAGTAATTTACTCCCGACCCACGTCATAAGTTGGCCTTTCTAATTGGTGCGACGGAAATGCCTACAGCTTAGATTATTTTAATTGAATTTATTTGATAAAAAGTAGGAATATATAAACTCAACATAAGCATGTGAGGGGTGATATGTCTACTTGGGAATGCCCGTTTTGTGGTCGATTGTCCGTTAAGGATAAAATACAACAACAGTATAATTATTACATTGTTAAAGCTGATACAAAACAGGGGGAGCTTTTAGTGCAGTCGTGGGTTTATGTTTGTCCAAACCATGAATGCAAGGAGTTTACATATATATCTGAAGTGGGCTCAGCAAAGATTGTACCGGGAAAGTATGAGATAGCAGAACCCATTCAACGATGGACGCATATCCCTCAAGGAGTAGTTAAGCAGTTTCCAGATTATATTCCAAAAGCTATTCTCAATGATTATAGAGAGTCAGCAATGATTGCGGAGCTCTCTCCTAAAGCCTCAGCAACTTTAGCACGTCGATGTCTACAGGGGATGATCAGAGACTTTTGGGGTGTCAAAGAAAAGAACCTCTTTGAGGAGGTTAGGGCAATTGAAGAAAAAGTTGACACAGATACATGGCAGGCGATTGATGCAATAAGAAGCATTGGCAACATTGGCGCGCATATGGAAAAAGACATTGATTTGATTATTGAAGTCGACAAGGAGGAATCTGAATTACTCATTAGACTCATCGAGACTTTACTTAGTGATTGGTATGTTGAGAGAGAAAACCGGCGAATCAGATCTGAAAGGATAGTTGCTGCGGCTGCGGAGAAAAAAGAATTAAAGCAACAGTAACAATGAAACCGCCTCTGGGCGGTTTTTCCGTATGCATCATAGAGCATCCTATCGGGTGCTGTTTAATGCAATCAACAAGGAATAGAAATGGCAAAACCAGATTGGGAGGCCATCGAGTCGGCTTACCGGGCTGGTTCGTTGTCCATCCGCGCAATAGCGGAAAAGCATGGTGTAAGTGATACCGCCATCAGGAAGAAAGCATCACAGCAGAACTGGCAAAGAGACCTTACCAACAAGGTCAAAACGGCCACGCAGGATAAGTTAGTTCGCGCAGAGGTTCGCGCCTCTGGTTCGCAGTCGAAAGTGCGAACTGATGACGAAATCATCGAAGAAGCATCTGACGAAGCTGCAGCAGTTGTTATTGCTCACCGTGAAGGTTTGGCCGCCTGGCGCGGCATCACCAATAAGCTCCGCACTTTCCTCGAAGATGCGGAAATCACAGAGGACAACCATGCTGCCATGTCCCGCTCAATCACTGCCGGCGTGGACGCTCAGATTAAAGTCATCAAGGCAGAACGTGAAGCCTACAACATCGACAGCGGCGAGAAGAGCAGCGAGACAGACACATTGTCCGATCTGATGGACTCATTATCTAAGGGGTGACCATGAAGCCGGAACACCTCGCATTACTGAGGGATAAGCTCTGGCGTCTAAATCACCTTTACTGGATTACCGACAAAGAAGGTAAGCCCGTCCGGTTCACGATGACGCCGGAGCAGCTTGAATATTTTGAAGGGATACACACCCGCAACATCATCCTGAAAGCCCGCCAGTTAGGTTTCACGACTGAGGTCTGCATTATCCAGCTGGATGCAGCACTGTTTGAGGCAGCCAGATGCGCCCTGATAGCTCACACCCTGAATGATGCAAAGCGCCTGTTCAGGGAGAAAATTAAATACGCCTACGACCGCTTGCCTGATGGTATCAAAGCGGCAAACCCGGCCAGTAATGACGCTGCCGGCGAACTGGTATTCAGCAAAGGCGGCTCACTCTACATCAGCACGTCATTCCGTGGTGGAACGCTGCGTTATCTGCACGTTTCCGAATTCGGGAAGATATGCGCCAAGTTTCCTGACAAAGCCCGGGAGATTGTGACTGGTGCCTTTGAGGCCGTATCGACTGACTGCTTCACCACAATTGAGAGCACAGCCGAAGGTCGCGCCGGTTACTTCTTCGATTACTGCCAGACTGCCGAAAAGGCACAGATGCAGGGCAAGCCGCTGTCGAATCTCGACTGGAAGTTCTTCTTTTTCTCATGGTGGAAGAACCCCCTGTATGCAATCGACCCGGTGGAGCCAATACCGCAGCGTCTGAGCGAATATTTCGCTGAGATTGAGGCTAAGCATGACATTGCGCTGAACGACCGGCAGAAAGCCTGGTATTACGCCAAAGAGAAAACGCTCGGTGATGACATGAAGCGGGAATATCCAACCATTCCCGCCGAAGCATTCCAGCAGTCTGTTGAGGGTGCGTATTACGCCAAGCAGTTCCGCTGGCTGTACGAGCAGAAGCGCATTGGAACACTGCCTGATAACTCACATCTGCCGGTTCACACTTACTGGGATATTGGTGTCGGTGACTCAACGTCTATCTGGTTCGTCCGGTTTGTCGGTGAGGAATATCACATCGTCGACTACTACGAAAACAGCGGTGAAGGTCTGCGGCACTACATGAAAGTGCTGAAAGACCGCGGCTATGAATACGGTGAACACTGGGGGCCGCACGACATCGACAACCGTGAATTTGGTAGCGATGCCAAATCCCGTAAAGAGATTGCACGGGAAGGGTATGTAATCGACGGGCAGAGATATTCAATACGCTTCCAGGTTGTACCAAAAGAGTCCGTAGCAACCGGCATAGAGTCGGCCCGTGAAATCCTGAAGCATTGCGTATTCGACGATGTGAAATGCGCTGACGGCATCCTGGCACTGGAGTCCTACCGTAAGGAATGGGATGACAAGCGCGGGTGCTGGAAAGACAAGCCGTATCACGATTGGACATCACACGGCTCTGACGCCTTTCGCTATTTCGCAGTGACTAAACGTAACCGTAAGCAAATCGGTGCAATCTTCTTCTAAGGAGCCACTCAGTGAGTGAATTAACCAATGGCGAACAATTCCTCGTCAATGCCCTTGCTGAGTCGGTAGGGCGGCAACGAATGCTGTACGCCAGCCAGTTTAACGGCAACACGAAACGCACAAAGCTATGGGATGAATTCGGCTATCCCGATAGCGTCCCGTTTGACCTTCTGTATCGCGCTTACCGGCGCAACTCTGCGGCATACTCCGGTGTTCATAAAACGCTTGATTCGTGCTGGATAGATTTGCCAACCATCATCGAAGGTCCGGAGTCTGACGAGGCGGCACAAAACACTGAATGGGAAGTCATGATTACCCGGGTGATGAAGCGCTTCTGGTCGAAAATTAAGGACGCTGACCGGCGTAATCTCGTTGGTCGGTACTCAGCATTACTGCTGCAAATTAAAGATGGCAATACGTGGGACAAGCCTGTTGACGTGGCCACAGTCAGGCGTCTGGGTGAGAAAGCGATTGTCCGGATGATCCCCGCATGGGAGTCGCAAATTAAGCCGGCCAGCTACGATATCGACACGCTGTCTGATACCTACGGCCAGCCGACTGAATACCAGTTTAACGAACAGCCGATTGACGATAACGGCTCATATGGTCCGACACGCAGCGTTACGGTGCATCCGGATCGGGTAATCATCCTCGCGGAAGGTGCGGAAGACGAAAATATCCTGTCCGGCATCCCGCTGAATGAGGCCGGTTATAACGACTTGCTGGACATTGAGAAAACCAAAGGCGGCAGTGCTGAGGGGTTCCTGAAGAACGCCAGTCGTCAGTTGGGGATTGCGTTCGACGCGCAAACAGACCTTTCCACTATCAGTCAGATGGCAAAAGACGCTGGGTATAAAGACCTCGGCGAGGCCATGAACGATAAGATGATGAAGCTGAATCGCGGCACTGATTCGGCGCTGGTTACTCAGTCCGGCACCACATCGGTTCTGTCAGTAGCTGCTGCCGATCCAACTCCGTCATGGACTGTGTCAGCAAACAGCTACACGTCAACGATTCAGTGCCCGTTCAATATCCTGTTCGGGAAGCAAACCGGTAATCTGGCATCTACTGAAGACAAATCAGCGTGGGCTGGCCGGTGCAATTCCCGGCGGAATGGATTCCAGACAGACGTTGTGACGGCGGTAATTACCCGGCTGTGGACCATCGGGGCTATAGATGCGCCCGCAAATGATGAAGTCACTATCACTTGGTCTGACTTGCTGGCTCCTGGTGATACGGAAAAGCTGGCGAACATGTCTACCATCGCTGATGTGGCTCAGAAATCACAGGCGGCATTAGGGCGTTCATCCATCACTGAAAATGAAATCCGTGCAGCTGGCGGCCTTGAGCCGGTGCCGGAAGTGCCACCGCCGGACCCGAACACTAAACAAACAGGTAAGGACCCGCTGAATGATGACGAAAATGGTTCTCAGGACGCCGGTAATACCACGCAACAAAGCTGACCCGACACAATCATCACGGCAGGTAAGCCGGATGTTTAGCGACATCGAAACGCGCTACCTCGGTATTAAAACGGACCTCAAAACACTATTTGACCTGCAACTAACAGGCTCAGAAGTGCAAACCAACGCCCGGCAGGGATATCTGGCCTGTAACAATGAATCAGGCCCCGCCACGCTGTTCCAGGTGAATATCGGAAAGTACCTCTACGACATGACCGCCGCGAAGCTGGCCAGTCTGTTACAGAGCGCTCAGGCGATTCTGGATAAATGGCTGTTGCAGGGTGGTGAGCAAAATGTATGGGCGATGGGTTACGTGCAGGATGAATATGAACGTGGCACGCAAATGGCCGTCAGTAATCTTTCGGTACAGTCCGCGCTTTACGAGCAGCAAGTCACGCTGGCCGACCGGTTGTCATCACCCGGTGTGCTGAACCAGATAGCCAGTGCGCAGGTAGCCACATACAGCGACTGGAAAGGTATCAGCGATAAAGCCCGGGCTGATTTATCCAGTGTCATTACTGATGCGGTTGCGCGTGGTATCAATCCGCGTGAAACGGCGCAGATAGTCAGTAAGCGGCTTGATGTGTCAATGAGCAGCGCAAAGAACATCGCTCAGACTGAGCTGGTCGGGGCACTTCGCAATGCTCAGCGAACAGAAACAGTCTGGCCCCGCGATACTCTCGGGCTGAACACCAAAATGCTGCACCTGTCGGCACTCAAACCGACGTCCCGCGCATGGCATGTTGCCCGGCATGGTCACACGTATACGCCGGAGGAAATCGAAGAGTGGTATTCGCAGAACGGCAATCGTTATAACTGCTACTGCAGCCAGATACCGGTGATTCTGGATGATGACGGGGAGATAGTTAATCCCGGCATGGTCGAGCGCCTAGCTAAAGAGCGTGAACAGTGGGAGCGTGATAGGATATATTAATTAAAATCTACAGGGGGATGTATGACATCAAATGCAATTGATATTATTGATGTTTTATTAAAGTACTCGTCAGGAGTAATTACAGGTATCTGTGCCTCCGTCTTAACAGCCAGATTTGCTTTATCGAAGTTCTACCAAGAGAAGTGGTGGGAAAAGAAACATAATTCTTATGGCGATTTGCTGGATTTGCTCATAGAAATACGTGTTTTATTTACTAAAGCCTCCATGCATTATGAGCGTATTCATGAAGCCGAGCAAAAACTCGAAACTGACATCGATTATAGTTTTGATTGGGAAGAATTTAACAGGGTGAGTTCAAAGTTGAGGCGCCTGTATGTACTTGCTCCTATTTCTCTCGGTAAGAATACAAAAAGTCATATTGATAAATTTTTAAAAGAAGAGATAGAGACTAATAGAGCGGTTTATGAGGAAAACTACCCTGAACATATTGCATATTCCGAGATGTCAACCGAGGTAGAAAAACTGATCAACCTAATCGTTGATGATGCAAGGAAAGAGTTAAGGTTTAAGTAATCTGTGAAGAAGTTATGACCCGCTACGGCGGGTTTTTTATTGCCTGGAAACCACCAGTGAGGACACAGCATGTCACGCAACTGCGTAAACGTGCTGTCGGTCATCAACTCCGCTTCAAACATCTCAACTGAAACCATCAACGGACGCGATCACATCATCGTGCGCGGCATCACGCCTGTTGTTGATGACATTGTGATGAACAGGAAGTTGTACCCGGCAGCAGAAATCAGCAAGGGCTATAAAACGCTCGAACGAAACCCGATGCCGCTCGGCCACCCGAAAATCGACGGCAAGCATATCTCAGCCCGGGATGTGCAGGCTGTTAATCAGTTCCATGTCGGGGCCTGGCTGCAAAACGTGAAGCACTCCGGCGGAAAGGTAACCGGTGATATGTACGTTGACCGTCGCTATGCCGAAGGTTCTGAGCATGGCAAGCGCCTTATTAACCGACTGGATGAAATGGCCGCGGGTAAAAACACCGACCCGGTTCATATCTCAACCGGCCTGATGTACTCCGGCATTGTCGCAAATGGAGAGTCCAGAGGTAAAAAGTACAACGAGATTGCGACAAACATGGACTTTGACCATGTGGCCGTGCTTCTCGATGAACCTGGTGCCGGCACTCCTGCGGATGGTGTCGGGATTTTCGTTAACTCAGACGGCACTGAGCAGGAAATCGAGGTGGTGAACCTTGCTGAATCCCAGTTACCTGACGAGCCAACACCTGAAGCACACACATTTTTCCAACAGCTAAAGGCGTTCTTCAGCGCCAACAGCAAACAACCCAACGAGGAAGCAGACCCGATGAAAGAACTCATCACCAACGCGCTGAAAGCTAAAGGTATCGAAACTGAAGGTAAGTCCGATGCTGAGCTGATGGATGCGTACAACAAAGCCATGAAAGAAGAAGCAAAAAAGGACGAAACACCGGAAGAAAAATCTGCCCGCCTGAAGAAAGAGGCAGACGACAAAGCGGCTGCTGATGCCGCGGCTACAGCAAGTGCCAGCAACCATCAGGAAGCGCCAGCGTGGTTTAAACCGTTCGCTGATGATCTGGCTGCCGTTAAGTCCGGATTGACCGCTAACGCTGATCAGGAAAAGGCCACCATGCGCACCGCAGTTAAGGCCAAATTCGGCATGACTGACATTGCGGTCAACACGCTGGACGGTGAGCCTCTGAAAGAACTGTATGCGCAGTGCGCCACCTCGCACGGCCTGAGTGGTGCTTTCAACCACTCGACCGAAACCAAATCAATCTCAGTAATGCCGGAGTAATGACAAATGGCTAAAGACGGTAAACACGTAATTCACGCTGGCGGCATCTTCGCCAATCCTCTGCTTAACCGTGAAGGTGCGGCAGCGGCGGCAACCCAGCCCGGCACTGTCGGCTATTTCAATGCCGGTAAATTCACTGCATCAGTGGCAGGTGATGAGTCGGCGATCTTGTACGTGGCCAACTTCGATTATCTGCGCTGCAAAACGGTAGATGACACCATTGCGGCGGGCGACCTGGTTGTCGCTATCCAGCCACAGTCTGGCATGTTCCTGAATATTCCTGCAGCGGCAGGCACGTACACCAAAGGGCAGCCAGTGGCTATTGCTAATGGTCAGATTAAGGTCGCTTCTGCAGGAACTCCTGCAAGCGGTGACACTCCGGCAGTGGCTGCTGACACTGTGTTCGCTTATGTCGAAGAAGATACCGCACTGACTGCAGTGGCCGGTGATCTGGTTCGCGTAGTATTCAAATAAGGATAACTGAATGTTTGTATTCTCGAAGTCTATTGGCGAAAAGACCAATAACCTGGCTGTTAACAGCTATCAGTTCGCGCAACTGAATCAGGAGCGTCAGGCGGCAATGAACCATCAGGGAATGAACGTGATGGAAGAAATTGCCAGTCGCGTGAATATCGCCTCAACACTCAATGGTATCAACGCAGTGCGCTCTCCGGCCGACCTGTACAAAACGTTCGATCAGACCGTGCTGGCACAGTTCACCAATCAGGATGAATTCACTCTGCTGAATGACCTGACGCCGCTGTCCCGCTCCGTACGTATCAATGCAACTGTGTACGAATACGCGAAGTCAGGCGGTAAAATGTGGGGCCATACCTCAATGTCCGGCCAGATCGGTGCTGCACTGGATGCCACTGCATACGATTACGATGGCACCATGGTGCCGGTGCATGATACCGGCTTTAAGTTCAACTGGCGTGATGGCCGCCTGAACAACCCTGACGCATTCGACGTGATTTCTGACGCTCAGGCAGAATCTACCGCTCAGATTCGCCGGACCTTTGTGGATTACATCTTCAATGGCTTCCGTGATAGCGAAGGTAATTACGTTCAGTTCGACGGTAAAACGTGGAAGGGCCTGAAAGCTGACGATCGAGTTGCTCAGGTCACTTTGGCCACTAACCTCGCAACGTCCACCGACCCGAAAGCTATTCGCGCCCAGGCAATCTCGCTACGTGATGTAGTTCGCGTTACCAACCTGCAGTACGGCAATCAGACCTGGTACGTATCTCAGGATGTCATGTCCAATCTGGAGCAGTATTTCAGCGACAGCTATGCAGCGCCAACGGTGTACGAAGAACTGCTTAAACTGTCCGGTATTTCTGCCATCAAGGTTGATGCGCAGCTCACCGGTAATCAGGTGCTGATTGTTCCGCTGCAGTCCGGCGTTATCGCGCCGATTGTCGGCCAGGCATTCGGTACTGTTGCTGATCCGCGTCCGTTCTATAACAGCGATTACGTATGGCGCACCTGGGGTGCTGCCGGACTAATGGTGAAAACTGACATTCAGGGTCACTTCTCAGTCGTTTACGCTCACAGCTAAGGATAAGTTATGGCACTCGTAAAGATTCTGGCTTCAAACCTCTTTGCCGGTGCCAGCCTCCAGAAACTGGAGTCTGGTAAAACCTATGACGTTGATGACTCACTGGCCGACAAGTGGGTCGCTGCAGGTAAGGCCGAGAAATCGACTGAAAAGAAAGGCGAGAAACTGGTGACTGCATCACCGGTAAGTTCAACTGACACCGACACTTCAGCCATTCAGGCTAAGCTCGATGCTGCGCTGGCGCAGGTTAGTGAATTAACCGATGCCGCAACCGCAAAAGAAGCGGAACATGCTACTGCATTGGAAGCCGAAAAGAACCGTGCTGACACCGCAGAGGCTGCGCTGGCCGAAGCAACCAAAGGTAAATAACCATGACAGCCCAAATCACGCTTGATGACGTAAAACCGATGATGGCTGAGCTGGGCTTCACGATTCCTGACGCACTGCTCACGCTGCTTCTGGGTCAGGTCAGCGCATCCTCTGCTTGTATGGACGGGGCCGGATATTCAGACGGCACACAAAAGCTCCTGCTTATCTACGCGACACTGCGTCTTGCGGCCCTGTCTGGTGCCAGAAAGATATCATCACAGTCAGCACCGTCCGGCGCTTCCAGGTCATTTGCTTATGATGCTGCCGGTACTGATAACCTTCTGAAGCAAATCCGGGCATGGGACACCAATGGGTGCTTGTCTGACCTGCCGCTGAGCAGTAATCAGGTCGGTCTCTTTGAAGTCGTGGGGGGCTGCTGATGGAGTGGATTGATATCGCTGACCGGTTACCGAAAATGCTCGAACGGGTATGGGTGGAAACTGACACTGGCAGGAAAACCACGGCGTATCTGAAATCGGATGGTGAGTGGTTCCTGTTCTGCCGGAAGATTGCCGACACAGGCGCTAAGGTCGTGAGGTGGTGCAGATGAGTGATATATCCAGGTGGTCATATACTGCACCATGCACGATCTGGAGTAGCCTCGGAGTTAACGAGTACGGCGACCATTTAGGGTTCTCTGCACCGAAAACCATTATGGCCGAATATCAGGGCGGCCTGTCTGCAAAGATTGGCGACATTGGCACAGAGCAGGTTGTTAAAAACACGTTCTGGTCCGAATACGCAAGTGCCGAGAAGGGGGATTACATCCTTATTGGCGAGTCTGCTGAATCCGACCCGGTTGCTGCCGGTGCAGATGAAGTGATGCAGGTTATCCGGTATGCAGATACCTTTGACCGCCTCGCTGATGACTACGCCATTCTGACGGGAGTCTGATATGGGGATTAAAGTACGTGGTATACAGGCATCAAAGCAAGGTCTGGACGCGCTTGTGAGTGACATTGAGGGCAGGAGAGCGCCGAGGGCGGTACAGGCAGCCTCAATCGTAATAGGGTCTGAAGCTGCAACTCTTACCCCTATTGATACATCAACGCTCATCAACTCTCAGTACAGGGAATTGATGGTTAACGGAACGATGGTTACCGGCCGCGTCGGCTACTCTGCTGACTATGCCGTGTATGTTCACAATGCGCCTGGCAAACTTAAAGGCAAGCCGAGATCCAGCGTGAAGTCGTTTAAAACCAGCTCCGGCAAGGTGGGGTTTGCTTCTGACAAAGGTAACTTTTGGGACCCTCACGCAGAGCCGCACTTTCTGACGAAAGGCGCTGAAAATGCGAAAGATGCCGTGATTTCCGTGGTGCATAAGGAGATGTCCAGATGAATCCACCAATGCATAAGCGGGTCCGCAATCTTCTTGTTGATGCAGGCCTGACGACTGGCTATACCATTCAGGCGCTTGTCTGGACTGATACCGGAAAATTAACTGACCGGTTCATTGTGATCCGGCCAAATGGCGGCAGCAACATCGACCGTGATTTAGGTGCTGAGTATTACGTAATGGTTGACGTGATCACTGGAAAGAACGCCGGTGATTATGCCAAATCAGAAACTGATGTTCAGGCCATCATCGACTATGTGCAGCAAAACCCTCTGTCTGACTCCTGTGTGGGGCAGATAACAAATATGGGTGGGATTCCCTCACCGGTTCAGACAGCAGAAGGTCGTCTGGTCTGGCGAATGCAGTTTGTCTGCACCTATGGGGAGTAACCCGAACCAAACCGAACAGGTCGCTATTTAGCGGCCTTTTTTACGCTCAAAAGAGGCTGAAAATGGCTAAATGTAACACCGATAATACAAAACTGTTTGGTCGCGCCGTCATTCTTGAAGTGGCTGACGGTTGCGCCGATACAGTTCCTTCCGAGTCGGAGTTTATGCTCCTGGCGGCCGGCACATCAAAAACCTTCGACATGAACCCAAACTCCAAAAGCTCTTCTGCCGACGACACTAAGGGGTGGGTTGAAAACATAGTCACCTCGAATGATTTGACTCTGAAGTTTGAAGGTGAAGTCCGGGTTAACGATAAATCTGACCAGTACGGCATATACAAATTTATCAAGTATTACGTCAATGAGGTAAACGCATCGCGTCAGCCTACGCTGTGGGTTCGTATGTACTTCGGACAGATCATGATTCAGGCGTACATGGTAATCACCGCTCTGAGCAATGACGGCGGCACTGACGACATTGTGACGCTCTCTACAGAGTTCAAGGTCGCTGATGGCTCCACTGTCGCCATTGACGATATCAACGACACTGTTGCCGTCACCGGAGTTACTGTTGCGCCAACCGCTGCAAGTATCGCAGTCGCAGCAACTCGCCAGTTAACGGCATCCGTCTCGCCTACCGATTCCACTAATCAGGTGGTGACCTGGTCAACATCTGATGCAACGGTCGCAACTGTTAGCTCCAGCGGTCTGGTGACCGGCGTGAAAGCCGGTACCGTAACTATTACCGCTACAACCTCTGATGGTAGCTTCACTGCCACCAGTGCAATCACGGTTACAGCAGCGTAACCAATCCAAAGGGTGGTTTCGACTGCCCTTGATATTGATTATGAGGCTGAAAAATGACACCAATTAAGGAAATCGGGGAATGCGTTATCTCTGTGGGTGATACGGATTACTTTTTCCGGCCATCATTCGCGAATATGACCAAGATCGGCACTCCGGAGGAAATAGTTTCGACGTTCTATGCACTGCACAATGACAACCTGAGTCAGCTGATAGTCGGGGCGTTGTCGGTGTTCGGCAGACTGCCTGAATGGTTTTTGCGTTACCTCAATAACTCCGCAGAAGGTAAAGCCGCATTTGTAGCCGCGGTGACTGTCATGGATGCCTGCTGTGAAACTGACGCCACACCACTGACTGGTGAGATTGCCCCGTCACGCACCGGTAAGCGCGCATTTATCTGGCGAAAAGGCCGGATCGATGCCAACGACCTGATAGTGATTGCATCAGAGCTGATAATCCACGGTATTATCGGCAGGGCGAAGGTCAGGCTGCTGCAGCGGCATGAGTCGAAAGCAACGGTTAAAGAGTTCCGGGCGGTTGAGTACATCAATGCTGCCAGAAATCACTTTGGCATGGCGCGCACTGAAGCCGAAAATCTCACCATGACAGAGTTTATCCTGTTGTTAAACGCCAAATACCCCGAGCAGAAAGGCTTTACCCGTGAAGAGTACGACAAGGTAGTTGATGACTACTTTGTGATGAAAGATAAGCGAATGAAGGGATAAGTGTTCGGGTTCTTGCTTCCTATTGCATAACTTTACCTTTAGGATTGGTCTTGACTTTACCAATGAGGATAGGGATGTGAGGAAGGTAATATTACTGTTTATGCTAGCAGTGTGCAGCCATGTTGCTATTGCAGGCGAAGACCAGTATCAGTCTGAGGCTCAGGGCGCTATCAGGGAGGAGTTAACTGCCGCTCAGTTGAAAAGCTCATGTTCATTGATGGCGTCCATGGCTGAGAGTGATATATCGAAACGGCCATTCGCTATTGCTTCCTGTGACAATGATTTCTCAGTACCTGATGGCTTGTCTTTTTCTGATATGAAAACATTTAAGCATGATGGGAACAATTATGTATGTGGTGTCGTCTCAGGTAAGACAGAACTAAGCAGGATAGGGGCAAGGTTTATTTATTCTGCTAGCGACAAGGCTATCACCTTCAAATATTCGAAGTATCCGTTGCTTTATTCTGGTCATGATAAGTTTTACAAAACAGCAGTGGTCATACAGACCAACCAATACCGAATAGAGCATGATCAATACTGCAAATAATTAACGCTAAATTCTAGACCTCGCTTCGACGGGGTTTTTTTATGCCCGGAGAATAGGAAATGGCAGACAGTCAGAACGCAGGCTCAATCTATTTTGATGTTGATATCGACACAGCAAAGCTTCTGACCAGTGCTAAACAGGTCGATTCAACGCTGGATAATATGGCTTCAGCGGCGCAATCGACCGGCAAGAGTCTGGATAGCATGAGTAAGGACAGCAAGTCTGCCGCTTCATCTCTGACGCAAATCGCTTCATCTACAAAATCAGTGGATGGTTCGATGCAAACGCTGAATACAACTGTCAGCGCAATGGCTATAGCTATTCAGCAAGCTAATGCATCCTCAGCTGCGGCCAGTATGACACTGGCGCAAATGCAGGGCGCTATGAACTCCCTGATTGGTGCTGCCAACTCAATAGCTGAAGCCATGCGCGGTGCCGGGACAAGCACAGGCACAGCCAGCAGCGAATTCAGCCGAGCAGAATCAATAATCGAAGGGTTAGGTAACCAGTTAGCTATTCTCGATGAAGCTCAGGAGAATGGTGCAAGGAGCGCTGCAATCCTGGCAGCTCAGTTGCGTGCCGGATCAGGTGCCACTGATGCCGAAAAGGACAAAATTGGTGATCTGACCGGCCAGTTGTATGACATGAAAAATGGCACCGATGCAGGCGCTAAAAGTCATGTTAACTGGAAGCACAGTATGCAGCAGGCAGGCTACCAGGTTCAGGACTTTATTGTTCAGGTCCAGGGTGGTCAGTCAGCTATATTGGCTTTCAGTGAGCAGGGATCACAGTTGGCTGGGGCTTTCGGTCCGGGTGGTGCGGTTGTAGGCGCAATTATCGCTCTTGGGTCTGTGATAGTAGGCACCCTTGTTAAAAGCATGGGTAACGCTGAAGACACTATGAAAGACCTGGCCACTGCAACCAATGCATTGGATCAGGTAGTGACCGTATCTCAAGGCGGGGTGGCAGCCCTGTCAGATAAGTATGCATTGCTGGCGAAAACTAACGCCGAAGCAGCGACGATACTGAGAAATCAGGCCCTCATTGAGTACAACCAGGCAATATCAAAATTGCCGGATGCTATCACGGATGCATCGACCTCTCTTTTTGGTCTTGGGGATTCTGCTAAGGCAGCGTTTTCCGGGGGAATGGTTGGCATCAGTGCATTCAATGACATCCTGCAGGCGGCTAATATTCAGACCAGTAGTGTGAGCGAAGCATTCAGAGAGCTTTCTTCAAATGCCGGCATAAGCAGGGGATCAATTGCCACCTTCTCGGCCACTATTGGGGCATTGTCTTCTAACTTTGGCATTTCAGAGCAGCAGGCATTTGATCTCGCCAAACAACTTGAAAACGTCTCTCAGACAAAATCACCGGAAGCACTCCAGGCGCTTGTATTGCAGCTCCAGTCTATTAAGTCATCCACGACTGACGGTCAGGCGGCGCTAACGACATTTATTGGGAAGTTGGTTGATCTGGTTACCACATCCGCCAATGCAAAAGCTAACGTGTCAGCGCTAAAAGGCGAAATGGACAACCTGACAGCCGGACAGAAAAACCTGATACAGCAATCTCAGCGTGATCTTGCCCTGTCAAAACTACAGGGTACCGCCCGGGCAAGGTTACAGGCGCTTTATAAATCTGAAGATGCAGGGTTTTCTGCTGATAGCCCTCAGGCACTTCAGATGCAGAATGAAGCTGAGCAGACCTACAAAAATACTCAGGCTGTTAAGGACAACCAGAAAGCAAAAAAAAATGCCGCGTCAGAAGCTAAGCGTCTGGCCGCCAGCGAAGCAAGTATCGCTCAGAAGCTGGAGCAGATGCGCCAGCAGTCAGATCTCAATGCAGTATCGTCGCAAAACCTAACTTTGGAGCAGGCTAAACTCCGTGCCGAAATGTCGCTCGGTAAAAATGCTACAGCCGCACAACGGGAGGAGGCAGCCAAATATGCTGAAGCTATCTGGCAGCAATCGGCAGCCCTCAAGGCCAGAAACCTAATCCCTGAAGTGGCTGAAAACGATGATTACACGAATAAATCCGCTCAACTTGAGTTGCTGAAAGGGCAGAAAGACGCCCAGGGAAATCTGATTATCAGCCAGCAACAATATCAGCAGGCGTCTGAAAAACTGGCCGCAGAACATATTTCTAACCTGGATAAAATTAACAGCCAGAGTGTAGTCACGCCTCAGCAGTCATTGGCCGGACAGGTTGATCCCGTTCAGCAACTCGCGAATGAAAATGCTCAGAAGTTAGCCCTTATTCAGCAGTTCACTCAGCAAAAAGTTCTCACAGAACAGCAGGGCCTCGCGCTGATGAATGCGGCAAATACTCAATATGAGCAGCAACGTACAGCGGCGCAGTGGACCCTGCTAAGTCAGCAAGGTACAGGCTATTCAGCAATGACAGCAGGGTTTGATGCTTTTGCTGATAACGCCTCGAATGCACTGACTGGAATACTCACCGGAACGATGAGTGTATCTGATGCGATGAAGTCGCTTGGCAATACGGTTCTTAATGCTGTGATTAACTCATTTGTTCAAGCCGGTGCCGAATGGGTAAGGCAGATGATTATTCAGCAGACAATGGGGAGCGCCGTTTCAGCGGCCACCATGGGGGAAGCAGCTATGGTATCAACTGCCTGGGCACCGGCGGCGGCTATGGCCTCACTTGCAACCCTTGGTGGAAACGCGGCTCCTGCAATGGCGGGTATTAGTTCCACTGTTGGGCTTTATCAGGGGCTTGCCCTTACCGGCATGAGAAAGAATGGCGGTCCGGTATCCCCCGGAGGGCTATATCAGGTTGGAGAATCCGGACTGCCTGAGATTTACAAGGCGAGCAACGGCAGTCAATACATGATCCCCGGAGATAACGGCAGCGTTCTGAGCAACAAGGATATCACCGGCGGGAATTCTTCGGGCGTATCCGTAACTCATGTTGTCAATAATTACGCCAGTGGCGTGAATGTTCAAAACCAGACAACCCAGAATGGAAGCCAGGTCCTGATTGAGACCTTCCTGACGGATATGGAATCAGGCGGGCCAATGTCATCATCAGTTCAGTCCACATTCGGCTTGTCCCGTAAAGCAACAGGAGATTATTAGTGGCAACCGTTCAATACCCTGACAGGCTGCCGTTACCACAACGCGCCAGCCAGAATATGACGCAGGACACCGGCTTTTTAGCGACTCAGCCAGCGGTCGGCCCTGCGATTTTCACCCCGGTTACTACTGACCTGAAAGCCACCTGGTCTCTGACATGGTTATTCACGCTTCAGCAGGCTCAGGTGTTCAAGTCATGGTTGAGGTCTCCGACATATTGCGATAGTGGCCGCAACTGGTTTGAGATGGCGATAGACCTTGGTGACAATCAGGGGCCGCAGGTTCAGACACTTCATTTTACGGCAATGCCGGTTCAGACCAGTAAGGACGGAATTATGGTTACCTGGACAGCTACGGTTATCTGCAATGGTATCAATGATGGCACAGCAGACTATGACGACTGGATTGTTGAGGCACCTACAGGCTATGAGGACTGGCTCGACCCGCTGGTGACAGTGATTTTACCGGAGGCGTAATGACAACACTAAAAGAGTGGAAGGAACGGCGGCCGGCATCTGATCTCAAAGAAACAGTGACCTTTTACCATCCGGCATTCGGATATTACAGAACGGTCAACAACCTGTTTTCAGCAGCAACATTCGGAGGTGACAGCTATCAGCCGGCCAGATTCAGCGTGACGGAGCCTGCTCAGGATGGAACTGCGACCATATCAATGACGATCACCTTTGTTGCCGGTGCTGAAAACGTCAGGAATACGCTTAAATTATGGCGTGGTGCACAGCGTATGAGCGCCATATCATGCACCTACAGCGTGTGGGATAACATCGGTGATTCTGCAGCGCTTAACGCCTATTCGCTTTATGTTAAAGATGTCTCGCTGGATGCGAACAACGTGACCATTACCGCCAGTCTGACCAACCCTCTGTCATTGGCAAACCCAATCATCTACACCACAAAAGACTATCCCGGACTTCTGAATTTATGACGAATGATGAATTTATACGGCGTGTCATCGGCAAGCCGTGGGCTAACCGTGCCTGTGATTTTAATCAAATGGATTGCTGGGGACTTGTGGTGCTCTACTACAGGCACGTCCTGGGGAAAGAGCTTCATCATATTCCCGGTTATGAGTCTGACGCGGATTTTATTACCTGCTATACCCAGCAGCGAATGAAATGGCAGGAGGCAAACAGTGCCGGGGTTGGTTGTCTGGCTGTATTTTATCGTGGGGATAGTCCTTCACATGTCGGAGTAATCGTTTCCCCGGGGAAATGTCTGCACTCCCGCGGCGAGCACGGATTCGTTAGGGTTGATAGCCCACTGGCGCTGATGAAAATTTATCAAAGGGTGGAGTATCTTAAATATGGCGAAATATGAAATACAACGCCTGCCGGGATCGCCTTTTGAGCGCGGAAATATTAGCAACGAGACTCAGTTGTTAGACTGGCTAAACAAGCAAAATCTCCATAGCAATGTTGTCGTTCGGATAAATGGGCGAACACTTGAAGATGACTTTGACCTGAATTACGAGCCAAAGCCCGATGATGTGGTGAGCGTCTTTGACCAGCCGGAGGGTGGGGTAGGCAAAGTCATCACCAGTGTTCTCCGGCCAGTAACTAAGGTTCTTTCCGGAGTGATGAAACTGTTGGGGGCTTCTCAGAAGTCTTCAGCCCCCTCAGTATCTACCGGGGAATCCGCAAATAATGACCTGACTGGTCAAACCAACCGGGCAAGGCTGTATAAAGGCCGACCGAATATTTACGGTCAGGTGAGGGCTTACCCTGACCTTATCCAGGAGGCTCTTTTCGAATACAAGGATAATGAAAAATATATCACTGAATGGTTTGAGGTTGGTTACGGAAAATACACCATCTCATCGGTGCGGTATTCTGAATCGAATTTGGGAAATCTGGCAGGAGCAAGCTATTCAATATACCAGCCTGGTGATCAGCTGGGAGATATCGAAGTCGGTTATACTTTTGATGATGTTGATAATGAGGAAGTTCCCGGGCTAAATGAGTCTGCTGATTATCCGTCTCAAACAGCCACAACTGCCTCCCCTGGATCAGTGTCTGTAGCGGGTAATCAGGTTATAGCCGTTGTGCTTTCTAACGATGATAATTTCTCTTATTTTGAATCATTATCTCTCCCGCACCCGATAACCTTCGTCGTAAGTGCAACCTGGAATGTGAACGGTGAAAAGGTAACCAGCAATGTCACTGGGAGCGGAACTATTACGTACTCAGAGGGGGTTGTAGGTGATGATAGTGTGTCGCGAACAACTTTTGTTATCGGGGACATATCCGGAGAGTTTGCTTCATTGCCTTCTGATGCAGCAATAAATAATACATTATTCACTCTTAATGATAATTCGCCATTGGTTATCGGCCCCGCGATATCTCCAGTTGATTCTACCCAGGTATGGGTCCATGTTTTAGTGCAGTTAGGTCCCACGGCCGGCACGACCAGGTATCGAATTTCAGTCTGGCAGGTTGATAGCTCTAACAACGCTATATCCGGGACGACTGAGACATCCGATTATTATTTTGATAACAATCTTCAAGTCACTACGAAAAATTATCGCACCACGCATAAATTTACCCCATCGGCAGGTTCTGGCCGGTACGCGGTATCGGTAGAGAGGCTTGATAACAGTAATGACGCTAATGTCGTCACGCTGGCTGCAATCCACGCGGTTAATGTGAGAAGTGGCGTTGTGTACCCCGATGACACAATGGTCAGGGTCACCATTAAGGGGGATGATGACAGCAACAGTAATCGCGATCAGAAGTACAACATGCTCGCGGAGAGGAACGTAATTTCATATGACTCATCAACCGGTCAGATTGACTACACGCTAAGGCCATCTCGTTCATTTGCCGATGCGGTTCTTCATGAGTGGGTTATCACAGGAAAGCAGGATATTAGCCGGCTGGATGTAGTGACTCTCTACGGAATTGCCGGTGGGCTTCCCGATCCACAGCTTGGATATTTCGATTACACATTCTCAGATGCCGCACAGCCATTGGGTGAGCGTTTACAGGCCATATGTGATGTGGCCAGGGTATCAATGAACTGGATTGGCGACACCCTGACATTTTGGCGCGATGAGGCGGTGGCCTATCCTGAAACTGTATTCTCCAGGTCAAACATGTTCTGGGATGATTATAAGGTCGCCTATGCAATGTCTCTGCCTGGCGGATATGACGGGGTGACTCTGGATTACACCGACCCGACCAGCAATAAAAAAGCATATGTCTATCTGCAAATTGATGAGAATGGCATTACTGAGGTCGGGGATGCGACAAGTAATGCCAATCAAATCAGCTTATCAGGCTGCAGCAATAGTTCACAGGCCTATGACCGCGCATACCTGGAAGCAAGGAAAATTCTTTATTCCCGCCTCACCATGACCGCTAAGGTGCTTGAGCAGACGCAAGTGGTGAGAGGCTCGGTTGTTCAGTGTCCGGATATGTACGACAACGCACAGCAAACCGGATACCTAAAGGGCAGGGACGGAGATGTTTTCTATACATCAGAGCGGATCATATTCGGTGCCGAGCAGTTATATGTAGTAATGACTGACAGTGAAGGTGGTTACCGTGGTCGCTGGGAATGCTCACCGGTTGACGGTAATCCCAGGTCATTCAGTGCTGCTGCAGACACATTTGACCTGAATATTTATGACGGTAATTACATTCAGTCCCCATCACGTTATTTCATCGCAACAGACTCAGATCTGAATGCGACAATGTGGCGGGTTGATAGTGCTAAACCCAATGGTGATAACACTCAAACCCTTACCCTGACTGAATACTCCCCAGACCTCTACTCAAATTAAATAACCCACTAACGGCCTTCAATCAGATTAATTTCTGAGGATTTGCCGTTTTTAAAAGGCGACAAAATGGCAGATTACAAAATTCCGACTCCGACAAATAAACCGGTTCCAAGCGCTGATATCCGTGATGTGGTGTTTGCTGGAGCGAAGGTAGACGAGTGGGCTACATCCACTGATGGAACCTACGTTGATCGATTTGGTAAGCAGCACCTTACGGCGGAAGGGATAAATAACCAGTTCCAGCAATTCCTGCTGAACTCTGGCTACGAGCCACTTGCTGATTATGTTGATGGACCAATCACTTTTGAGCGCCGGAACCAGATAACAGCATATAACGGCGAGTTTTATCGGCCAAAAGCCTCCGTCACCCTCCCATACACCACCACGGGCAATACAGCGACAACCTGGGCGGCAGATGAAGCCAACTTTGTTGCATTGGGTGACGCGGTGATACGTAAAGAGCTTGCTGCTCAGTTAGGTTACTCCCTTATTGGTCAGGTAGCATCTTTCGCTGATCTTCGCCTGCTGGTACCAGCATATGCCGGGCAGAGGGTGCTTTTAGCTTCCTGGAATAAGGATATTACACCTTATGGTCAGTCCTCATTTGGCGGTGATGAGTTCGTTGCCGTGTCCGGTAGTTACGCTGATGACGGTGGTTTTACTGCAAAGGTTTCTGACTCCTGGGCGTGGCAGCGGTGCCGTAACAAAGATGAAGCTACGGTGCTGCATTTTGGCGGCGTACCGGGAGGGACTTTTGATAACCACGATGCCATTATCAGCATGCATCTGTGGTCACAGGGTATAGGTGGTACAACGTGTCCTGGAATTATATTCCCTGCGGGTAATTTTTACTCATCACCTCTGGATTTCACAACTGAAGCATTAGGTACAAATAACCACGCCTTTAAACTCCATGGTCCAAAGGTTTCACACGGAAGGGATTGCCTGCTTACACTTAGTAGTGACAAATCAACTTCCCCGGCAATAAAAATTGAGGCTTATGACGTAGATATCGCTTATTTTAATTTTGACGGTCAGGCCACTTTAACCGGGGGGACAGCAACGACGGGACAAGATAGTATACAAGGAGGAACTCCGAGTAACATCCAGCCTTTCTTTGAGAACATTCAGTCTGGACCGCAAAATGTTCATATTTGCTACTGGTTTTTATATAATGTCGGTGGGCTTGGATTTAAACTAATTGACACACTTGATACTAAATTTCATGAGACATATTGTAACAGTGTATATGGAGGACTGTTCAATATTGGCTATGATAACCAATCATCAGGAAGTTGGGACCACCCCACTGCAGTTGAATGGTCAAATACAAACTATCAGGCTTGTTACCCAGAGCCTCTTATTTACGCTCCCAGGTTGCGCCAGTCTGTAATGACTAACTTTTGGGCTGAAAGATGTAATCCGGGGGATCTAACCGATTCACAGGTGATAATGTCTTCCGTTTGCATTGAAGACACTTATTTAAGCGGCGGAACAGAAAGATGCTATCTTGATCTGTTTAATTCAAATTTCACATTGATATCTTCAGATATACAGCCTCAGTATATGAAGACTGGGTATAACGTTGATACCGCATGGAACACGTCATATCTTCCCGGGCAGTCTTTGCTGGAGCCTCACGGAATTTTTACTTCTCATGGTACTGTTGCATCTCGTATGGCTGCCGGGCCACTTCTGATTAATACTTATTCCAATACAGTCGAAACATGGTATTACGTTGGTAAATTCTGGTTCCAGGATATAGGCAGTTCACTACAGATTAAGGTTACCGGTGATGCAGGGGCCGTGTGGGACACTACTGCGGTTAATCCCTGGTCAACTCAGCACGGTGGTCACTCACTGATAAATATTCAGAGAAAATCTGATAGCTCAGCTCAGCATATTAACTGGTCAAACCATGGTGGCCCGGTTACTGATGTTCGATTCACTGGTGGAGGGGGGGATAACCTTGAGCTCTGGATAAAGGTCGGAATCAATGCAATGTGTTCACTGCGGGCAGATGTCAGTTCACCCGGGGATGTGGTGGCTCAGTACAACAACACAAACTTAAGTGCAACATTGTGGTTCGGTGATGTGACCAAGGAAGACCCCCCATCTGATGCAAGAACGCCGATGACCTCGTGGATAAACCGGGCCGGTTGGCAACAGGATACCTCAGGGAATGTTAGGCAAGGCGGCCTTGGTATTGCAAGTGACGGACGTTTAATCGCTGGGGCTGCAACACTTGATCTTATGTCCGGGGAGTCATCATCCGGCGTGACCCGAAACCTTGTTCTATACATTGATGGCGTACCTTATTCCATAACTGCGACGCAGATCAATAAGTCTACGTAGTAGATTAATATTTTTATTTACGCCTTACTCACTGTGCAACTTAAAGCTATATTTTTTTCTTGCTGAAGGTAGATTCATTCTTTTTATTCTTTCTGATATTTGATTTTTGCAAATAACGCCTGTTGCGATAGAAAAAATAAAGCATATGATGAGGAAGGGCTGATTGTCCACAGGGAGGTGAAAGATTTTCATTGAGTAATAAATTAACCCTATTGCATATATATGGCTTAAGTATATTTCATATGAGCAATCCCCTATATATGAAAGCCAGTTTTTTTTAGTAATGAATTTCTCTGAGTAATTGGCTATCAAAACCAAGGCTAACGATGGAACCCCCCAACTCACATACCTGTCATCTGCCTCTGATGGAGTGAATGTAAATATAGATAATGTAGATATTATTATTGTTACCAATAGTGAGGATCTTAGTCTTGAAATTTCATATGCAGCCATGCCAAAAACAAACTCTATCATTATCGGGTTGGATGCTCCGGATATGTAAATATTACTTGAGTTACCACCGAGGAAGATACCGTACATTGAAATGACTAGCGTGATAAAAGATGCCGTGTACAGTGCGGCTTCCTTTTTTATTAATAAGCTGATAGTGAATATCAAATAAAACATCACTTCATAACACAAAGTCCACCCAACCATTACTAAATATGTAAGTTCACCTTTTTTTAATGGTATAAATAAAAAGGATTGCCATATCGCTGTTTTTGTATCTGTGTTAATGATTTTTGGGGATATCAATAGTAATATCAAAGATGCGATTGTGAATAAGTAGTATAGTGGGAGTATTCTTTTTATGCGATCTAAAATGAATTTTTTCGCAGTTGGTTTTTTAGTGTAAAAAATATTAGCCATCATAAACCCAGAGATTACAAAGAATATATCAACACCAATTGCGCCGATATCAAAGGCAGAACTCACTATGCCTAACTTTTTTTCTTTCAGGGTAATGTGATTAATGATTACCATAACTGCAGATAACGCTCTTAGCCACTGCAGGGTAACGATTACTGTTCCTTTATCTTCACTTTTCATAGCCACCTCTCAATATCCCATGTAAGGATATATTAATCTTGGTTTAACATCATAAATAATTAGCTAGTTTTGATTTCAGGCCAATCAATGAGATTTTTATATTTAAATCAATTAAATACAAAGGAAAGCATATGTCATTCACCGCATCGACCACGTTAGATAAAACCTCTCTCTATAACCAGCTTGGTATCAGCGTTTCCTCTGGGTCAGACAAAGTAGACGTGACATACGAAGCCGTCAGTCTGTCTTATTTTGACGGTAAGACGGGGATAGCTCAGTTCAAGACCTCCGTGGGAGATACGCCGGGGGCCAGTTTGTACCCTTTTAAATTTGATTACCCGGGCACCGGAAACCCTCTTGATGTCGCTGAGTCAGCACTTAAAAGCTATCTGGCCGCCTGATTATGACCTAACCTCTGATAAAACATCGGAGAACTCACATGGCCTTCCCATCCCCCGCAACAGATTACGTTGAAACACGGTTAACCCCTGAGTCAGTGATGGGGATCACCGCATCATCTGTCATCATCCCGACAGATGAAGGATATGCCGTGGCCGAACCGGGCCTGCGGGTGAAGATGGGGAAGGTCGTCTTACTGGAAGTGTCCGGCCAGAAGATATTCGCCACAGTGGGTGCCGGCCGGTTTATTACTGACGGTGGAATTCTCGAAGGTGACGCACTGGAGGATGCCAGGGTGATCGGAGTGGTGACGTACTTCGTGAAGAGTTTGTAATTCGGGTCTGAAAATCTAAGGTTGTACCAAATTTTGTACCAACCTGATAATCGTAGATTTGAAATATGATTTAAATCATCAACTTGAAGTTAATTTCTCATAATCATGAAAAAGGAAGGTAGGCTGTACATCTTTATTCTTCATGCTTTACCGTCCTGTCTTTTACACATAATTTCAGTTGATTCAACTGGGGGTATTTACATACGTTCAATTTTTCTGCCTTGTTCATTCCTGTACATCCCCGGGGCCTCGGAACTGGCGACCGGCTAATCTGTCTGCTCGTGATTTACCCGGAAGTGACGACGTCACCGGCTAATCCGTGCAGGCAGGCTGACCCTCTGTCAGCAGATATGAAGAGGGTACAGATACCTGCGTGGTCAGCGCAAGGATATCACCAAAAGGGGTGATCAATTTCAGTTTCCGTGTCAAAGGGCAGGGAAATTACCTGTTGCTGAATGCCAAAATACGACAAGGTCGTTGATGATGATTTTACTATGAAAGAGACGCGGTTGAAGGGGCAGTGGAGCATGTCTCATTTTGTGCCAAAGTACTTCGCTGTGTTTGACATCGTTGTAATTGTAGTTATGATCAGGTCATAACATAATGAAAGCCGATATGGAAAGAGATGAAGGGTTAGACTACTTACTTTCACTACATGGCTCCACAGTGTACCGGGATGATGGTTATTGGTGGAAAATTGAAGCCCGGGAAGTTAAGCCAACATCATTTATTCCGCATGGGATCAGGTATAGCTTAACACTGCACGACCAATACAATACCCGCGTCTACGGTATAGACAATGCTCATGGTATAAAAACTCCTAAAAAAGGTCACTATTCAGGAAGAGTAGTTTACGACCATAGGCATCGTACTCCACACGATAAAGGATTCCCGTACGAGTTTTTGTCAGCAGCGCAGCTTCTTGAGGACTTCTTCAGGGAGACAGAAGAAGTCGTCGCACTACGAGAAAATCGAGGTTAAAAAATATGAAAGCTCTTATTGGTGTTATGCCGGAAGAGCACATCCGTCAAAGGATGCTTGCTATAGTTAAAGGCGAGTACAAGCCTGAGCCGGGAGAGCCCCTGCTATGGTTTACCTCTGTAAATGCACTGGCTCAGGTGTTAAGTAATGATAACATTGAGTTACTACAGCTTATGGATGCCCGGCAGCCAGAAACCATCACTGAGCTTGCCGAAATGAGCGGACGACAGAAAAGTAACTTATCGGTTACCTTAAAAACTCTTAGCTCAAGAGGCTTCGTTCGCCTTGAGAAGCAGGGTAAAAGCGTAAAACCGGTGGCGCTTTTCACTGATTTCGAGATACAAATAAAACAAGAGCTTAAGATAAAATTCGCGGCTAAAGCAGCTGCCTGATTTTACTAAATCTACGTTAAGACAACTCAGGGGGGCTTTTTGCTTTCCGGGTTGCTGATTTTGTTACTTACCAGCGTCGTAATCTGATCTTGCTTTTCTGATGGTATCCGCGTCAATTTGTTTCCCCTTCAAAAGCAGCTCCATCAGATTTTCCATTCTTTCTCATTTGCGATTAAGATCGCTATCACCAAAAGGGGTTATCATTTTCTGTTTCCGTTTCAAAAGGCAGAGAAAATTTCAGCCCATGAGCACTGGCCGGTATGGGTTCAGGGGTGAACGTACCGGCTCCGGAAAGCAGCATAGTTTTCTCCTTTACCCAACCCGCAGGCACGACGATCCCGCCGGCTCCCGTAGTTTTGCGATAGGCGTGCTCAGAAATCGGTTCGTTCAGCATCCGCCTCGTTGATTTCCCGGATCACTTTACAAGGGTTACCAACGGCAACCACATTGGGGGGAATATCGCGGGAGACCACACTCCCGGCACCGATGATTGCACCGTCTCCGATAGTGACTCCGGGCAGAACCGAGCTCCCGGCACCAATCCAGACATTATTTCCGAGGGTGATTGGTTTGGCATATTCCAGTCCGGCATTTCTTCGTGCACTGTCCAGCGGGTGTCCGGCGGTATACAGGCCGACATTCGGGGCAATAAACACATGGTCGCCGCACCTCACTTCTGCACCGTCCAGGATCACCAGATTGTGATTCGCATAGAAGTGGTCGCCGAGGTGTATATTGCTGCCATAGTCGCAGAAGAAAGGCGGTTCAATACAGGGGCTTTGACCGACACTGCCGGTGATTTCCTGCAGAAGGGCCGGGCGCTGCGCCGGAGCCGCCTGGTTATAGCGCATACAGAGGGCCTTTGCCGCTTCCCGGCGAGTGATGATTTCTGCATCATAATTCGGGTCATAAAGCTGGCCATCCGGAACCCCGGTAATGTTATTTATCTTCGTCATACGCTCTCCTGAGCAGAAAAGGCTGTTCTGAGGCTAAGCATTTTCGGCCGTACAGGCTATGTTTCTGACAGTAATTTACATTTCACCGGCGACTATCAGTCTTAGCATAATCCTGATTTCCTGATTTCCTGATTTCCTGATTTCCTGATTTTCTGATTTTCTGATTTTCTGATTTTCTGATTTTCTGATTTTCTGATTTTCTGATTTTCTGATTTTCTGATTTTCTGATTTTCTGATTTTCTGATTTTCTGATTTTCTGATTTTCTGATTTTCTGATTTTCTGACTTTCTGACTTTCTGACTTTCTGACTTTCTGACTTTCTGACTTTCTGACTTTCTGACTTTCTGACTTTCTGACTTTCTGACTTCCTGACTTCCTGACTTCCTGACTTCCTGACTTCCTGACTTCCTGACTTCCTGACTTCCTGACTTCCTGACCTCCTGACCTCCTGACCTCCTGTACTGCTGCCTGAGTCAGGCCCGTATCACTGACAGCGATCATCGATAAACGCGTATAATCCGGGGAAACCTCACAGGCTGGTTGAATTCATGCTCCGCCGGGCGTTAGCAGGGTACCGACAGTGCAGGCCGGGTGTGAGAAAATGATTCATTTCAAGGGATAAGATGACACGTCTGAAACCTTTTTCCGGGCTTAACCTGCCTGGAATAACGGAGATAACTACCGTATAGTCGCTGCAGGCAAGGAGCAGAACAGCACGATCTTTTCTGTTAACCCGTTTGACAGCAGATATCCCCGGTTGCCGATTTACACTTTCTCACAATTGAGAGATGCCAGCGGGGGTAAAATGCCGTAAAAAGGCGTCTAAAACCTGTCAACCCACCCAAATTATTGAGGAATTTAGCTTGAAAAGGCGTCTGCTTATTACTGTATCGGGTATGATTTTACTGGCCTCAGCGGCGCATGCCGATGACAATGCCTTCCCTCTTTCAATGACGCCACCGCCCATCAACGCGGCCTCCTGGGTCCTGATGGATGCAACGACCGGCCAGGTGCTGACAGCCGGTAATCCCGATGAGCGACGCAATCCCGCCAGTCTGACCAAACTGGTGACCGGCTATGTGGTTGACCGGGCCATTAATGCGAAACGTATCTCACCTGATGATATCGTCACCGTGGGTACCGATGCCTGGGGCGCCGGTAACCCGGTATTTAAAGGTTCTTCTCTGATGTTCCTGAAGCCTGGCGATAAAATCAGTGTGCGTGATCTGAGCCGCGGTGTGATTGTCGATTCAGGTAACGATGCCTGTGTCGCGCTGGCCGATTATGTGGCCGGGGGACAGCAGAATTTTGTCGCGATGATGAACCAGGTCGTTGCCAACCTCGACCTGAAAAACACCCATTTCGAAACCGTTCACGGTCTGGATGCCCCGGGACAGTACAGTACGGCACGTGATCTGGCGATTGTGGCCAGAGCCATTATTCATGGTGAGCCGGAGTTCTATCACATGTACAGTCAGAAGACGATGACATGGAATGGTATTACTCAGAACAACCGTGTCGGATTGCTGTGGGATAACAGCCTGCATGTGGACGGCATGAAAACCGGTCATACAGAAACCGCCGGCTTTAACATTATTGCCAGCAATGTTATCGGTAACCACCGTCTGATTGCCGTTGTCATGGGGGCCGACAGTCCGAAAGGCCGTGAAGATCAGGCCAGAAAACTGCTGGTCTGGGGACAGAATAACTTCGATACCGTCCAGTTATTCCATGCCGGTAAACCTCTGGGAACAGAGAATGTCTGGTATGGTAATCCGCATACCGTCAATGTGGGTTCTGCGAAAGATCTCTATCTTTCATTACCGCGCGGTGAAATCAATAATGTGAAAGCGAAATATGTCCTGACGAATAAAGAGCTGGAAGCGCCGTTGGCACAGGACGAAACGGTCGGTGAAATTCAGGTGATGGATAAAGACAAACAAATCGCCAGCTATCCGTTAGTCGCCTTACAGAGTGTCGCGAAAGGCGGCATTATTACCCGCATCACTGACTACATTAAACAGAAACTGTAATCTTTCTGCTTTGTCAGTCTGCCCGGCCCCGGTTTTTACCGGGGCTTTTTTAATGCTCCCGGACGGTAGCGGTGACGAATTGCACCGGATCTTTTTTTTGTAATATGCAAAAATGGCAGTCCGAAAAGTCTAACGGAACATGATTTTGCGCCCTGACAAGCCCATATCCCGACCTGAATTCTGGCTTTACCGCCACTACCAGACCGTTCATGGTGTCCGTATCGCCATAGCGTTTGTGCTCTCTTTTTTACTGGTGCGTTTGTTGCACATCCCGGAAGGCAGCTGGCCGCTGATCACGCTGGTGGTGGTTATGGGGCCTATCTCGTCCTGGGGAAATGTGTTTCCGCGGGCGGTACAACGTATTATCGGTACCATCGCCGGCTCGGTATCGGGACTGATTGCCCTGAAGATAGAGCTGTATTCGCTGCCGCTGATGCTGGGCTGGTGTGGCATCGTGATGTTTGTCTGTGGTTATCTGACCTTAGGTAAACGTCCCTATATGGCGTTACTGATTGGTATTACCCTCGGTGTGGTGGTCGGCGCGCCGCCGGGGGATTTCCTGACCGCCTTATGGCGGGGGGGCGATGTCATCTTTGGGTCAATCCTGGCGGTCATCTTTACCGGTATCTGGGCGCAACGGGCCTATACTTTCTGGCGCATCAGGATGTCAGATGCATTACTCGCTTCGCTGAAGATCTACCAGACCGGATTATCACCTAATTTGCTCGAAAAACCGCGCCTGAATAAGTCCATTCAGCAACTGATCTCCGGCAGTGTCAAAATACGTGCCCTGCTGGAACCGTCCAGTAAAGAGACACGGATTCCCAAATCGGTGTTTGAAGCCATCCAGACCCTCCAGCGCAATATGGTTTACACGCTGGAGATGCAGATCAATGCATGGTGGGATTCCCGTGAAAGCCATCTGCTGCTGCTGAATGCCCCTACGTTGCGCCGTACCCAGGCCATGACCGAAAATCTGTTTCGCACGCTTTCCGGGATGCTGAAAACCGGCAAAACCGATCAGGTCTCTGCCACCATTGCTGAACTGGATGAGATGAAACGGGAACTGAGCGGGCTGTTATCGAAGGCCGAACATGCCAAAGCAGAGGCGACACCGGTCTATGGCTATGTCTGGCTCAGTCTGGAATTACATGGTCAGCTGGTGCGGTTACATGAACTTATTCGAATGGTGTTGAGAAAGTAATCAATCAGTGTCGTGTGAAATGCCGTTCCTTTGCGCTAAGATAAGGTATTGAAAAGTTTTAGAAGTCACAGTAGTGATGCCGGGACTTCATTGAACCCAACTGATTCTGAAACTCACGTCTGTCCGATCAGGCGTCAAACAAAGGTGTTATCATGGAAAATGCCAAACAATCCTTCCAGGACGTACTCGAATTTGTCCGTATGTTTCGCCGTAAAAACAAGCTGCAACGCGAAATAGCGGATAATGAGAAGAAAGTCCGCGATAATCAGAAGCGTGTTCTGCTGCTGGATAACCTGAGTGAATATATTAAGCCCGGGATGAGTATTGAAGCGATTCAGGAGATCATTGCCAGTATGCGTAGTGATTATGAAGACCGGGTCGATGAATACATCATCAGAAATGCGGATTTATCCAAAGAACGCCGCGATATTTCGAAAAAACTGAAAGTGATGGGCGAGCAGAAAACTCTTCACGGCGAAGAGAAAAAATAATCCTCATCCGCCATCGATGCCCGGACGGTGCGCCGGGCGTTCTGCCTGGAATGTTTTCTCTCCGCTTATACCGGCGGAAAACCGTGCCCTGCCTGCGGCTGATACGCCTTCTGAGGCCTGAATTGATATTCTCCCCATCGACGGGTGACGGATATTCCCGTGGTCTGCCTGTTATGTTCAGTTTCTGAGTACCGGGTTGCGACCTGTGGTACAACCGGAACACTATTTTTGTTGATCCCGTCACCCGCAGGCAGAATTTCCGGCATAACGGGAGATTCCGGTTTGACAGGCGCGTGGCACCGTTCTGCAACCGTCACACGGAGCAATCATCATGCACTACTTTAGCCAGGCAGCTTTTGATCTTCGCCTTGAATGGGGAATGCCGGCCATTGCTCATCTGGCAGACGACGTCGATTGTATCGTCATTATTGATGTGATGTCTTTTTCAACCTGTGTGAGTGTGGCTATCGATCACGGTGCCCGTATCTATCCCTATCTCCGCAAAGATGCCTCAGCCAGGGAATATGGGGAGAAAAGAGGGGCTGTCACTGCACATTTTGACAGACGACAGGGGAGTGCGGGCTACACCCTTTCGCCGGTTTCACTTCGCAAAATAGGCCAGGGTGAGAGACTGGTATTACCCTCGCCAAATGGCTCTGCGATTTCGTGCCGGGCCAGAGAAACAGGCGCAGCCATTTTCAGTGGATGCTTCAGAAACAGAACAGCGACAGCAGAAGCCTGTCGTCACTTTCAGCGAGTCTTACTGGTGCCTTGCGGAGAACAATGGCCTGACGGGGGCCTGCGGCCTTCGGTTGAAGATTATATTGCCGCGGGCAGTATCATTGAAGCGATGGGACGGGAGAGTTGTTCGCCTGAATCCCTGGCGGCATTAGCGGCATGGCAACATTACCGCCAGCAAAATCCGGGGCTTCTCGCAGAGTGTTCGTCGGCATGCGAATTACATGAACGTGGTTTCGGTGAGGATGTCGCGCTCTGTCTGGAAACGGATTGTTCGTCACTGGCGTGCCGGTTGTATGATGATTATTATGCCGAATACCTGCCATAAGTCTGCAGCTCACAGGTCATGGTCAATAATACGTCCGTATTTTTACTGCTCAGATTTCCAGAATGTCTTTGCCCCGCATTTATAGCCTGACGATATCCTTCATCCGGGAAACGCCCCGTTCTTCTTAAATAAACCGTCACCGGAATTTCCTCAGGCAGGTAATACGGACAGCACACACTTTTCGCTTTCTCATTCACTCTGCTAAACAGATCATTCAGGGATAGAGCAGAAATTCAGCACATTAAGCGCTCGCCGGTGAGCGGCGCCTGATAATCCCTCTGAACCAGTACGTCAGACAGGTTCAGAGGGATTATCAGGCGCTTGTCTGACCTCACTAAATTCATCAGAGGTGTATTGTATAGCGTTAACGTTGTGTGGCCCGTAACGCCATGATTTACCTGATGGTGGCAGGCATTTCTTGAGCCGTGATAACGGTTATTGCTTCGGGAGAACAGGGGGATATCGCGCTAACAGGCTGATCATAAACAAAAGAAATTTAACGTGTCGCTGCGGGCTGTCATGCTATAGATGATAGCCTTGTTTATAAGGAGTGTAAGATGAAATTATTTGCCGGGACAGAATCCAGCTGGTCACTGAGAGTGTTGCTCTGTATGGAGATTGCCGGAATACCCCCGGACCTGCATATTTTTGACCTCAGCCATCCGCAGAGCAGACGCGAACTCAAACGCTTATCACCGACCGGGCGGGTGCCGGTTCTCAGCGACGGCGATCTTATTATTTATGATTCACTGTCGATCACCGAGTACGTTAACGAAATTAAACCCGGGTTACTTTATTCCGCAGAGGCGGCATTACGGGCTGAGGAAAGAAGCTTATGTGCCGAATTACACTCAGGCTTTGCTGAAATCCGCCGGCAAATGCCGTTTGTGGCCTCCGGTAAAACGGTACCGGGAGCGTTATCCGCTGAAGCGGAAGCAGACATCGAACGTATCGGAATTATTTTTGCTGCGGCCCGGGGGGAGTTCTTCCGTGGAGAGACTTCGGGAGCTGTGGATGCCTTCTATTCAGTGATGGCATACCGGCTGGCCTCTTATGGTATTCATTTCCCGGGCCGGGCGGGGCATTATCAGAACGCACTGACGGAATGGACGCTATTCAGGAGGTCTTTATCCGGACTGTGCCCGCCTGTTCACCCGGTCTGTGGGCCATAATGCAGAAAGTGCCCTGATATCAGTTGCCGGTTTTTTCTGAAGCCTGTCGGAGTAACGATGAGAACACAAAAGAGATGTCTGGGATATGTTGCGATAGTCGTTGATGACTATGATCGTGCTATTGAGTATTACACCGATAAACTGGGGTTCACGCTGGTGGAAGATACCCCGCAGCCCGGGAAGCGCTGGGTCGTGGTGACGCCGCATCCGGAAAGTGACTGTAACCTGCTTCTGGCGCAGGCTTCCGGCGAACGGCAGCAGGGATTTATCGGTGATCAGTGCGGAGGTCGCGTCTTTCTGTTCCTGCAAACCGATGACTTCTGGCGTGACTACACTGCAATGAAGGAAAAAGGGGTACATTTCTGTCAGCAGCCCCGCGAGGAAGAATACGGTTGGGTGGTGGTATTTGAGGACCTCTATGGTAACCGTTGGGATCTCTACCAGAATGCACTTCCCTGAACCGCTACAGGCAGGTAATACAGGGAGTCTCTGTGACAGCAGAGGCAACGTGTGGCGGCGGGAAGGTGGCTGATCGTTATCAACAGAACGGCAGAGGCCTCCCGGAAGGCAATATCCACAGGCTGCGTCGTGGTCAGGCACGGAGAAAGCGTACAGGGCTTATTTAGCAGGCCTCACCGATGATGGTACTCGCGCTGTTATCACCACCGCTGGCGAGTGGCAGGCCGGGAAGCACGGATCCTGAGGTCCGGCCACGAAAGTGATGCCCCGGCCCGTGCTCTGCCGGGACCGGGATCATGGTTTGGCCTGATTAACGCCCCCGTTACCAGCGAACCACTCAGCCGGGGGCCACGATCAACAGATTCTCAGCCCGCCTGCCGCGTTTGCTGATAGACCTGCAGGTTGACATACACTGCATTCAGCAGCGGTACGGGAAGTGCGTGTGCATTGGCTCTGTCGACCAGGTCCCCGATGATCTGATCCGCCTCCACAGAGAACCCCTGATCTAAATCGCGGTACATGGAGGAGGTCAGCGGGGTTTCGGGGTTACTCAGCATCTGAAGCGTAGCGGCAATGACTGCCGGGCGTGGCTGATAGCCACAGGCGGTGATCACGGCCAGCACTTCACTGTATATTGCCTGTAACAGTGCCTCGCCGCCGGCCGAACGTACGACCTGTTGGGTGTTGCCCCGCGACAGGCAGGTGACAGCACCCAGCGTACTCAGCAGCAACCATTTTTCCCACATATCATTCTGAATAGTCATCGATAGCCGGTTATCAAACCCGCAGTCACTCAGTACGGCATCCAGTTGCCGGACACGTGCGGAGTTATGGCCATCCTGTTCACCATAAGACAGCTGATGCAGCGCAGACATTTGCAGTATTTCGCCGTCTTTATTCAGCGTGGAATGGATCTTACATAATCCGCCTAATACTTTTTCTTTACCGAACACCTCCCCCAGCGTACTGATATGCCGCATACCGTTCAGCACCGGTAATATGAGCGTCTGCTCTCCGACCGCGGGGGTAATATCGCGGATAGCCTGTTCGAGACCGAAACTTTTCACCGTGAGCAGGATAAGGTCGTACGGGCCACGGATCTCCCCGGCCTGCAATAGCTGAGGCTGTATCTTAAAATCTCCCGCATCGGCATGAACCACTAACCCGTGATCTCTGAGGGCTGCTGCACGCCTTTCACGGACCAGAAAAGTCACATCCCGCCCGTGACGAGCCAGACAGGCGCCGAAATAGCCACCGGTAGAGCCGGCACCCACAACCAGTATTCGCATATTCCATCCTCTTAAATGTTCCAGTCTTACTTTCTACCTTAAAAGGCGGGCAGCGGAAACACCAGTCAGCAAGGTTAGAAATTATTACAATTCTGCGCAGCGCGAAGGATCACTGAATGCGGGGTATCCCGGGGAGGTACGCAGAGAACCCGCGCTGACGGGCGAAAAACCCATTTCTTCTGTGTGGGGATCACCGTTAAACTATGTAAAACAGTTAAGTACGGGATAATAAGCCATGAAGGATCAGAAAACACCACTGCTGGCAGTGGACAAGATTAACTACCAGGCAGGCGGATCGCCGATCCTCAGTGACTTATCGCTGACACTGAATGCCGGTGAATTCACCCTGATCACCGGGCCGTCCGGATGCGGAAAGAGTACCTTGCTGAAGATCCTCTCTTCGCTGATCAGTCCGCAGAGCGGCGGGATCACCTTCGCCGGTAAAAATATTTTGCAGTATGCTCCCGAACAGTACCGTCAGCAGGTCTCTTACTGTGCACAAACCCCGTCACTGTTTGGCGATACCGTTGCCGATAACCTGCAGTTTCCCTGGGCTCTGCGCCGTAAAACGGCCGATAAGCAGCAACTGATTAAAGAACTGCGCCGGTTTTCATTACCGGAAACAATGCTGGACCAGCCGGTGACGGCGCTCTCCGGCGGTGAAAAACAGCGTATTTCACTGATCCGTCATCTGCAGTTTCTGCCGCAGGTGTTGCTGCTTGATGAAATCACCAGCGCCCTGGACGAGCAAAACAAACGCCAGGTCAACGATATTATTCATCAGTATGTACGTGAAAAGAATCTGGCTGTCCTGTGGGTGACACACGACGTGGATGAAATACGCCATGCGGATAATGTCATCCGGTTAACCTCACCCTCCGCGATGCAGGAAGGAACCCCCTCAGAAAAAACAAAGGAAGACGCGAGTGAACCAGCATAATATCACCAATGGATCGCTAATTATGTCGCTGGCCTTAGTGCTGGTGGCGATTGTGATTAGTTACCGTGAAAAACTGGCACTGGAAAAAGATATTGTGTGGAGTATCTGCCGTGCCGTCGTACAACTGGTGATTGTCGGGTATGTATTAAAATATCTGTTTGATCTGAATAATGTCTTTCTGACGGTATTGATGGTGTTATTTATCTGTTTCAATGCGGCCTGGAATGCCAAAAAGCGCAGCAAATATATTGATAATGCTTTCCTGATGTCATTTATTGCCATCACTACCGGGGCCGTACTGACGTTACTGGTACTGGTACTGACCGGCTCGATTGAGTTTCTGCCGATGCAGGTGATCCCGATAGCAGGAATGATTGCCGGTAACGGGATGGTGGCGGTCGGGCTTTGTTACAATAATCTGGGGCAACGGTTTGCCAGCGGGCAGCAGCAAATCCAGGAGATGCTCAGTCTGGGGGCGACCCCGAAACAGTCCTCTGCCGGTCTGTTGCGGGAAAGCATCCGCGCCGCGATGATCCCGACCGTTGACTCCGCTAAGACCGTCGGACTGGTGAGCCTTCCCGGGATGATGTCCGGATTAATCTTTGCCGGAATTGACCCGGTTAAGGCGATTAAATATCAGATCATGGTGACCTTTATGCTGTTGTCTACGGCCAGTCTGTCGACCATTATTGCCGGTTATCTGGCCTATCGCCGGTTTTATAATGACCGTCACCAGCTGGTGATTAAATCCCCGCGCTAATGTTAATCAGCACACAGTAAAAACATCCCGGGGGGCGAGGGTTTCCTTCCTCCCGGAACGCTGTCCTTTGATGACAGTAGCGAAGAGTGCCAGCTCAGTCACAGAATATTCTGGCCCTGACGGTGCTTACCACTAACAGGGTTACGGTGAGCCATATTTCTCCGGCTGACAGTCCTGTCGCGGACGAGTGATTCCGGTAGTCGGTCGTTAAGTCCGAAAGTGTGTCCCCATTCACCCTGATCATCATTTCAAGGATTAGTACCGGCATTAGTCATCAGATGGGATATCGATAAACATTAAATAATAGAATGTTAACAGGGTCTTCTCTTTGTCGTTCAGTGAAGCGCCGTTAATCCGGTTGTAATTATCATAAAAGCGGCCGGTCTGAATGAGTGAAGAATGTCCTGCTGTGCACGCCGGAATAACTGATTGCGGGCTTTTAAGGGCAATGTTAGTCTTCCGGGACTAAAACCGCATAAGTAACCGAACAATGTCCCACTTAGCACATCCAACACCAGAAGAAATAAAGAGTATCAGGGAAGGGCTCGGCCTGGGGCGTGCCGAGTTTGCCAGTGTCCTCGGGATGCCAGCTCACGGCGAACAGACCGTCAGTGAATGGGAAGCCGGCAGGATGATGCCTTCCGTGGCCAAGCGTAAGGCCATCCTGAATATGGATAAAAAACTCCGGAAACATGCGCAGGAAGCCCCGTTCCGTCAGCAACCGCAGTCAGAAAGCCGGTTCACGTTTATCGATCTGTTTGCCGGTGTCGGTGGGATCCGCTTGCCTTTTCAGCGTCTGGGCGGCCATTGTGTGTTCACCTCGGAATGGGATAAATACGCCCAGAAAACCTATCTCGCAAATTACGGAGAAATGCCGGTCGGTGATATCACCCGGGTCAGGTCCACGGATATTGCCGACCACGATGTGCTGCTGGGCGGGTTTCCCTGCCAGGCCTTTTCTCTGGCAGGGCGTAAGCAGGGCTTCAGTGATACCCGCGGAACCATGTTTTTTGAGATCCAGCGCATCCTGGCCGCTAAAAAGCCCAAAGCGTTCCTGCTGGAGAACGTCAAACAGCTGCAGGGCCATGACAAAGGCCGTACCCTGAAGACCATTATCGATATTCTGCAGGGTAAGCATGCACAGGCGATCCCTGATGATGTCCCGATGAGTGAAGATGCCCGGCGGGCATTGTCTGAAAAGCTGAACTACTGGGTCGACTTCCGGGTGTTGCGGGCCAGGGATTTCGGGGCACCGCAGAACCGTGAGCGGGTCTATATTGTCGGTTTTGATAAAGACTATTTCAGCGGTGTGGATTTCGACCAGGTGTATCAGTGGCCGGCCCCTCCCTGTACACCGACCCGGGTAGGGGACATTTTGTTGCAACCACACCAGCTGGCGGCACTGATTGCCAGAAAAGGCAAAGATGTCTATACCCTGTCCGATAAACTGTGGCTCGGTCATCAAAAACGACGCGCGTCACATAAGCAGCGCGGAAACGGCTTCGGTTACAGTCTGTTTAACGCCAGCAGTGAATACACCAATACCCTCAGCGCCAGATACTATAAAGACGGTTCAGAGATACTGATCGAACAGCACGGTGAAGGGAAAAATCCGCGAAAACTGACGCCGAAAGAGTGTGCCCGTTTACAGGGATTCCCCGATGATTTTATTGTGGATGCCGTTTCCCATGGTCAGATGTATAAACAGTTTGGTAATTCTGTCTGCATGAACGTTATCGGTGCGCTGGCAGGCCAGATGATCGGGGCACTGGAGACCGCCACCCGGTTGCGGCAGGGCGAATGAGAAGGGCGGACCTGGCGGCCCGCCTGGTGATCATTCGGTCATAGAACGCGGAAGCGCATGGGGATAACCGGCCTGTGGCCGTACCGACAGACCATGCTTTTTTTCAGGTTGCAGCGCCATCATCGCCAGCATACTGCCCAGGGCAATACAGCCGGTCACGATAAACATGGCGTTATAGCCAGAGTGCTGGGCCAGCCAGCCGGAGAGCATCGGGGACAGGACCGACGAAATATTCGCAATGGCCAGTGTTATCCCGCTAAATGTCCCCACCGACGCCTTCGGCGTCACATCAATGACCACCGACCAGTACACGTTATTAACCATCGCATTAATCGCATTGCCGGCGGCCATCAGTCCAATCACCGCCGCAGCGGAGCCCGCCAGCGGGATCGCCATAAAACAGAGCGCGGTCAGTAACAGGGCGACGACCGCGAAGGCATTGCGGGCAATCCGCAGATTATTGAATCGTTTCATCAGCGCGTCAGAAATTCTGCCACCCAGTAAGACGGTAAAACAGGCGCCACTCCAGGGGATCATCGCCACATACCAAAGCGTGTGCAGATCATAATGGAAATTATCCTGCAGATATTTTGGCAGCCAGGTTGCCAGCGTAAAGGTGATATATAAAAAGGTAAAATAGCCCAGTGCATTACAGACCAGCGTCCGGCTGGTGAAGAATTTCCACCAGGGCAGGGCGGTACCTTCGGCGACGGATGCGCTCTGCCCCCGCGTGATCAGGGCATGCTCGGCGGTATTCACCTTTGGATGCTGCGCGGGGCTGTCGGTATACAGGCGGGAAAACAGCAGCATCGCCAGCAGTGAAAATACGCCCAGAATAATAAACATGATCCGCCAGTCACCGGTCAGCAGGATCAGCCCGACGGCTATCGGCGCGGTCAGCATTGCACCGGCCTGGGTACTGACCAGGCCGATACTGAGCGCAAAGCCGCGTTCGTTATCCGGTGCCCACGCCGAGATGGTTTTGTTCATCAGCGCGTACGCCGGACCTTCGGAAAAACCAAATAATATACGTAGGGTGGCGAACCCCATCAGCGCGGAACCGCCAAACAGCGCCATCCCCGCCTCCCCCGCCCAGGCAGTTGCAATTTCCAGCACAGACCAGCAGAGACCTGCCCATAACCAGACTTTACGAGTACCGAAACGGTCGGCCAGAAAACCGCCACATAACGACCCCAGCAGGTACCCTATACCAAAATAACCGAGAACGGCACCCAGCTGGGTTTTATTCAGATGGTATTCCGTGGCAATGGCATTGGCGGAAAAGGATAACGCCCCCCGGTCAATATAGTTAATCAGAGCAATGAGGAACATGAGCAGGAAGATGGTATAGCGGGCAGAAGTCGGTTTCATCGCGGTGCTCCTTATTATGGCATGACTGAATGCCACGCAATATCGATGCCATTCTTTTTACTGCCTGATTTTTATAAAGATCAGGTGAAAGTCTTTCGCAGAGGGATGCGATTTCTGCACCAGAAGAGCGCCTGATGATCCTATCGGGCGCATTTCCGGCGCTTTTGCGAACCCGATTTCCCGGCAAGCCCACCACTGAGGTGGGGTCAGATTAAGGTGGTTAATTTATTACCTGGGTTATTTTTATAAGGCTAAGCAGAGGCGCCGGCAAATCGGGCGGTAAGAACCCCGGGAGAATTCTTTTTCTTCCGGGGGGTGACAACCGGCATAACATTCTTCGCCATCACCGCGCACAGAAAAGATCATTTGAAAAATAGATATAATAATCAACCTATTAAGTAGGTTTCTTTCACTTTGTATCAGGCAGGGTAACGCTTTCTTTAGCTGTTCCTTGGACAGTTATCCGCCAGGATAACCGGTAATTAAGACAAATAAACAGACCCGCTTATGATCATGATCAATGTGAGGTGGAGAGAATTTCACCATCATAAATTTATCAAAGTTCACCTGACGGGAAACTAAAATGATTAAAGAAACTAAATTACCAAGAACGGTAACATCACCGAAAAAATTCTTTATTGGCACCGATATGTTGTCGAAAATCGATGACTTCGTGAAAGATTTTGGCGATAACATCCTGATCATTACCGATGAATTTATTCTTCCAAAAGTGGAAGAACAGGCATTACCTGCCCTGCAGGCCGCCGGACTGAAAGGATGTGCTGAAAAATTCCGCTATGAATGCTGCCGGAAAGAGATCGACCGTCTTCAGGAATGTGTCCGTGCCAGCGGAGCCAATGTTATTGCCGGGGTCGGCGGGGGCAAAACGCTGGACACCGCGAAAGCGGTTGCCTTTTATCTGAAGCTGCCGGTGGTGCTGTTCCCGACAATCGCTTCCACCGATGCTCCCTGTACTGCGCTGGCGGTCATCTATACCGAAAGCGGAGAGTTTGACGAGTATCTGTATTTACCGCAGAACCCGGATGTGGTGGTGGCCGATACCTCGATTATCGCGGCCGCACCGCTGCGTTTCTTCTCCGCCGGGGTCGGCGATGCGTTAGCGACCTATTTTGAGGCACGTGCCTGCTATGCTGCCGATGGTATCAATCTGGTGCTGCACAAACCGTCGAGGACCGGACTGGGGCTGGCAGAACTCTGCTACCGTTTGCTGAGCGAAAACATTGATGCGGCTATGGATGCTGTGGTGAACCACCTGACCACCCCGGCACTGGAGCAGACCATCGAGGCGACGATTTATCTGAGTGGTGTCGGTGCAGAGGCTGGTGGCCTGGCCGCGGCTCATGCGGTCAATAACGGTATGTCAGTGATCCCGGATCTGCATAAAGCGCAGCACGGTGAGAAAGTCGTTTTTGGCCTGCTGACCCAGCTGGTGCTGGAAAATGCCCCGCGGGAAGAATGGGAGAATGTAGTACGTATTGTGAAAGCGGCAAAACTTCCGTTGACACTGGAAGATATGGGCCTGAAAACCTTTGTCGAATCACAATGGCGTGAAGTGGCGCGTATTGCCTGTGCGCCTGGCGATACGATGAACAATATGCCGATGGAACTGACGGTCGATGATGTCTATAGCGCGATGGTGACTGCTAATACGATTGCGCACCGGATGAAAGGCTGATTTCTGCACTCCGTCGCCGGGGACTTCTCTGGTGGCCAGGAAGGTGGAAGATATTTTCTGAAACTCCTATGACCTGTATCCGCTGACCCTGAACCGGGCGGCGGATATTTTTTGCCTCAGCCTGTTTTCGCTTATCCAGACTAAGTGACTAAGTGACTAAGTGACTAAGTGACTAAGTGACTAAGTGACTAAGTGACTGACTGACTGACTAAGTGACTGACTGACTGACTGACTGACTGACTGACTAACTGACTAACTAACTAACTGACTAACTGACTGACTAACTGACTAACTGACTAACTGACTAACTGACTAACTGACTAACTGACTAACTGACTAACTGACTGACTGACTGTTCCGGCATTTTCGTGGTTCCTGACGGTATATCACTCAGGGGGGTAGGTGCAGTCAATATTCCGACTCCTCACAACCGTGGCTCTGCAGAAACCGCCGACCCCTGATCCGTTAAAATACTCATCTCTTTCGGCCGGTTTATCACTGGCTGACACACTGACAAAAGGCTCGCCGGAACGTTGAGCCGCTGACTCCGTCCCCGTTTTCAGTTTGCGTCTGTTGTTAGCCCGGGGGTGACAAAGCGCACTACAGCGCACCGGCCGGGTGCCTTTGAGGGCAGCTTGTCTGTTCTTTAACCGCTATTTCAGGCTTTCCTCTTTTGCCCGTATCCGTCAATTTTGCTCCGTCCCCGATAAGCTTTTTGCCATCACTGGCTGTCGTTCACTCACTGACGTTATGCCGGCCGGAACGGCCCGGGTTAACCCCTCCCGGGGTCAGCGTTTATGGCTGCCGGGTTTCAGGCCGCGATGTAATTCCTGCATACGTTTCATCGATTTTATCGTGCGCTGAGAGGCTGAGGATGCGACGGATAATACCAGCATCTCCAGGCAGACCAGCACCGTACCGTGTAACGGGATTTTACCGTTTTCCCCGCCACGCGGAACCTGGATCACTACATCTGCTTCCTGTGCAAACCGTGAGTCCATCGCGTTAGTCAGCAGGATCACCGGATTCGCCAGCCGCCGCGCTTCCCGCAGTGTAGTCATACCTTCCCGGTGCGCTGACTTCTGGGCCATCATGATCAGCACATCGCCCCGTTGCAGAGTCAGTAGCTGTTCAGCAAGGCCTATTCCCGAACGGTTAAGCGCCACACAGGGCAGACCGATGCGGTTAAATAAGCGGGCGGCATATTCGGCGAGGATCCCCGAGGCATTAATACCGAAAATGGCGGCCTGCCGGGCGTCCAGTAACAGTGAAACCGCACGCGACAGTGCAATGCGGTTTTCCGGAGAACCAAGCACTTCGCAGGTATGTTTATGGCCTTCAAGAACGAAATCAATACCCGACTGAATATCACAGGTGAACTCACTCACGGTAGAGCTCATTTTATCGGTGGAATTCATCACCGGTTCAAACCATAACTCCAGGGTTTTTTTCAGATCACGTAAACCGGCGAACCCCAGCGCCTGCACCGCACGGACCACCGTGGCATCGGAGGTGCCGGTGGCTGCCGCAATTTCCAGTGCAGTCGCTTCCAGTACCGTGGCACGGTTTTCATTAATATAATAAAGAACACTCTGCAGGCCGGCAGACAGTTGGGGGGCCCGGTGACGTAAACGTTCCCCGTAGACATCCACCCTGTGTTTATTCTTCTTCTGTTCTTTCATCGTTCATTCCGCTTATTTCGCGCCAGAGACAGCCAGCCCTGCGATCTGAGACTGAACCACGGCAGCCATCAGGCTGAGCGCGGCAAACGAATTCGAAATGGCTTCTTCGCGGGAGACCATCACATAGTGGCCCTTCTGGCAGGCTGTCAGGAAGTTACACCAGCCCGGCATCACGGCATTCATCGCCGCGATTTCATCGGCCGGCGAACCGCCGGTATCACCCCGCCAGGTATCGAACACCAGATCCGCATCCAGGTCCGGCAGTCGCTCGGCACTGACATTCATGCGGCCATCTTCAGGAATATTATTGATCAGGGCAGGGAAGGTCAGGCCGGCATCACGCAGTACTTTCCCCAGCGAATGGTAGCTGTGCATTACGGTAATTTTACCGTTATTGGCCTGCAGGACGGAGACGGTAATTTTACGACCGCCGATGGTCTGTTTCAGTTGACTGATTTCATCCTGATACCGTGCTTCCAGTCGTGACAGTTGAACCTGTGTGCCGGTCAGCTGTGCCAGCTTACTGTAAATCCGTGGTGCGCCGCCTTTCAGATGATCAATACTGACGGTCGGGGCAATCTTTTCAAGCTGATCGACCGGGGTATTACGGCCTGGTTCGGTAATGATCAGGTCCGGTTTCAGTGCAGCAATTGCCTCGATATTAATGTCCGAGGTACCGATAAAGCGGATACCGGAGTCAGTGTAATCAACACCGGTTAATAGTCGCGCTGATCGCAGTGTATGAGTGCCGTCCGGTAATGTTCGTCCGTGACTGCCGACCGGGAAAACCCCCAGCTCAATGAGCGGAATAGTAATGTCCAGATCATGCAGTGAGATGATCCGCTTCGGATGCAGCGGTACCGTTACCGTACGTCCGCTATCGTCGGTGAACTGCTGAGTTTGCGGCGCAGCAATGACAAACGTGCTGATAAATAACAGCAAAACAGAAAGAATACGCATAATCATCCTTACAAATCAGAATTTATCCCGGCGTTGCCAGAGCAGTAGCAGGAAAAACGGACCGCCGAGTAACGAAATGACGATACCGGCAGGTAACTGTAATGGGGCAAAAGCCAGTCTTCCCACATTATCGGCCAGTAAGACCAGCACGCCACCACAGACGGCACTGCCACTGAGCAGTGCGGATTGTCCGCCCCGGAACAACATACGTGACAGGTGCGGGGCCATCAGACCGACAAAACCGATACTGCCGACACAGGAAATACAGGTGGCGGTCAGAATGACCGGCGCGATAAACCTCAGCAGGGTTAACTGAGATAACCTGACACCCAACCCGGTCGCGGCGGTATTTCCCAGTAAGGCAATATCTGAAGCACGGGCGGTGAGAAACAACAGTAATATGGCCGGTATCCCCCAGCAGAGGGAGATGACTAACAGTGGCCAGCTGACCGCATTCAGGCTGCCCGCCATCCATAACATGACGGTCTGAACCTGACGGACATCGGCGGTAGTCATAAAAACACCGATGGCGGCCGCAAATATCCACGAAATTCCGATGCCTATCAGAATAAAACGGGGCCGGGAAAAATCTCTGCCCAGCACAACCACCAGCGCCGAGACCAGCAAGCCACCGGTCATCCCGGTGACCGGTTGCCAGAGCATACCTGCGGCCGGGAAGAACAGGATCTGCGTCAGAACCACAATACTGGCGCCTTCCTTTACCCCCAGCAGTCCCGGGTCCGCCAGTCCGTTACGGGTAATGGACTGCATCGCCGCCCCGGCCATTCCCAGCATTGCGCCGACCGCCACAGCCATCAATAACCGGGGAAGCCGGACGCCTGTGACGATAAACAGAGAAGGGTCATGCACCTCCTGCGGGTAAAACAGCGCTCTGGCGACACCGGATACCGGTATCCGCAGGCTGCCATGAGTAATACCAACGATCAGTAACAGAAAAATCAGCAGCAGAAAAAATGCCAGCCGGGCAAGGAGGGCGGGCCGCAGCAGAACAGACCACCGGCCCTGACGGAGTACTCTCCAGCCGACGGCGCGCAACAGGTGGCTCATTTAAAAAACCTCGAGGCAATAAAGATAAACACCGGAGCTCCGGCGAGGGCGGTCATTACGCCGGTCGCCAGCTCCTGAGGAGCTATCAGCGTGCGCGCGGCAATATCGGCAACCAGCAGAACCAGCGCGCCGCACAAAGCACAGCACGGGATGGCCTTACGTACATCTTCAGTTATCAGCCGTCGTACCACATTCGGGACAATCAGCCCGACGAAGCCTATCGGCCCGGCCAGAGAGACAGCCGCACCACTCAGTAAGGCAATCGCGAAAATGGACAACATCCGGGTACGCCGCAGATTGACCCCTAACCCGCGGGCCAGGTGATCCCCCAGCGCCAGGGCGTTCAGCGAAGGGGCCAGCCATCCCGCCAGCAGGACCGCCAGGGCTATCGGAATAGCCGCTGCCTGTATTCCCGGCCAGCTAAGTCCGGCCAGATCACCGGCCAGCCAGGTGCGCATATCCATCATGGTCTGCTCATCCAGTAACAGTACCGTGGCGGTCAGTGAAGACGCGAAAGCGGACAATGCCACCCCGCAAAGTGTGACCTTCATCACCGTCAGCCCGCTGCGTCCGGCGGAAGAGAAGAGGATCACCAGGCCGAACAGCAAGGCAGCACCGGCCGCCGCGACCAGTGGCCGGATACCCGGCAAGGTGAGCCAGCTCGCGCCACAAGCCATACTCATCACCACGGCCAGTGCCGCCCCGGCATTTAAGCCCAGAATATGAGGCTCCCCTAAGGGATTGCGGATCACTGACTGTAACAGCAATCCGGCAACGCCTAATGCACTGCCAATCAGTAGTGCGGCAACCAGACGTAACAGCCGGAGTTCAACCACCACATGATGATTGAAATTGCGGGGATCATACGCGAACAGCGCCCGGACGACCGTTTCCGGTGCGATATACCGGGCGCCGATCGCCAGAGCAATGACTGAACAGACGGCCACCAGCAAGCCCGTCAGCAGCAGACTTAGCAGGTAACGGGACTGACGAGGGCGGAACAAAGGGACGGTCCCGGTCATTCTTGTGAACTCTTCATCGCAGGAAAGGGCATAAAGAAGGGTTTGCCGGTGTGTGGGTTGACCGACATCTGGACATCCAGATCAAACACGGATTGGATCAGCGCCGGGGTACAGGCGGCTGGGTCGTCGGTGACGGCACACAATCTGCCCTGTTTCATAAATACCAGAGTATCTGCATAGTTAACGGCAAAATTCAGATCGTGCAGCACCATGATCACCGTCCGGTGATGATACAGGGTCAGGTCACGCAGCAATTCAAGGATCTCAACCTGATAACGCAGATCGAGAAAGGTCGTCGGCTCATCCAGCAAAATTGTCGGGGTCTGCTGGGCGAGGGTCATGGCTATCCAGCATCGCTGGCGCTGGCCGCCGGAAAGGTTCTCTACCTGCTGATCTGCCAGAGACTCCGTCCCGGTCAGACGCATCGCTTCGGTCACCGCCTGCTCATCGGCTTCTGACCATTGGCGCAGGAATCCCTGCCACGGGAACCGGCCCCGGGAGATCAGTTCTGCGACGGTCAGTCCCTCTGGCAGCAGCGGGGTTTGTGGCAGAATTCCCAACTGACGTGCCACCTGACGGGCAGGTTGCTGATGAATCGCCTTGCCATCCAGGATGACCTGTCCGGCATGCGGTGTGATCATCCGCGCGATGCTGTTGAGTAATGTGGATTTTCCTGACCCATTAGCACCGGCCAGTATGGTCATCTTGCCTGGCGGAAGGCTCAGGCTGATATCATCAATAATTATCTTTTTCTGGTAACCGGCACGCAGGTTCTCGACCTGTAAACCTCGTTTATCCATGGTAGGGAGCCTGCTGTGGCATGTTAACTCCTGCGTCAGACCCGGAACATAACGCCGGTCATCGGAACGCAAATAGTAATAAGTATCATTCTCCCTGCAATTTTGCGTGGCTGCTATGTAGTAGTCAAGAAAAATATAGGGTTATCATGTCACAGGCCGGTAAAGAGGTGATATAACGATATTTACACGGACAATATATAATTAATCTATAAATCAGTTTGTTAGATAAAAATGAAACGGAAGAGTCAGGCAAAAAATGCGTATAATACTGTAGCGAATCACTGTAAAAACCCGGTGACTACTACATTGCTATTTATCCGCAGTGCCCTGCACACCGATGATAGTATGCAGAGTGGTATCTTAATGTCGTCCTTTTTTATACTGTGTGGCGTCCCCTGCCGGGATGTTTATCTTCACCCGGCCAGTCTGTCGTCTCAGGGTTTTAGGGATTGTCGCTAAGCGCTGCCGGTGTTTACCCCGGGTGGCTCTGTGAACTCATTTCGCGGGCTGCGTGCTGGCCTGGCGGTGCCTGCGCTCAGCCACGGGGCAGGACACCTGCCCCCGCGTCACGGCAGCAGGTACTGCAGCAGCGCCAGGCTGGCCATCGAAATTACCAGCGTCACCAGCATCGGAAAGCGTTGGGCGCAGGCAATGGCTATCAGCATCGCAATGGTCCGGGCCGGGCCGTTTGAAAAAAATCCGGGCGCAATCGCCGACACCATCACACACCCGGGGGCGATTTCCAGTACATGCTTTGCACCGGCACTAAGGTGGCGTTTACGCAGTAACAGAAATCCCAGCACCCGGGTCAGATAGGTGGCCAGTGCCATGCCGGTAATGGTGAGTATTGCCTGCCAGGTCATACTCCCCTCCGTGCCTGCAGCCAGGCCACCAGCATGCCGCTAAAGGCGCCGGCCAGCACATAGCTGTGACCCGGCACCAGGATAAAGGTAGCCGCGGACACCAGCAGACTGGTACACCAGGGCAGTATCGTCTGATTTCCCCGCCACATTCCTTTCAGCAGTACGATAAATATTGCCGGGAAGGCCATCGCCAGACCCAGTGACTGAATATGGTCCTGCACCGAGGGTAAAAGATAGCCCGCCAGCGAAAACAGCACCCAGACCGGATAGAACGGAAAACAGACCCCGAGATAATAGGCCAGCGGCAGTGCTTTTGCGTCGGGCATTCCGGATGCGTTTCTCACCGCACTGGCATAGCTGACAGCCCAGCCTTCGTCGCCCATCAGGAACAGTGCCGGTAGTATTTTTCTCAGTGGCAAATGTTTCAGGTAGGGGGCAATCGCAGCCCCCATAATGATGTGCCGGCTGTTGATCAGAAACGTCAGCATCACAATCGTCAGCACTGGTAGCGGCGCGTGCCACAGACTGATGGCGGCAAATTCAGAACCTCCGGCAAAGTTCATCGATGTCATCAACCCCAGTTGCCAGGGAGGGATCCCCTGACTGGCGGCCTGAATACCGAGGATCACGCCATACGGAGCCACCGCCAGCAGTAACGGAATAGCATCTTTCACCCCGCGGCTGAACGAAAGGCTGTGCTGATGCGTGGTCATCGTTCCGCCTTAGCAGAGTCTGCCAGCAAGCTGATACCCGATAGAGATGTTCCGGCGGGAGGGGCAGGCTGCTGATCTTCCGTGCCGGAACCGGGACATCCGTAAATGCCCGGAAATTCCGGCGCGGCTAAGCCGTCAGTCATGGGTAAGACACTCACTGGAAACGCTCCTCTGTATGAGAATAAAGTACTCGCTGCCGGCCGGCAGGTGCTGTTCACCCGCGGGCCTGTTCCTCTAAGCCTCCGATGCTGCACTCTCCTGCGAGGCAGGCCGGAGAACCCCGGCGAACCCGCCTGATCCCTTGAGTGTAAATGCCGGGCATCCGCGACGGGCTGAAGTGCTTTGACGATCAGCATCAGTCGATGATATCGCGGAGATTATCTCCGCTGTCTGTGCCATCATTGCGGCACTTCTGCGGGGATAAGGCATTCTTGCACAGGGCTTGTGATTACAAAAGCGAGTGTTTAGCATGGATATCATCACAAAACCGGATGGTGCCGGCCATGGACCTCAATATTCAGAAATACAAGGCATTTATCAGCGTGGTCGAGTGCGGAAGTTTTACCCGCGCCGCCGAACGTATCTTTTACTCCCAGTCGGGGATCAGCAGGATGATCAATGACCTGGAAACCGAATGGGGAGTGTCGTTATTCGAACGCAGCAGGCAGGGAGCCAGACTCACCCCGGAAGGCCGTCGCCTGTTACCCTTTGCCCGTGGTGTTTATGAAAGTTATGGTCGTCTGCAAAGCGAAGTGGATGCGCTGAACGGGTTGCAGTCAGGGACGATCAGGGTAGGGACGTTTTCCAGTGTTGCCGTTCACTGGCTTCCTGCCCTCCTGAGTGAGTTCCGTCAGCACTACCCGGATATCATCTTCGAATTAGTGCCGGGAGACTATCGGGAAACGGAGCGCAGAGTACTGGAGGGCCAGGTGGACTGTGGATTTACCCGCCTGCCTGTCCATTCCTCGCTGGAAAGCCTGTTTCTGCATCATGACCCCTATCGGGTCGTGATGCCGGACGACCATCCGCTCGCAGGATTGCAGACCGTTCCGCTACCGGCATTATGCGATTATCCCTTCCTGCTGCTGGAGAAGGGCAACAATAATGAGATATCAGGGATCTTTGCTCAGCATCAGCTGGATCTGCAGGTCAGATATACCCTGTGGGATGACTATGCTGTGATGGCGATGGTTGAAAAAAATCTGGGGATCAGTCTGTTACCGCAACTGACGCTGCAGAATATCCCCTATCGGATAACGACACGTGAAACCGAACCACTGACCGGCCGGGATATCGGACTTGTGTATCGCGATACAAAAACGCAGTCACGGGCGGTGAAGACTTTTATCGGTTTCCTGAGCTCTTTCCGGATCTGACACCTGAGATCTGGTTGAGGAGGGCAGGCTCACTTGCTTTGGCAGAGAACCGGCGACGGACCGCCATGGAGGGGGAAACGGTCATCAGGCATCATATTCTGCGGCGGGTCTCCGGGCCGAAAGACGTTAGCAGATCCCCGACAAGATATTCTCTCCTTTGGGTCAGGCCTGAATCTGGCCTGCAGCTTCCCCTGAACTGACAAGGATACGGGCGGCCAGCCGGTCAGCTCGCGGAAACGGGTGTGCGGGTGACGAACGATTTGACGATCGGCAGGGCGGCAGAGGGATTTCGGGCCGCAAACCGTATCCCTGAAGGGAAGCCGTACCGGCGGGAATTCGGCCGGTGGCGTTAGAGTGGATCATACCGGCCTGATATCAGAGCCCGAGGGAACGTAAAAAAAGGTCGAGGATGGCGTTGGCACGGTGGCCTTTACGGGTAGCAGCCGCGATGGTGGTGGTAAAAAACATCTCCTCCGGATGGATAGCCCGCATCATATCCTTCTCCAGCCAGGCATTCGCATAATGATCGGGCAGGAACCCGACAAACTTACCGGTGAGGATCAGGAAAGCTATCCCTTCCCGGTCAGTCGCGGTGGCATTGCAGTTGAGTCGCTGGTGCAAACCGATAGTTTCTGCGGTCATCCGGTAACCGGGAGCGACGGCATCCACGCTGCTGAGACGGGCGCTGTCAACATTCCCGGCCGTCCCGAACAGCGGGTGGTCGTGACTGCAGTAGAGGCTGGATTTCTCTTCATAGAGCGGATAGTAGTTGAGTGTCGAGAGCGGGGTGATCATCGGCAGTGCGCCGGCATGAAGGCGACCGTCCATCAGGCCTCTTTCGATCTCCGCCGGTGTACACATACTCAGATTGATGCGGATTTCCGGGCCACGGGTACGCAGTTCCTGTAACGCTTCGGTTATCCGCATCATCGGCTGTGTCACCAGATTATTTATAATGCCGAGCTTGAATTCACCACGGATCTGCTCATGCATCTGATTGACCTGCTGGCGAAAAAACTCTACTGAGGTCATCATGGTTTCACTGAGACGCAGTATCTCTCTTCCTTCATCGGTCAGAGAGAATCCAGCCCGTCCGCGCTGACACAGACGCATCCCTAATCGCTGTTCAAGGTCACCCATATGTAAGCTGATCGCGGAACGGGTGATCCCTAATAATCCTTCTGCTGCAGAAAAACTGCCACATTCAGCGACCGCTTTAAAAATTCTTAACAGCCTGAGGTCAAAATCGGTCACCTGGTTGAGTGTTTTTTTCTTCATTTACGTGAGTAATCTGATATCTGAAGGGGAATTACTATTGATTTAACCTGCGAATCGGTGAATTGCAACCGGTTTTAGGATAGCGGCGATGGGGGAACTTCGTACTCAGCCCGACCGAAGAATCACTCACAATATTTTCCTTTTTTAAAACATGATGTTATTAATTTATATTCGGCAGCCCCTCGCAGGTGACTCTGAGTGGTTCCGTGACTTTGCTGCCGGCTGATTTCCTGGTACGGTTCAGGGAACCGCGATGACAATCCCTGAGGCGGCTTTCCGGCTGCCGTCATCGCAGGTGATCTCCGGCGTGGCGGATAAGATGACGGGAACACTTCCGCCCGTTGTCGCGATATAAACCGGACCGCCGGGCGTCTCCTGTTGTGTTGCCGGGGGGGCTGTTGGCCAAAGTGCATAACGACCCGGCGGGAATTTTATACAGCACCCCGGGCAGGATTGCTTTCGGAAGCGCTGCCGTAGAAAAGGTTATACCCGATACAGAATCATCACCTGAGACAGGAGCCTGCTATGCCGATACCCGTACTGGAAACATCCCGATTATGGTTAACCCCTCTGGTCAGTGAAGATGCGCCGCAGATCCAGCAATGCTTTCCGCGCTGGGAGATCGTCCGTTATCTGACAGGGACTGTCCCCTGGCCCTATCCGGAGGACGGTGCAGAGTTTTATGTGAATTCTATTGCGCTGCCGCAGATGGAAAAGGGACAGGCATGGTGCTGGACGGTACGCCGAAAGAGCACCCCGGAAGAACTTATCGGGCATATCTGTTTATATGATATACCCGATAATAACCGCGGTTTCTGGCTGGTGCCTGAATATCAGGGGCAGGGCTATATGCGTGAAGCCAGTATTGCGGTAACCGATTACTGGTTCAACACCCTGAAACGGGACGTTTTACGGGCACCGAAAGCCGCGGATAACCACCGTTCCCGGGTAATCTCAGAAAACAGTGGCATGCGGCTTATCCGGACGGAAGAGAAGCACTATGTCAGCGGCTGGCTGATGTCTGAATTATGGGAAATCACCCGTGATGAATGGAATTCCCGCGATCAGAGCCCGGAGGCCCGGTGATTTAACCTCTCCCGGCGCAGGGGGCATGACTGCCGGTGTATAAGGTTCGGCGGTAGGTCGGATTCCTATGGTCACCGGCAGGTCGGCGGGATCAGCACGGTTGCGGTGATAAAAAGAGAAGACAATCCTGAGTTTGTTAACGGCTCTGTGGTCAGGTTATCGTTTACCCGTGTAGAATAGCCACATTCAGAGAGGGGGCTGCTTCTCAGCTGAAAAGAGCACCGGCTGGCTTCAGCAAAATCCCACATCGTCTTTTTTGATAACAGGTAACAATGGCAATGGCTTTTATTCCAAAAAACTACGCGCGGCTGGAAAGTGGCTATCGTGAAAAAGCACTTAAAATTTATCCGTGGGTCTGCGGGCGTTGTTCCCGGGAGTTTGTTTATTCCAATCTGCGGGAATTAACGGTTCACCATATCGATCACGATCACACCAATAACCCGGAAGACGGCAGCAACTGGGAATTGCTATGTCTGTATTGTCACGACCATGAACATTCGAAATATACCGAAGCCGATATCTATGGCACCCGCGTTGTTGCGGGCGAAGATGCACAGAAAGATATGGGTGTGGCGACCTTTAACCCGTTTGCCGATTTAAAGTCGATGCTGAATAAGAAAAAGTAGTCCCGGCACCGGGGATACCTGAAACCCCGGCCCTACGACTCAGTGCCCGGAGAGGTTAAAACCCCGCAGATTGCACAGTCAATGGCGGGCATCTGCTCCCTGCTCATCAGGCGAATAACCGGAGTTAAGGGTAACAGTTCTGCCACCATGACAGGTCTTCCTGCCGGGGAATGACTTCTTTGCCCGCATGATCGGAGCATGTAATGAGTGCTTCTGAACCTGTGACACACGGAGTAACCGTCCGTTTTTCTGCTGACTGAACGACAGCACAATACGTTGCCTGGATGCATAACAGTGAGACACGAGCGGGTGTCAACGCTAATTTTGCGTGGTGGCGTTTACCCGTGGATATTACCGGCATTTCAGGCGATAAATCGCCCGGTCGCCCCTGTTTCATCCGGTTGTTGACAAAGCGTCTGTGCTTAATGTGCAGAGCGATATTGCTCTGCAATTTTTATTAGTGGTGTCCTCTAAGCACGAAGACGTATGTTGTAGAGAAAATTTCTTCGGCTAAGGAACGGGGTTTGGGTAATCAGAAACGCAGGCGATTGAAGACGCTGGTGGGTGCCGGCAATGTCGTGACGGCCTCTAACGATAAACAGCGTGGTTACGGTATATCGCGGGCCGCTAAGCTGGCACAACTTGCCGAACGCGAAAAAATTACGGGTTTATTCACCGCAGATTTACTGCAGACCGATCGTGCCGGGTTGGCAGGAAGTACCGGCAGTCAGGATCCACTGATTGCGCTGTCAGCCCTCAGCCAGCAAACCAGTGATATCGGATTAGTGGCTACCGTCAGTACTGGCTGGCTGCATCCTTATCATCTGGCGCGACAAATGGCCACGCTGGACCATCTGAGTGGTGGCCGCGCGGCGTGGAATGCAGTGACGTCCTCTGTCGGCGAAGAGAACTTCGGCCTTGAGCCGTTGCCCTCGCCGGATCAACGTTATGCGCGCGCCAGCGAATTTATCAGCGCTTACAATGCATTATTAGACGCTAACGATCCTTCCGCCGTATGGCGTAAATCCGCAGGGGGGATCGCCATCGATCCTCAAAAACTTCATCCGATAAATTTTCGCGGGGACTATATTCAGGTCGAAGGACCGTTAAATGTACCGCCGCCCCCGCAACGGCGTCCGGTACAGTTTCAGGCCGGGCAATCTGATGCAGGGATCAATCTCGGTGTGCGCTTTGCTGAGGTGATTTATACTTCACAACCTACGCTGGACGATGCGGTGAATTTTGTGGCTGAAGTACAGCGTCGTGCCGTTAGCGTGAGTCGTGAAGGAGAACTACCGCTCTTTATGAATTCGTTCCACGCCATTATTGGCGAAAGTGAGGAGGGAGTCGCCCGCCGCCTGCAGCAAAAGTATGAACGTATTGACTATTCGCAAGGGCGCTTACGTCTGGCAGATATGCTGGGAGGTGAGGTGGACCTGACTGAATTAGCGTTAGATGCGCCGGTCCCTGCCGCACTGATCCCCGGGGTGTCGCAGGTGAATCGTCGTCAGGGGCGGGCGCAAATATTCCGCAATTATGCCTTACAAGGGCTGACACTGCGAGAGCTCATCCACAGGGCGGAAGAGACCGGACACTGGTTTGTCGCCGGCGTCCCGGAACAGTTGGCGGATGCTATCGAGGAACGCTATAACGCCGGTGTACTGGATGTGATCTCTCTGCATGGTCTCGGTAATCCTGATCAGGAGGATTTATTGATCAATGGGTTATTGCCCGAGCTGCGTCGCCGCGGGTTGCTGGATAACGATTACGTTGGCGAAGATTTTCGTTCTAATCTCGAACTGGCCCCGTTACGCGAATGGCGGTCATGAGTAACGCCGCAGTCAGGCTTGCCTGACTGCGTTGATCTTTTAGCTGTTCTCAGGGGTAACGGCAGATGAGTGAGTGTCGGGAGTTGCTGAATCCTTGCGTAATAAGCCACTGATAAAAATCCCTCCCGCTGTCGCCGCTACGATGACGACCAATGCGAACAAGGTTGCGCCTGAAGCCAGCCCCAGAGAATCAATCAGAAAACCGGCCGCTACCGGCAACAGCCCTGCCGGAATATATCCGCCGATATTCATTACTGCGCTGGCTTCGGCCCGGCGATTATCCGGCACATGCAGACCGATCAGGGTCAATCCTCCCAGTTGGCCTAATCCCTGGCCTGCACCGGCGAACAGTGCAGCAAGTATCAACAGCCACGCCACTGAATACTGCACTGCGGCGATAAGACATACCATCGCCAGGATCGTTGCACCTGCGCTTGCGAAAAAAATCCGGCGAACGTTCCAGTGCCGCAGTGCGAACTGTATACCGGTTGCCGTCAGGAACATGGCACATGCGATGCCGCCAGCAATTATCGGGTTTTGGATATGAAGTAAACGGGAAAGCAGCGAGGGACCCAGCGACAGCACAAATGACGTCGCAGTGATGCTGGGGCCAAAAGCCAGAATACCGCAAGTCAGATGAGGCCGGTTTTCCCGTGGTATGCGGGGAAGTCGCAATGGCATGCGCTGTATCTGCTTTGCCGGCGGGGTCGGGTAGGGTAGCCGCAGCGCAACCCATAATGCGCTGGAAAGCACGATAAATCCGATGATAAAGACCGGATGTGCAGGCTGTGACGAGATCTGTGCCACACTTCCTGCCAGTAAAGGACCCAGACCCGCGCCCAGCACCATGGAAACGGAGGCTAATAATGCAGCCTGACGCCTGCGCCCGTTATCCGCGAAATCACCGACGGCCGCCATCCCGGCTGAAACCATTACGCCTACGGCGATCCCCGTCAATAGCCGGGCTATTGCCAGAGAGGCTACCGACCCCGAACCTGCGAATAAAATACAGGCCAGCAGTGCGGATACAAGGCCGGGTATCAGCACCCGGCGGCGGCCAAAGCGGTCGGAAAGCTGTCCGGCAATGAACAGTGTGCCCAGTAATCCTGCAATATAGAATGCAAAAATCAGGGTCAGTGTGCCGGTTGAAAATCCTAACCGGTTCTGCCAGTACACATAAAGCGGTGTGGGTGAATTTGACAGTATAAATACAGCGGTGACCAGCCACGCTGAGCCGTACATCGCAGCAGATGAGACTGTCCGGGGAGGGTGTGTTTTTTGTCCTTTCATGGCCATACCTTAGTTAAAGAAATCAGCGCTAACGGCTTTCAGATTCGATGTTCGATTTGATCTGGCTGATGAGGACGCTGACGTCCCAGTAGCTTCAATACGAGCAGCGCGGTCAGCGCTGAAAGCCCTGCGAGCGTAAACAACATCGTGCGGAACGCGGCATCATAAGCCTGTAATATCAGTTTTTGCATTCCCCCTGACTGCGCGGCAGCCTGCTGCAGTTCTCCCAGCGCGGCACGGCTGGCAGCGGAAGCGACGACACCGGCCGGCGAGTCAGGCAGGGCATTCATCAGATACCCCTGGATAAGAAAGGCAAGCAGCGCTCCGGCCAGAGCAATGGCTACGCCGTCCGCCGTGACGCGAACACAGTTAAAGATACCGGTGGCCATCCCTGCACGTTCTTTCTCCACAACGCTTACCGCCATACCATCCATTAGCCCCCAGGGCAGGCCAATACCGATACCAATCAGAGCCAGGGGGGCAATCAGTACGGGCCCGGGACCGCCAGCGACTACCTCCCCGAGCCAGACCAGACCCAGTGCAGACAATACCAGGCCAGTCGCGGAAAGTACGCCAGCAGTCCACCAGCAGGATAACCACGCGGCGATAAAGGGAACCAGTAATAGCGGAGCTGCCAGCGCAATCATCATTTTTCCGGCGGCGAACGCTGAAAGGCCATCAATACCGATAAAGCGGCCAGGGAGCAGGACGATAAGCGTCACGAAAAAAAACGCCGGTGACGCAGCCAGTACCTGAACACCGATAAAGCGGGCCTGGCGGAAAAGGCTTAGGTCCAGTATGGGGTGGATAACGCGGTGCTCAATCCGAATAAACGCGATAAGTAAAAGCAGTGCCGATATCAGCAACATGATGACGGTTCTGTTGTTCCAGCCGGCTTGCGGAGCCAGCAATACGGCACAGGTAAATAGTGTCAATGTGGCGGTAAAGCTGATAACACCGGGCCAGTCGAGGCCGTTGGTCTCAGGATCCCGCAACTCTTCTACCGCAACCATAACCAGCAACAGTCCGATAAGACCAATCAGTGCCGTGGCCAGAAACACCCAGCGCCAGCCGGCAATCCCGGTCAGCCAGCCTGCCGCCAGCGGGCCGAATGCCAGACCAATGCCGAAGGTGGTCCCTAACATGCTAAATACGTGAGGCCGGCGCGGTCCGCAAAAAGTCCGGGCTAAAGATGACATGGCTCCGGCGAAAGCCGCCGCGCCACCGAGGCCCTGTAACAGGCGCAAAATATCAATCCCGATAACCGAAGTCGCCAGCGGAATGGCGAAGGTTACCAGTACAAATAACAGCAACCCGGCGATCCACACACGTTTTCTTCCGCAGACGTCGGCCAGGCTTCCGGCCGCCAGCATTGCACTGCCGTAGGTCAGGATATATCCATTAACGACCCAGTTGAGCTGTACTGCACTTCCGCCCAACTGCTGGCTGATAGCAGGTAAAACGACTGCCGGCCCGGTGAAGCAGAGGGGGATAAGAATACCGGTCAGACAGGCGGTCAGTAATAATATTCCTTTTCGCACATCTGAAGGGGTATCAGCTACCTGATATTGCGTCATAGATATCCTTTGTTAATAAGTTAATTAAGCAGCAGAAAAGAATGACGGGAAATCTCCGATGAAAGCGTCATTTTTTTGCCCGTCGGCACAGGCTAAGAGGGTGCGAAGTAAAGATAAATAGGTTAATGTTCCTGACAATTCGGACAAATTTTCTTCAATGGAAATACAATGGAATCAATAACCGGTATGACCTTTTTTGTTCATGCGGCAGAAACACGGAGTTTCTCTGCCGCGGGAAGAATATTAGGTGTTTCATCTTCAGCAGTAGGAAAGGGGGTTGCACGTCTTGAAGAGCGTCTGGGCGTCCGGTTATTGCACCGCAGCACGCGCAGCATAACGGTGACGGCTGAGGGGGCGATGTTTCTGGAACGCTGTCGGCGGATTTTGCAGGAACTGGATGCCGCTGAACAGGAACTACTGGAGACACAGCATAAACCGAAAGGGCGTCTGCGGATCAGTTTACCGTTGGTCAGCGAATTGGTCATGCCTGCCATAACGGAATTTATGGCGCGTTATCCTGACATTGAACCCGACCTCGATTTTACCGATAACCTGGTGGATGTGATTAACGACGGATTTGATGCAGTGATCCGCACCGGCGCACTGAGTGATTCCCGGCTGATGTCACGTCAGTTAGGTAAGTTTCAGCTACTGCTGGTTGCCTCACCGGCTTATCTTGATAAACATCCTGCGCTTTTAGTCCCGGCAGATTTACAGCAGCATGCTTGCCTGCAGCATAAATTCCCCGGTACCGGCCGTTTCGAAACCTGGCCTTTAGCGGTACCTGAGGGGCAAATTCCGCCGGTGCTACCGGCTTCAATGATTTGCAATACCACCGGGGCGTTAGTGGAGGTAGCCAGAGCCGGATTAGGTATTGCCTGTCTGCCTGATTTTATGGTGAAACAGTCGATTGCCGCAGGTGAATTGAGAGTGGTGTTAAGCGACTATACTCAGCATCAGGGGGTATTTCATATTCTCTGGCCTTCAAGCCGTTATCTGTCGCCAAAACTACGCGTTTTTATAGATTTTATGTGCCATCATTTGTTTAATGAACGTCGGGGCAGTCACGGGTAATAAAATAGCCCGGGCCGTATAAAATACCGGGACAGATTCCTGAGTCTCTGAAAGGTATTGACGACGGTCTGTCGACGATAATGATAAGGTCTTTCTGTATTGCTATTATCCTGATCTCTGATGATACAGATAAAAATAAACTGTGGGATACAGGGAAAACTAAAAAGGATACCCCACCCGGTTGTTGTTGATCCGCTGTCGGAAGGTACCCATATTGAGGCAACAGTCCCCCGGTACCCGGAAGAAAAAAACTTTTCGGATGATATTCTTACTCTGCCGCTGCCGTATATTCCGCCGATTTCTATATATCTGCGAAATAGGTAATGACTCCAATTTATTGATAGTGATTTATTGAAGTGGTCAACAAAAACTGGCCACAGCTTTAGAGTTTCTCCAGAACAATCGTTCTGATTCATTCGGCGTCAAACCACCATTATATTGATGAAGTCTTGTAAGTATCCCTGCAAAAAGAACCATTCACTTTTAGAGATCTTCCGGCATACTGATTATGTCCCCGGAGGGGAGCGTCATGCGCAAAGCCCGATTTAACGAACACCAGATCATCGTCGTTCTGAAGTCCGTCGAAGCCGGACGCACCGTTAAGGATGTCTGCCGCGAGGCCGGGATCTCTGAGGCCTCGTACTTCAACTGGAAAGCGAAGTTCGGCAGCATAGAAGCGTCTGATATCAAAAAGATGAAAGACTTGAAGGATGAAAACCGCTGTATCAAACAGATGTTTACGGACCTGAGTCTTGAGTGCCGAGCCATGAAAGACGTTATTGAAAAAAAGCTTTAAAACCAGCGATAAAGCGTGTGCTGGTCAACTATCTGACCGCGCAGTGTGCCATGAGCTGACACCAGACATGCAGGACATTGCCGCTGAGCAGGACGGTATTTCATTATCAGCCGGATACGCGACGTAAGGAGTCGGCCATTATGGCGCTGACCGTGGCGGCTGAACGCTATCCGCGATACGGATTTAAAAAGCTTTTTCTGGTGCTGCGCAGGCAGGGCAATACCTGGAACCATAAAAGAGTTCACCGTATTTACTGCCTGCTGAAACTGAATTTTCGCCGTAAGGGAAAACAGCGCCTGCCGGTGCGTAATCCGGCTCCGCTGGCGACGCCAGAGGCGATGAACCAGAGCTGGTCCATCGATTTTATGCACGATGCGCTGGTGTGCGGCAGACGCTTTCGGACTTTCAACGTAGCGGATGATTTTAACCGCGAAGCATTGGCGATCGAAATTGATCTGAATATCCCGGCGCAGCGGGTCATGAGAGTGCTGGATAGGATCGTGGCACACCGCGGATATCCGCTGAAAATACGGATGGACAACCGGCCAGAACCGGTCTCACAGGCGCTGGCACAATGGGCCGAAGAACATGGAGTGCAGCTCGAATTTATTAAGCCGGGCAAGCCAACACAAAATGCCTTTATCGAACGGTTCAACCGGAAATACCGGGCAGAAATCCTGGATTTTTACCTGTTCAGAACACTGAATGAAGCACGGGAAATTACAGAGCGCTGGCTGATGGAAGAAAACAGCGAGTACCCCCATGAATCCCTGAATAAGCTGACGCCGTAAGAATACCGGCTGATGGCTGAAACCCCGGAAATCTCAAAAAGTGCGTGGAACTAAAACGGGTGCGCTTACAGCTCCATAATCGAACTAACCTGCCCCGGAGTTAACCACCAATTTTTCCCGATGCGGAGGATTAAATCAAAATGCAGCGGGAAGGCTAGACTTTTCACGCTAACCATGTAAATCAGTACCAGATAGGATTCGCAAAGCAGCAGAAAAACAAAAAACCCGCTTAAGTTTCCTTAAGCGGGTTTCTTAAATATGGCTCCTCTGACTGGACTCGAACCAGTGACATACGGATTAACAGTCCGCCGTTCTACCGACTGAACTACAGAGGAATTGTCGTGAAGACGGGGCGCATAGTAACGGGGCCGGGCCGGGTTGTCAAAGCAGTTTTAGCCGCGAATGAACTGTTTGCTGATAAAAGATACAATCAGCGGCGGGGCGCTGATTGACTGCTTTGCCGGGGACAAATAAAGACGGATTCGCCAGACCCGGCAGTTATACGCAACCAGGCTGCAACTGATAGACCCAGGCGCTGATCTGGCGGTCATCCGGGGTGGTGACTTCTGTCAGTACCCGGTCATACCCGTCTTCAAACTCATCCAGCCGTTGCCAGTGATGGTGCAGATGCTCTGAGAAAAACAGAAATCCTTCGATAGCTGCGCCCTGAGGGTCAAGGACAACGCCCGGGAAACCGGCTGCGGCTCCCCGGCCACTTGCAAAGTATCTCCCGTGGATGGTTCCGGCTTGCCACTCACCGCCGATATTTTCCAGCAGGCAGGCATTGCACTGGCCGGGGCGTAATGTTCCGTAGACGAAAAGGGGAGTCATAAGTACCTCATCAGTAGCAGGGGGCTGTATTCTGCCAACATACCCGGCGACAACGGCTAACACAAGGCAGAAGAGCATGGTGAATGCCGGCCTCTGTGACGGATGCCGGAGTGACGGACCTCCGTATCCCAGCAAAGCCAGCTGTTTCGCCGGTCCGGCCGCCCTGAGGGGATACCCGGTACGAAAAGTGTTATGAATGTCGTCAGCCTGTGAGTCTGTCGTCTGTGGTACAGAACGCGGCGATCAGATAAAAATAAAGATGATACCTGGCCTGCGGATGAAGGATATCAATGACTTTTTAATCAGCTCAGTTAAAGCGGATATTGACCGGGGCGATGGCTATATCCTTACGTTAAGCGTTTGAATGAATATAAATTCCTGATCATGCTTTGAAGAAGTGTGAATTAAGACGGGTGGCAACCTTTTTCCGCTTCACCCCGGGCCCGAATTTTCGGGCCTTACTTGCTTAAGTGACCGGCGTCAGGGTTATGGGTCATTCGACAGCATTTTTGCCAGCGTGATTTTGGGGATAGATGACGGGATTACCGGGATGACTGGCAGAGACGCAGGGACCATGCCCCCCGGAGACATCCCCCTGACCGGGGATCACTTCCCTACAGCGCTGTTAATTCTTATTGGTGCTTCTGAGCATTTTCCCTGCCGGGAAAGGCGGATAAAAAAGCCCCGTGCAGAACGGGGCTATCACACCGGGCCGGGTCAGCAGACCGGGCGCGGCGGGTCAGAACGGTGCATCAATATCCACAACGTCGATCAGTTTGTGGTTAACAAACTCTTTCAGGCCCAGGCCGAGCAATTCACGGCCATATCCCGAGCGTTTTACTCCGCCGAACGGCAGATCCGCTTTAACCATGGTCGGGTGGTTGATAAAGACCATCCCGGTGGTGATTTTTTTTGCCAGGGCATAACCGTAGCGGGTATCCGCTGTGAATATTGAGCCTCCCAGCCCGAAGTGCGAGTCATTAGCAATACGCACGGCATCTTCGTCATCCCGGGCCTTAATAATCATGGATACCGGGCCAAAGAACTCTTCATACCATGCCGGGTTATCCGGTGTGACATTGGTCAGTATGGTCGGCTGAACAAAGGCACCTTGCTGCGGAACCTTCTCACCGACTTCTGTGGCGATCGCACCATGTTTGACGGCATTTTCAATCTGTTTCCGCACGCTATCCGCCGCCCGCTGTGATGAAAGAGGGGCCAGTTGCGTGCTGCTGTCCATCGGGTCACCGGCTTTCAGTGCAGCGACACCGGCGGTGTATTTTTCCAGGAAAGTATCATAAATTTTTTCGTTGATGATCATCCGCTTGGATGACACGCACACCTGGCCGGCATTCCAGTGCCGCCCGAACACTGCCCATTTGACGGTCTTATCCAGTTCCGCATCGGCCAGTACTACAAAGGCATCCGTACCGCCCAGTTCCAGGGTAGATTTTTTCAGGTATTTTGCGGCCGTCTGCGCCACACTGGCCCCGGCCTTTTCTGACCCGGTCAGGGCTACGCCGTGCACACGCGGATCCTTCAGTACGTCCTCAATTTTATTGTGTGGCAGGAACAGATTGGTGAATCCGCCGGCAGGTAGCCCGGCATCCAGCATCAGTTGCTGGAAGGCTTCGGCACACTGAGGCACATTAGAGGCATGTTTCAGCAGCAAGGTATTACCCGCGGCCAGCTGCGGGGCCAGAATACGGGCAATCTGATAGAACGGAAAGTTCCAGGGCTCGATGGCCAGAATGACGCCGAGGGGCTGGTGGACCAGTACGGCTTTGCCTTCCGCCGGGTCGGTCACCGGTAGCGGCTCGTCTGCCAGCAGTTTGCCGGCGTTGTTCACGTAGTATTCGAATATTGCGGCAGATAATTCTACTTCGGCTTCTGCCTCGGCAAGGATCTTGCCCATCTCCAGGGTGATGATTTTGGCGAATGCTGTTTTCCTTTCCCGCAGGATATCTGCGGCTTTCTGTAACACTGGCACACGGTCACTGATGGAAAGCACACGCCATTGTTTAAAGGTTTCATCGGCACGGGTGATCGCCGCGGCGATTTCGCTGTCGGTAGCATCCGCAAAAGTTTTTATCGTTTCACCGGTGTAGGGATTAATGGTTGAAAATGGCATAAAGCGTACCTTCTGTTAACCGGCCGGGCGTATTGCCTCAGTCCGTAGGGGGGATTTTTCCCCGGGGTGTCATTACTCTTTCGTTAAGTGATTTATAAGTAAAGATGACCGGATATTCCAGATGGCACGCTCTATTGGTGTTATAGGTCACATTTTTTAGTATTTTCAGGTGATTACCCTTAATATCTGCAAGGGTATGACGGTCTCTGTCCTGGACAGCAAAGCCCTATAGCGTGGATGTCGCGGATAATTCCGGCAGACCCGGGCGGCCTGCCGGAAAGGCGGCTTACCTTACATGCCCGTAGACTGAAGGACTCAGTTCAGGGAGATGCGAACAATGCTGTCAGGGCCTTTGGTTGACATATCTTTATTAAAGTCCTGTTTCACGGTGACATACAGGGTATTACCGTCCGGAGAAACCAGCAGACTGTTCGGGTGACTGCTGAACGACCAGTGATGTTTTACGGCATAGGTGGTGCCGTCCAGTACCAGCACTTTCTTCGATTCACGCTGGCTGATATACAGTTCATTGCGTTTTGCATTGAATTTAATGCCCAGCGCATCGCCCGGCAGACGTTTAATCACCTTACCGGTATGTTCATCAAAGACCAGGGTGGTTTTTTGTTTTGAATCATCGGTGACAAACAGACGTCCTGTGGCAGGATCTTCAGCCATATTCAGGAACAGATACGCTTTGCCATCTTCCGCCGTCAGGCGTTTTTCGATTTTATGGCTGTGCGGATTAATGACCAGGATTTCCCCGCCGCCATTGGCGGCGTAGATTTTGTCCGTCAGCGGAGAATAAATGATCCCGGTGACCCATTTACCGGCATTTTTGATCCGTGTTTTCAGGCGAAAAGTGCGGGTATCCACGACGGAGATAAAGCCCGGGTCGGCCACAGCCCCAACGTATAATTCATTGCCATGCCATAAGATTTCACGTGCGCCTATCGCATCACCCTCTTTATCTTTACCTCCGAACATCAGACGCTGCAGCACCTTACCGGTCTGTGCATCGACTTTCGAGACCCCGCCATCCAGCGTATTTGTGGTGTAAAACACCTTGCCTTGCGCATCGGTCGCCATCCCAAAGTTTTTCAGGTCGGTGTGCGTTTCCCCGACCACTTTGAGTGTGCGCGGATCCAGACGGTACAGCACACCGCCGTTCACATTTTTAAAGCTTTGCGCACTGGCGACATACAGAACACCTGCCTCCTGTGAGTAGGCCATTTCATACAACCCATCGCCTAATTCACGCTGAGTCAGAGACTGATCAGCCGGCGCGGTTTTCGTGGCGGTCACGGCCGGAGGCGGAGCTTTTCCGGCAGGGGCCTGGCAGGCAGTCAGGCCAAAGGTCGTGGCAATAGCAACAGCCAGTGCAGCGTTACGTGCGCTGAATAATGGTTTCATTCTTAGCTCCGGAAGGGTGAAAGGCGGCGTTCAGTGCTGACTTTCAGTAGCAAATAGTAAAAAGAATGAGAAGCATACGCATTAACCATTAAGAAGTAAATCTTGCGATGCTGCGTGAGCAGACCGGGAAGTGCAAAGGAAAGTATTTACCGGTTAATTTAGTCTTTAACCGGTATGATTTTTGATTAATGTTTATGTATCAGCATCTTAAATTAAAACATCCGTCACTTTTATTACTTTTATACAAATGGTTATATTTAGAAATGTAACTTTTTAGTATTTCCTGAAAAGAAATAATTATCATTATCCTTATCATTCTTTATCTGGTAGCCGGGTAATGGGCTGCGGCTTCCGGGTAAACATTATAACAACGTTCGTCATTCATCTTTGTCAGGGGATAACATGTCCGGCAACCATCATGCAGGGGCTGAAGACAGCATTCTGTCGTTTCGCCATCGTACGTTTCGTGTCTCGTTGCTGGTTCTCGCTGTTCAGTGGAGTATCGGCTCACTGGCCGCTCAGGCCGCAGACAGTTCTGCCACACCAGCCACCGACAGTAATGTGTCAGACTTAGTCGTTACCGGCAGTCCCGGGGCCGCGGATAGCGGGAAGAAAACCGATTATACGGTACAGACTACCCGTGCCGGCACAAAAATGCTGATGACACCCCGGGATGTCCCTCAGTCACTGAGCGTAATCACTCAGGCCAGAATGAAGGATCAGGATCTGCAATCCATCGGGCAGGTTCTGGCCAATACTACCGGTGTTTCGGCGGATCTGGTGGACAGTGAACGTTCTGAATATTATTCGAGGGGCTTCAAAATCAGCAGTTTTACCTTCGACGACATCCCCACCTCGGTGAATGATGACTGGAACTTTGGTGATGCGGCTTCAGACACCGCAATCTACGACAGAATCGAGGTAGTGCGGGGGGCCACGGGCCTGATGACCGGAGCCGGAAATCCCGCCGCCTCGGTTAACATGGTCCGTACACAAGCCGACAGCAAAACCTTCACCGGAAATCTGACCGCCAGTTATGGCACCCGCAATAACCAGCGTTATGTGGCGGACCTTTCGGGCCCTCTGAATGCGTCAGGCTCATTGCGTGGCAGGGTGGTGACGGGCTATCAGGATCAGGACAGCTGGCTCGACCGCTATCATAAAACCAGTAAGTTCTTTTATGGCGTGGCCGGGGCTGACCTCAGTGAACGGACAACGCTCTCGCTGGGCTATGATTATAATGATACCGAAACCGGTAACCCGACCTGGGGGGGCTTACCGGATTTCTACAGCAACGGTGACTTAACGCATTATCGCCGCAGTCTCAACTCTGCCGCTGACTGGACGCGTTATAACACCAACTCGCACAAGCTGTTAGCCAATCTGGTGCATCATTTTGATAACGGCTGGATATACCGTATCAACGGCACACATGCGATCAGTACCTTTAATGACAAACTGCTGGATGTGATGACATACCCGGATGAGGATACAGGCGAAGGGGCGACCGGGTTTGGCAGTAAGGATCGCGGACACCGTTCCCTGGATTCGGTCGATACCTATGCCAGCGGACCGTTCAGTCTGCTGGGGCGTGAGCATCAGTTAATGGCAGGGATCAGCTATAGCCGTCAGCATAATGCCACTTACAGTCAGGACGGCATTACGGATGCGGATAACTACGATATCTCAGCTGCCGATATGGGGGTGTTTGATAATCACTGGAGCGGGAATATTGCCGAACCTGAATGGCAAAGCTGGTATGTGAATGCTAATGATATTGTCCGGCAGAAATCGGCCTATACGGCGGCACGATTCTCACTGGCTGACCCGTTGACACTGATTGCGGGTGCGCGTTATACCCAATGGAACACCGACGGCACCAGCGGGAATATGGCGAAAAATAACATTACCCCGTATGCGGGGCTGGTCTATGACATCAACGATGCGCTGTCGGCTTACGCCAGTTATACCTCCATCTTCCTGCCACAGACTTACCGGACGGGGTCCGGTCAGACACTGGCCCCGGTGACCGGAAAAAGTTATGAAACGGGTCTGAAATCTGACTGGCTGAATGGCCGGCTGACGGCGACCTTCGCGGTATTCCGCATAGAACAGGACAATGTCGGTCAGGAAGAGAACGGGGTCTACGTCAATAATAGCAGTGAACAGGCTTACACCGCGGTTAAAGGCGCCGTCAGCAAAGGGGTTGAGTTTGAGCTTAACGGTGCGGTCACGGATAATCTGGAAATGACGTTTGGCGCAACCCGTTATGTGGCCCGGGATGCTGAGGGGCGTTTCAATCCGGAACAACCACAGACATCTCTGAAGCTCTTTGCACGCTATCAGGTGCCGTCGATGCCTGATTTAACCGTCGGTGGGGGCGTCAACTGGCAAAACCGCATTTTTGACGATGTGACCGGTGCGGACGGTGAGACCGTACGGGTGTATCAGAGCAGTTATCCGCTGGCAGCTCTGTTTGCCCGTTATCAGGTCACTCGTCAGCTCTCGGTACAGGCAAATATCAGCAACCTGTTTAACCGGACCTATTACAGTTACCTGAACAATTATGTGTATGGCGCTCCACGCAGCGCGTCGGTCAGCCTTTCTTATCAGTTCTGACCGGTGAAAAAAGATCCGGGCCATAGGGACAATGGCATGGGTTGACGTGTGTTCAATCTACCGGAAATAGCGGTGATTTAGCTGACGGCTACCCCCGTTACCTTGCGGGATTCAGAGCCGTCAGCAGTGGTTAAAATCCACAGGTTTCTACCCACAGAACCTCTGGCCATTGATAAGCGGAAGATTCCGCACGCATGAGAGATAGCAGTAAATAACATAAATGATAAAGCATCAGGCGGCATGAATCCGGCAGACCTGCATAAGGTTGACTGACCTGTAACCCTCACGGATGTCTGAGAGCATAATTCAGGTCGCAGACAAACAGGCTGCTATCAAAAATGGAATAATAAAAATAAAGGGTTCTGATTCGGGGAAAACGGTCTGTTTCAGACCTCCGTGCCTGCGCAAATCAGAGATCAGAAGGTACAGCAACGCTGGCTGCTTTACCGCGGGACCAGGCGAAAGAGGGATATCAAATCCCGTTCTGACGTTCCGGGTCGTGACGAAACCAGTCAGCGGGTTTTCGTTAGGGTTATTGCTTAAACCAGTTTTCACCACCACTCACACTCGCATGATCTTCCCCGGGCACCAGATTCTCGTCAGGGGCACTCTTCGCTTTACAGGCAGCCTGCAACCCGGCGGGTTTTGCCGTGACCGGGAATACCTTTGCCATTCGCAGATTACGTGGCAGTGAAGACTATTCACCAAATGACATCAATTCCTGAACTGATTTCGATACAGATCTCAAAACGGTGAATACCGTGCAGGATATTCACAGAAAGACCTGAAGACCTCACCGGGCTTGCCATAACGATACGTGAATCCCTCTTGCTATCACTTTATTATCGGAATTATAGCTTTGCGACTATATAGGTTTTAGGCTATATTTCTCAGGAGGGCTTGTGTGGACGATTAAAACAACGGATAGGTTTGATCACTGGTATTCCTCGCTCAATGATACCGACCGGGCTTGCGTACTTGCAGCCCTGATGGTCCTGAGAGAATAGGGGCCGGGTTTGTCCCGGCCTTATGCCGATACGCTCAGAGGCTCTCGCTATAGCAATATGAAAGAGTTACGCATTCAGAGCCGGGGGAAACCCATACGGGCATTTTTCGCTTTTGATCCGGCCCGTGCAGGTATTGTGCTGTGTGCCGGAAATAAAGTTGGCAATGAAAAACGTTTTTACGATGAGATGCTCCCGGTGGCAGATCGGGAATTCACCCTCTGGTTGAACACAATGAGAGAGAAGGAGTAACGCGATGGGCAGAACGCTGGAGCAGCTTATTGCGGATGAAAAACCTGAAGTCGTGGCCGAAGCTCAGGCGATGGCTACGGACATCCTGCTGAATATCCACCTTGCTGAACTGCGCGAGAAAGTACAAAAAACGCAGGTCGACATGGCGAAGGCGCTGGGTATCAAACAACCGACGGTTGCCGGTATGGAAAAACCGGGGCGCGACCTGAAACTGTCCACGCTTAAGCGTTATATCGAGGCAACCGGAGGAAAACTGCGCCTGGATGTTGAATTACCGGATGGTTCTCACTACGGGTTTGTACTGTAAATCCCGCGCTCTCTTAATAAGAGAACGATGTTTCCGGAGACACTGTTACCGGCAAAGACTGACGCAGTGCTGCAGTAGTCTGCGATTTTTATTGATGACACCCATCCGGCGCGTCACTTTAAGGCACAGTGCGGGAAGTGACGTATGCACTCTTTTCGACCGGAGGGGGCGGAGTTTAAATTTACCTTCATAACCCTGTGAATGGTGCCCCATGCAGTGTGTCTGTCAGTCTTTGTTATTCGTTCTGACTGTTATGCTGTGAGCGGCGCCGGAAGGCAGAAAAGACCTGTACCTGCCGTCTGAGCAACCGTCCGGTACAACCGTACCCGTGTGATCGGCGGGATAATGAGCCCTGTTCGGGGAACATTATGAATGGTTAGTGCTTCTTCCGGTGGGAGTGTACCGGATGAAGGGGGCGAATTTGTGATGGCGGTGGAAACGATGATCCTTTGCCGGTCTGACCATCAGTAGTCTCTTGCTGTCTTCCGGCATCGCTGGCGGGGGGAGTGCTGAAACCGGCCCTCTCTATGCGGAGGACCGGCCAGGGTCACGAAATATCGGTCATGATGTGCTTGATTCGGGTATATTCTTCCAGCGAGTAGGCAGATAAGTCCTTGCCGTAACCGGACTTTTTAAAGCCGCCATGAGGCATTTCGGCACAGAGCGGAATATGGTTATTGATCCAGACGGTACCAAACTCGAGATCATGACTGATCCTGTGTGCCAGACGGAGATCCTGCGTCCATACGCTGGCCGCCAGCCCGAAGTCCACATCATTCGCCATTTCAGTGGCTTCTTCCGGGGTAGTAAATGACTGAATGGTCATCACCGGACCGAAAATTTCCTGCTGAATGACTTCATCCTGCTGGCAGAGTCCGGAAATTAATGTCGGTTCAAAGTAGAAGCCCGGCCCCTCACCGGCTTTTCCGCCGGTTTCAATTCGGGCATGGGCGGGCAGGCGTTCGATAAAACCACGGACCTGATCACGTTGTCTTAAGCTGTTCAGTGCCCCATAAAACGCCGAGGTATCTTCCGGATGACCATACCGTAATTTTCCTATCTCCACTTTCATCGCCTCCAGGAAGGAGGGATAAATCGTCTGCTGAACAATCAGCCGTGTGGCCGCAGTACAATCCTGACCGGCATTGAAAAAGCCGGCAGCACAAATTTTTTCAACGGCCTGCGGAATATCCGTATCGTCAAAGACGATCACCGGGGCTTTTCCACCCAACTCCAGGTGTGCCCGCGTCAGGTTCTCTGCGGCGGAGGCGGCGACCTGCTGGCCAGCCCGAACCGAGCCGGTGATAGAGACCAGCGCCGCCCGCGGAGATGAAATCACCCGCGAGCCGGTGGCCGCTTTGCCCAGTAACACATTAATGGCCCCGGCCGGGAAAAACGGTGCGGCGAGTTCAGCCAGCAGCAGGGTACTCTGTGGGGTGGTATCACTGGGTTTCAGTACTACCGTATTGCCGGCCGCCAGTGCCGGAGCAATTTTCCATACCGCCATCATAAACGGATAGTTCCAGGGGGTGACCTGACCAACTACCCCCAGTGGCTCGCGGCGGATCACCGAGTTCATATTCGCTAAGTATTCGCCGGAATTCTTACCCTCCATACAACGTGCTGTACCGGCGAAGAAGCGAAGTGTATCGCAGGAGGCCATAATCTCTTCCTGCCGGATAAAGTGCCGAAGTTGTCCGGTTTCCTGGCTCTGCACAGTGATAATCTTATCGGCATTCTCTTCTATCGCGTCTGCAAGCTGCAGCAATGCCCGCTGCCGTTGTGATGGGGTCGTCTTTTTCCAGATCCGGAAAGCCGCATGCGCAGCATCATACGCAGCCTCTACTTCGGCCTGACCTGCCTCGGGTGATAGTGCATAGACTTCGCCGCTAACCGGGCTGATTAACTCAAAATAGTCAGAGGACGTTCCCGCAGTAAAAGCATGATTGATAAAATGCGATAATTTGCGCACGGTGTTTTATCCTTAATCATAATATTTATTATGTTTTATCATCCGTGAATGGGAATTTATAGCGACAGCATCATACGATTTTTATATGAAAGCAGACCGGTGGAGGGGGGAAAGAAATGATAAAATCAGCGTGTAACTTCACCCGAACGGAACCTACGGTAAGGACGCAATGGTGAGATTAACAGGGAAAGGGGAACGTCAGCTGCGGGCAAGTTATCCGGAGGTATTGTCTTATGACCGCCGGAGAACGAAAATCCCGCTCCGTCTGTCTTCCCCCTTAATTGAGCTCTACCTCAAGAAATCACGAGGCCTATGATTACTCATGCTGTGATTTTTTCGCCTATCGGTCAGTCCAGTCGTTCAGACCAGATCATACAACGACTGGCTAATGCCATTATTTCCGGTTTATTGTCAGCCAATGAGCAATTACCGAATGAGGCTGATCTGGCCAGGATGATGGGTGTTTCACATATTACCATCCGGGAAGCACTGAACACCCTGCGGGCCCGGGGGCTGATTTATACCGCCCGCGGCCGGAACGGGGGCAGTTTTGTGGCCGACTCAGTTCAGAAAGAGGCGGCACCGGAAGATCCTTTTTACAATATCAGTACCGAATATCTGTCGGATCTCGGCGAATGGCACAGTGCTATTTTTTGTCATGCAACCCGGCTCGCCGCCACGCGGATGACCGAAAAAGATCGGCAGGGATTAACAGAGTTTATCGACGTACTTGAACAGTCGGACAGCCCGGAACTTCGCTGTCAATCCGATATGCGATGTTTGCTGACCATTGCGGCTAACTCCCAGTCGGCACGGATAGCGCATCAGGAACTGATGATTCAGGCTGAATGGGCGGCACTGGTCACCATCCTCTATCAGTCAGAGACATTTCACCGGCAGATCGTGGATGACTATCGTCACCTTATCGCTGCCTTCCGGACGCAGGATGAACAGCTGGCAGCCAGAATGGCCGGGACACTGATTGACCATTTTACGTCCAGATTGATCGAGTTTAAGTTCAGCGTACAAACGCTCTAGCTCCGCGGCAGGAATAACATGTTAAATGAAGATGAAGTTAAAGTCTGTGTCGCTGAAAGAACTGAACATCTGTTCAGTTCGGTTGCCGCATCGGCAGCCGCGCTCTCTGCCGGCATGGCTGACGTACTCTCGGTGATGGCGGATGCTGAGCACTTTCCCCGCAAGCTGCCCGAAAGCCAGTTAAGAAAAGCCCTGTTCCCGGTGATTGAACACACGCTTGCCGAAAGCCGGTATTGTTTCGGCGCAGGGTTTGCCTGTCATCATCATCTGCCGGAGGATAAGCAGCCTTACTGGTTTCTGGAATGGTGGTTTAAAAACTCCCGAAAAAATCAGAATTCCTGTCTGGAACTGGACCAGGCCACGCAGCAACGGCTGGACTTCAGTACCTTTGAATGGTTTAGAAATACCCGGGATACCGAAAGCGTATCTCTGCACGGACCGTATGTGGATTACGTCTGTACCTCGGCCTATACACTGACGGCATCCTCGCCGGTGATGCTTAACCATAAGCAGGTCGGCATTGCGGCGGTAGATGTGCTGGTCAGTGTGATAGAGGCAGAATTACTTGCCTTACTTCGTCAATGCCGGCAAAAACTGGTCATCGCTAATCCGGGTGGCAGAGTGATGATCTCCAGTCATCCGCGTTACCGGACCGGGACGTTGATTGACGATGAACAGCAGGGCGATACGCTTCGCCGGCAGCACTTTATGTTGTTTGCGCCGTACTGAGCTGATAGCTTACCTGTCACCGGCGTGACAGGTAAGCAATGAGCGTGTTTGTCAGAACGAGATCATTTTACCGGGTGCCAGCCGCGTGGATATCCCCAGTAAGGTTTTTGCCAGCGGAATAGCGACCGGCGCCAGTTGCCTTCCCATAAATAACGGGGTGTGCTTTATGGCAGCCAGCATGGCGAAATCATCGCTGGCCCCGGTGATATCGTCGGTGATAGCTTTTCCTATCCTGACGGTTTGAGCTACGCCGTGCCCGCTCCACCCGTGGACCGAGTAAATCTGCCCCCGTGACCCACTTCTGCGGCAGTCCGTGGCACCATTCAGGGTAAGGTCAGTTGTGCCGCTCCAGGCAAAATCGAGTTCAAGGTCATCCCGGTCTGCAAACACGGTGCGTAACCGGGAGGTCAGGTAGTCTACGGTCCGGTTATTATCCCAGCGCATGCCAGTCCCCTGACCGCCAAATAACAGCCGCTGATCCCGCACCGGGCGATAATAATCGATCTGTAGCTGGGTATCATAAACCGCCTTGCCTGTCGGCAGCAGGCTGCGGTTACCGCCATCAACCGGACGGGTGACCCCGACGTAGGTATAAAAGGGCAGAGTAGTCGCCGGATCCTGACTCAGTAACGAGTGGGTATCATCATGAACAGCGATGATGACCCCCCGCGTTGCGGTGACAATACCGGACGGTGTATGCACCCGGGTGCCGTCAGGGGTTTCCTCAATTCGGATCACCTCACTGTGTTCATGCACGGTACCGCCATTTTTCAGAAAGCCATAAATCAGGCCCCGGTTCAGGGCCAGAGAATGGATCTGCCCGCCACAATCGTCATGGATCCCGCCATGGTAAATTTCTGAACGAATATGTTCCTGCAGCTCATAATTGCCCAGCACGGTGACCTGATGGTCGCCAAGATAGTGTCGGGCATCGGCGGCCTTAACCAGCGCGCTCATGTGCCCGGGGTGTACTGCGGCAGTAAGATGTCCATGCTTCCGATCGAGGTCCAGCGAGTATTTTGCGGTGATATTATCAATCAGGGCCATGGCTTCGGCAGAGGTAAATTTCCAGAGTCTGCGGGCCTCCTGATACGTAAGATTTTCCAGCATGGATTCGGCCTCCCAGCGGGCAAGACCCGGGGTAAGCTGGCCGCCATTGCGTCCGGACGCGCCTGACCCGATGGCATTTTTCTCCAGCAATATCGTTTCTACCCCCGACTCCGCCAGATGAAGTGCCGTTGAAGCACCTAATAAACCGCCGCCAATCACTACGAGTTCACACTGTTTATCACTTTCCAGGGGCGGGAAGGACATCCAGGGGGCAAGCGTAGACTCGTAGTAATTGGCGGGGTTTCCCGGGTCAATTTTCTGACTTTCATCGTTAGGGCGCTCACTGTCAGGCCGGACCCAGTTCCAGTCTCCGTCGGTAATAATGCGACTGATAAGGCCCGTTCGCGCGTTGCTGACCAGTTCTGGTTTAATTATCCTGTCATTATTTTTCATGGTGTTTTTCCGGGTAATTGATAAAAGCACAGGTAACCTCACTGTGCGTTAGTGGTTTTCGCTATTCCGAAACGGTGGTAGCCGGTTTACTCATACAGGTATAAACAACCCAGCCCAGACCGATCACTGCCCAGACTGAGCCCAGCACGAAGGCATCGTGATCCAGGTTGACCCACATAAAGGCGACACTGGCCAGGCCGGCGCCCGGAGAAATCAGGTTATGCAGGATGTTACGGAATGAGTTCAGCCCTTTCTCTTTAACCGCAAACCTGGCAATGACACAGATATTGACGGCACTGAAGGCAACCAGTGCACCGAAACTGATTAAGGAGACGGCGGTATCCAGGTTGAAGAAAATGGCGGTCAGAGAAAGCAGGCCGGTAAAAAGCACACAATAAAGCGGTGTGTTTGTCACAGGGTCAAGATAACCAAAGACCGGTGCGGTGAAACGGTTATCCTTACTCATAATATGCAACAGCCTGGCGGCACTGGCATGAGAGGCGAGCGCAGAGGCAAACGTATTAAATAAAATAGCCACCAGAAACAGAGTCTGGAATATCCGGCCACCGACATACAGCACAATTTCTGGCATGGCTTCGGTCGGGTTTTTAAAGGCAGAATTATCCGGGTAATAGAGTTGTATAAACCAGGCGGCGATAAAGAAAATAATCCCGCCACTTAATGCCGTATAAAAAATGGCTTTAGGGATGAGCGTGTGCGGGCGTTGCGTCTCTCCGGACAGCGTAGTGACGGCGTCAAAACCCAGATATGAGAAGCAAAGGATCGCTGCGCCGCTGATTAAAGGCATTACGGAATGCTGACCATTAAACAGCGGAGCCGTGGTCATGACCCGGTGGATCCCGGTGGTGGTCGTCAGGTCATGTACGACCATATAGATAAAGGCCATCATCAGTAATACCGGCAAGCCGACGAACAAGACATTGGCATTCGCCAGCAGTTTGATTCTGCAGCAATTGAGGTAAGTGACCAGCGCCGTAAATATCAGGATCGATATCCAGCCCGGTATCTCAGGGAACAGAGAACGCAGATAGATCCCGGCCAGTAGCGAATTGATCATCGGCAATAACAGGTAATCCAGCAGTGAAGACCACCCGACCATAAAACCACTGTGTTTCCCGAAGATATGTCGGGTGTAACTGTAAGCCGAACCTGCTGACGGGAAAATTTTCACCAGCCGGCCATAACTTTGGGCCGTAAATAATACGGCGACCAGCGCAATCAGATACGCCAGAGGCACCCGGCCCACCGTGACACCAGAGACGATACCGAACGTATCAAAGACAGTCATCGGGGTCATATACGCGATACCGATGATCACGACCTGCAATAATGAAAGTTGTTTTCGCGAGTGGTTATTTTTATCCATCGTCAGTCCTTATAAATAGCATCCGGTGCCGGTTTCTTCCGTGATAACAGCAGCACCGGTGTGCAATGAAAGTGATTAACAGCAGGCGGAGGCCTCTGTCCTGTTACTGACCGTTACTATGGTTCTGGTAATGCTGGCCATCGGTTTCTTTCCGGTACGGACGTGCAGTCAATAAATAGATCAGTCCGCAGCCTGCCACCACCGCCAGCCCGGTTAAAACAATCCAGCGGTCAAGAAAACTATCCCCGGAGGCCGGCACGCAGAGCAGATAAATACCGAACAGACCATACCCCAGTGCCAGCAGGTTATTCAGAAAGCCCCAACGCCCGAGCGACCACGGGCCGGCCGGTTTCCAGCCCTGAACCCTTTTACGGAGCGCGGCCAGGACGACCATCTGGAAAGAGATATAAATACCGGCCACCGCGAAGGCGGTAATTCTGGCCAGATTATCCGGCTGGTAATACACCCAAAGGCAAATCAGTAGCGGTAAGGCACAACTGACGATCATGGCATTATCCGGAACCTCGTTTTTTGAGATACGGGCCATCCATCGGCTGCCGGGCAGCATATTGTCGCGGGAGAATGAGAAAATGAGCCGGCTTAACGCGGCCTGTAATGAAAGAATGCAGGACAGCATGGCAATAATCGCAATCACCACAAAGATCTTCTCACCCTCAGTCCCCAGCGCATTATTCAGAATTTCCGGAATCGGGTCCTGGATTTTACCGGAGACAATATCTTTCAGGTTCGGATAGGAGAGCAGATAACCCAGTACCGAAATAATGGCCGAGATAGCGCCAAAGAAAATACTGAGTATCATCGCCACCGGAATTTTCCTGCCGGCATCTTTGACTTCTTCTGCCACATTGCCGCAGGCTTCAAACCCGAAGAACATAAATAATCCCAGCAATGAGGCCGTCATAAAGGCATGAGAGAAACCGGCAGATCCGGTGGCTGCACCCATGCTATCAAACAGGATCCCCACAGGCTGGGTACGGTGGAAAATTAACAGGTAAATACCCAGTGCGATCACACTGATAATTTCGCACCAGAATCCGATACGTGCCACACGGGCAAGGTTCCTGGTGCCAGAGAGATTAACCGCCATCATCAGTAATAACAGTAATACCGAGGTCAGCAATAAATGGCTGGCTGTCTGGGTATAACTAAACAGGGAAGCGACGAAGGTTGCACTGTATTCTGCAATAGAGGTGATGGTGACCACCAGTGTCCACAGATAGATCCAGGCAGCAATCCATGCATATTTCTTACCCCATAACAACCGCGCCCAGGGATAAAGTCCGCCGGTGATCGGATACTGTGAGGCGATCTCACCAAACACCATAGCTACCAGCATCTGGCCTGCGGCAGCAATCAGGATCCACCAGATGGCGGGCGGGCCGGCCAGGGTCATTGACAGAGCAAACAGTGAATAAACGGCGGTCAGTGGCGAAAGATAGGTGAAACCAAGAGAGAAGTTAGACATCAGGCCGATTGAACGGTTGAATTGCTGTACAACCGGGGCTGATGACGGTGTAACCAAGTCGGGGGGAGAACTACGCATTAACACCTCGATAAAAAATTTCACAGATCCAAGAGATGTCTGAATGTATAAATCATAAGATTTTATATGTATATATAGTCTAAAAGAGAATAATAGTAATTAATTGATATAAATGGATAAATTACCCCATATTACTTTCTTATGAAAAAAACGGTGATTTTATATGCAATGCGGGGGCGGGGAGGTTCCGGTGTGTTGAGAGTTATGCGGGCAGGAATCAGGTGGCTGGTGGAGCATATATGCCTCAGGGCGCAGGGGACCTGTATCTCTGACGCCGGCGGCGGCGTGGATAAAACGAAAGGATCAGACCGGCGGAAGAAGGTAAGACCGGGACTGCCACAGCAGACCCGGTGTTATCGCGATTTTCCCAGAATCGCAAGGAAATTACGGATTCAGCTGCGGCTAAGAACCAGTTTCAGACCGGCAATTGCAAAACAGACGGCTAACAGAGCATCCAGGCCGCGACGGATCCGGCGGTAAAAAGCCGCCATCATGGTGGTAGAAAATAAAAGAGCATATCCACAGAAAACCAGCATGCATATTACGGCACAGCCGCCGATCACCATAGGTAAGGTGGAGGCTGCCGCACCTGGCTTCAGTGCTACAGACATAATGGCCACCCAGGTCAGGATAGCTTTCGGGTTGCCAATATGCATTAATATTCCCTGGCGGAACAGGCTGGTGTAGGCGGCTTTTTTTGTCTCCTGCAAACAGGTTTCCGTGACCGGATGGCGTAATGCCGATTTACCGGCTTTGAAGGCCAGCCACAGCAGATATAAACCGCCGCAGACTTTTAACACGATCAGCAGTTGAGCAAATGTAGCCAGCACCGTCAGTATGCCGCAGGCGGCGAGCAGGGCCCACAGCATGGAACCGCTAATCACTCCGGAGGCCAGCGCGAGAGCAGCGCCGCGTCCGCGTTTCATTGCTGCACCCATAATAGCCATATTGCTGGGACCGGGACTTGCCGTAGCAACAAAATAAGTGGTGTAAATCAGGAGTAATTCGTGCGAAATAGACATAGTATTTTCCTGCAGCAAGGGGGCATATTTGTTATATAGCGGGTTTTAGTCAGGGACAACAAAGATTTTATCTTTTTAGAGGAAAAAATATAAATTTAGCTGATATTGTAAGTAGACCTGTTTTAGTTCCAGACACTTTTTGAGGTTTCCGTTTTTTCAGCCATCAACAGGTATTCTTCCGGCGTCAGATTATTCAGGGATTCATGGGGTCGTTCGCGGTTATATTCCGTCAGCCACCGATCTGTGATCTCCCGTACTTCATTCAGTGTTCTGAACAGATAAAAATCCAGTATTTCAGTCCTGTATGTCCGGTTAAATCGTTCAATAAAAGCATTCTGAGTGGGTTTCCCGGGCTGAATGAACTCCAACTGTACATCATGATCTTCAGCCCATTGGGCCAGTGTCAGTGAGATAAATTCCGGTCCGTTATCCATCCTCAGTTTCAGCGGATAGCCACGGTGAGCAACGATTCGATCCAATACTCCGATGACCCGCTGAGCCGGAATATTCAGGTCAATCTCTCTGGCCAGTGCCTCACGGATAAAATCATCCACCACATTGAATGTCCGGAAACGTCTGCCACTGACCAGAGCATCGTGCATAAAATCAATCGACCAGCTCTGGTTTACTGCCTCTGGTGTCGCCAGCCGTGCCGGATTACGCACCGGCAAACATTGCTTTCCTTTACGTCTGAAATTCAGTTTCAGCAGGCAGTAAATCCGGTGAACCCGCTTATGATTCCATACATGGCCTTGCCGGCGAATGACCTGAAAAAGCTTTTTAAAACCGTATCGCGGATAACGCTCAGCGAGTTCTGTGAGGACTTCAATGACAGCGTCATTACGCCGTGTATCCGGTTTGCAGAAAAATACCGTCCTGCTCAGTGATAATGTCCTGCATGCCTGACGTGTGCTCATTGTAAACTGCGAAATCAGATAATGGGCGAGCTCACGCTTTATCTCTGTTTTTAAATCTTTTTTTCGATAACGTCTTTAAGGGCACGGCATTCCGGACTCAGATCAGCGAACATCTGTTTGAGACGCCGGTTCTCTTCTTCCGGGTCCTTGATTTTTCGGATATCAGAAGCTTCCATTCCGCCATATTTCGCTTTCCGGTTGTAATAGCTGGCTTCAGAAATTGCAGCCTCGTGGCAGACATCTTTCACCGTTCGACCAGCTTCAACAGACTTCAGAACGGCGATAATCTGGTGTTCAGTAAATCGGGCTTTACGCATAGTGATCTCCTTCAGGAAACATATTCAGTATGTCTGAAGATCTCTAAAAGTGAACGGTTATTTTTGCAGGGATGCTTACACCTTAACAGTCTTAACTGCTATAAAAAAGAATTTCAGGCATATGCTCTTGGCACAGAGCTGTCTATCAGTACACAGCAACTGTGCCAGATCAGGTCTTATTTTATACGATTTAGCTGGGTGGCGTTATTCTAAGATTGGCTGTTTTTTACGGTTTTCTTTAAAGAGTGTAATGTTTCAAACAATCTTTCTGCATAGCTATTCCCGATAACTCTTACTGACGATTGTTTAAAATAAAAAATCCAACTTAACAATAGTGCTAATGAAATTAACAGAGTTAAGCTGGCAGGCAATGTTGTTGTGGTGCAGCGCGTCAAAAAAAGAGTCAGTGACTCCTGCTGGATGACATGTAAACAGGCACACGTAGAAGGTTCACATGGAAACAGTTTAGAGACATCACAAAAGAAAATAATACCGGGGATATTGGCAAGCAGAATCAATACCAGATAAGGATTCGCAGAGAGGCATAAACGCAAAAAACCCGCTTAAGTTTCCTTAAGCGGGTTTCTTAAATATGGCTCCTCTGACTGGACTCGAACCAGTGACATACGGATTAACAGTCCGCCGTTCTACCGACTGAACTACAGAGGAATTGTCGTGAAGACGGGGCGAATAGTAACGGGCCAGTGCGACGTTGTCAAAGCTGTTTTCGCGTAAAATAAACTGTTTGCTGATAAAAAAGACACAATGATGCAGAAGTGGTCAATGGTGTCCGCTGTGAGTTCCTGGCGAAAGGCCATCTCAGGAGAATAGGTCCGACAGGCCCCCCGTAGATTGTGGCAGGCTCCTGCCCCGGACAGTGTGAAATGCTGGCCCCTGGCTGGCAGCAATGTGCCTTACCCGTGCTGGCAGGTTGGCGGACCGGAAATTGAATCGGGGATATTCATGAATTTTCAGTGGACTGCATTGCCATTAAGTAAAAATGCAGACCGGACCCATACAGAAAATGCGCTGATAGTACCTGGCCTGCCGCGAAGACAGGCCCGGACAGTCTCGTCAGTGACGTGCGGGTGTGCTTTGCCTTACCACATCAGGTCATCCGGCACTTTGAAATCGGCGTAAGGATCATCTTCGTCCTGCGCTTCCTGGCTCAGCGCACTGTTCAGGACGATACTGTCGGCATCCCGCTGCGCAATTTTATCCGCAACGCTTGCCGGAATAATCGCATAATCGGCGATATCACTCTTCTCTTTCAGCAACCGTGCAATGGCCAGACGGCCATTCATCAACTGATCCCGGGTGGCTTTATCCACGGTCAGTTGTTTGATCAGGTTATTATCGGTGAAATTGAAACTGATATCACCTTTGATACCGCTGATGCGGTTCATTTCAATCAGTTGTTTTACCTGAGCTTTATATTCCCGGGAAAGTGCCGCTTGTTTTTGTTGCTCGTTCAGTTCTTTTGCGCGTTCTGCCTGTGCCTTTTTGTTTTCCTCGACCGCTTCGCGGGCTTCACGTGCCTGAACCCGGGATTTTTTTGCGGTTCTCTGAACTTTGGCCATCTTTTTATCGGTGACTAGTCCGGCTTTGAGCATCTGCTCCTGTAAGGTAAGTTTTGCCATGTCTGTATCTGAATTTATGGGGTAATGTCCGGATTATACCTGCAATCGTCGGTTTTGTGCAGGCATCGCGTGACGGCCGGGCAATGCAGCCTGACGGCCTGCAGAGGCGTGCATTCCGCCCGCGCAAAGGACTATTGCCGACGGACTCACTGAAAAAGTGAACAGGACAACAGACGGGCCGGGGCCCCCTGGCCCGATGACAAGCCATGTTGGTTCCGCTGGATCCACCGAATGACCTGTAGCAGGGCATATCTTCTGATATTCCGGTTTGGGGTGAAAATGTATTGTCCCCCTGGCCCGATGACAAGCCATGTTGGTTCCGCCGGATCCACCGAATGACCTGTAGCAGGGCATATCTTCTGATATTCCGGTTTGGGGTGAAAATGTATTGTCCCCCGGCCCAATGACAAGCCATATTGGTTCAGCCGGATCGACTGAATGGCCCGCAGCAGGGTATATCTTCTGATATTCCGTTGTGAGGGAAAACGTACAGTCCCCCTGGCCCGATGACAAGCCATGTTGGTTCCGCCGGATCCACCGAATGACCTGTAGCAGGGCATATCTTCTGATATTCCGGTTTGGGGTGAAAATGTATTGTCCCCCGGCCCGATGACAAGCCATGTAGGTTCCGCCGGATCCACTGAATGACCTGCAGCAGGGCATATCTTCTGATATTCCGTTATGTGATGAAAATATGCTGTCCCCTCACTGTGGGCGCCATTAACGGCGACCCCGCAGAATTCCGTATAGGCTCCCGGCGAGCCACATTTCCTGGTGTGCCGCGGCAGATATCCGCTGACAGGCTTTTCTGTGCTTTCAGCGATAACTTTTTATAATACCGGGGCCGTCAGCCCTCCCGTGATAGTGTGACAGTTTATGACGTTTCATCCGCTGAAATGTGTCAGCGGGGAAAGGGGAGCGGCCACGGGATGCGGCGCTGCGGACCCGTGACGGTGCAGGTTGTAACATGCAGGGCGACCACCCGGTGTTCCGCCCCCAACTGCCGGCAACACGCGGCGGGCGGGCAGGGGACCGATCCCGTCCTCGTTGTTCAGAGGAGAGTCATGCCTGGTAGTTCATGGTCCGCAGAGAAAAGGAGACTCATAGAGTCCCCGGGTTCACGCACTGTACGGAAACATTCTGCACTATCCTTGTGCAGGCGGCAGCGGGTAGCCGCCTCTGACGGCGTGGTCATTGCGGACAGAAAATCGTCAAAAAGGCTTCTTTTCATAGTGTTTTTGTTATGACATCAGGATGAGCGAAACGGTTTAGTCATTTCTGGCCTGTTAATTGCAACTACCGGTATATCCAGCCACAGGCACAGCCTGCTTTGAGTATCCGGATTAGTGACGGGAGAGAAAATGAACTTAAGACGACTGAAATACTTTGTGAAAATTGTCGATATCGGCAGCCTCACTCAGGCCGCAGAGGTATTGCACATCGCTCAACCGGCACTCAGCCAACAGGTCGCCACCCTTGAAGGTGAGATGGATCAGCAGCTACTGATCCGCACTAAACGTGGAGTGACCCCGACCGATGCCGGTAAGGTGCTTTATACTCATGCCCGCAACATCCTGCGGCAGTGTGAACAGGCACAGATGGCGGTGCATAACGCCGGAAATGTCCTGTCAGGTCAGGTTTCTATCGGACTTGCCCCGGGCACGTCGGCGTCTTCCCTGGTCATGCCATTGTTGCGTGAAATCCGTGAAACCTGGCCGGATATTCTGGTCTATCTGCACGAAAACAGTGGTCATGCCCTGAATGAGAAAGTTATCAACGGTCAGCTGGATATGGCCCTGCTCTACGATCGCACGCCTGAGAAAGGCCTGAACTGTCAGCCACTGATGCAGGAAGAATTGTATCTGGTCGGCACAGGCGTTTCTCCGGGGGCGCAGATTGATCTCTCGGAAGTGGCCGGCATGAATCTGTATCTGCCGCGTGATTACAGTGCGGTCAGACAACGAGTGGACGAAGCCTTCTCCCTGCGTCGCCTCAGTGCACATATCATTGGTGAAATTGAATCACTGTCGACATTGTCTGCAGCAATTTCCAGTGGTATGGGGGTTTCGGTATTGCCTGAATCGGCGGCAAAATCGCTCACTGCACCGATTAATGGCTGGATGTCGAAAATTATTTCTCCGTCCCTGCACCTGCCATTAACACTGAATACCTCATCAGCCTTACCTATGTCAGCCTCTGCGCGCGCGGTTCAGCAGTGTCTGCTGGCACTGACTCAGCGCTCGGTCATCACCGAACGTGAGCTAATGCTGGTGAGTTAATCGCCACTTTTCCCGCCGGAAGCCGGTTTAGCGGCTTCTGTTTCCGTTTTCCGCCCCCGAGGGACAAAAAATTATTGCCCCCGGAGGTCTGGATCATTAGGATTGGCGCCGGTAAGAAAACGTTTGCGCAGAGTATCGTGCAGGCCGGGGTTTCTCCTCTCGCAGGAACTTATTCCGAATACTGAACCCGTGCCGCGTCATGGCACGGGTTTTGCTTATGTCATTTTGGGGTGGAATGAAGGTTTGCATTTCCGGTCAGTGGCCGGACGATGACAACCCTTTCTTAGAGACTGTTAAAAATAAAAATCGTGATAAGCGAGATCTATAAAGGACCGACTCATGCTTGAAAGACTCTTTAAGTTGAAAGCAAATAAGACTACTGTTCGTACAGAAATCATTGCAGGATTAACTACGTTCCTGGCAATGGCCTATATCCTGTTTGTTAACCCGAGTATTCTCGGCGCCACAGGTATGGATAAAGGTGCGGTCTTCGTGGCTACCTGTCTGGCAGCGGCCATTGGCTCTGTACTGATGGGGATGATTGCGAACATGCCTATCGCTCTGGCACCTGGTATGGGCTTAAACGCCTTCTTTACCTATACCGTCGTGCTGCATATGGGGTATCACTGGCAGGTCGCTCTCGGGGCGGTCTTTATTTCTGCATTAATCTTCTTCGCATTATCTCTGTTTAAGATCCGTGAATGGATTATCAACAGCATTCCGTTACCGCTGCGCTCTGCAATCGCCGCCGGTATTGGTCTTTTCCTGGCGCTGATTGCACTGGAAGGTGCGGGGATTGTTGTGGGTAACCAGGCAACGCTGGTGGGCTTAGGGGACCTCACTAAAGCCGGTCCGTTACTGGCTATCCTGGGCTTTTTCCTGATCGTGATCCTGGAAGCCCGCCGTATTACGGGGGCTGTACTGATCGGTATTCTGGTCATCACCGCCATTTCGATGCTGTCGGGTCTGACACCGTTTGCCGGGATCTTCTCTGCACCACCGTCTATCGCACCGACTTTCCTGAAACTGGATATCGCCGGGGCCTTCAATATCGGTCTGGTCAGTGTGATTTTTGCCTTCCTGTTTGTCGATGTTTTCGATAATTCCGGGACATTGATCGGTGTCAGCCGCCGTGCCGGGCTGACCGATGATAAAGGGAATATCCCTGCGATGGGCAAGGCCCTGGTTGCAGACAGCACCGCGGCGCTGTTCGGTTCGCTGCTGGGGACGTCAACCACGACCAGTTTTGTCGAATCCACGGCGGGCGTCAGTGCCGGCGGCCGTACCGGTCTGACCTCTGTCGTGGTCGCTATCCTGTTCCTGCTGTCACTCTTTTTCTCGCCGCTGGCTGGCAGTGTCCCTGAGTATGCAACCGCACCGGCATTGCTGTTTGTTGCGGTACTGATGACCTCCGGACTGGCTGAGATTGACTGGAAAGATATCACTACGGCAGCACCGGTAACGGTGACCGCGCTGGCGATGCCGTTAACTTATTCTATCGCAAATGGTATCGCCTTCGGGTTTATTACCTGGACGGTGGTTAAGTTACTGACCGGTAAAGTCCGCGAAGTTAACCCGGCACTGATTATTCTTTCTGTCTTATTTGTTATCAAGCTGGGCTGGCTCAGCGCCTGATACTGGTTTTAGCGAAAGATTAAAAAAGGAGCTTCGGCTCCTTTTTTGTATTGACGGCATCGTGTTTTCAGCATTACCCGACAGGATCGCGCATTTTACGGTAAGTTTCCGGTCTTGCCGTGGCCTGCTCTGGCCGCGCTGACGGAGGGCTTATGAGGTGCTATCTTCCGCTCAGGGACAGAGTTTGTACAATCCATCGGTAGTCTTTTTAGCCCACCGGGTATAAAATTATATCACCGCGCTTTGATCCCGGGCGGTATCCTTTACGGTATGAATAGTGGCCCACAGGTTTCCCTGCGCCGGGAACCACTGATTATTCCTCTCTTTCCTGTTCAGATGATTTGGTATCGCTGTGCGAAATCCTGGCTTAGTGTTAACTGATGCAATAAAAAGAACCCCCTGGTACCCCAGGCGCAGACGTTATACGACCTTGCTGAAAAGGGAGATAGCTCCGCTGGCATTGCCCATCCTGATAGAAAACCTCTGTGTCATGTTAATGGGGGTTCTCAGCACTTTTCTGGTCAGCTGGCTGGGAAAAGCGGCCATGGCCGGGGTAGGGCTGGCGGATAGTTTTAATATGGTGATCGTCTCATTTTTCGCGGCGGTAGACCTGGGGACCACCGTGGTGGTCGCCTTCAGTCTGGCGAAAAGGGACAGTGAGCGAGCCAAAGCCGCAGCCCGTCAGTCGCTGGGACTGATGACGCTTCTTTCCCTGTTGCTGGTGGTGGTCATCGAATTTCGCGGACACGTGATCATCGATATGATAGCCGGCAGCGCAGAACCACAGGTAAAAGCTTTTGCACTCAATTACCTGCAGATTTCAGCCTGCAGTTATCCGGCGGCGGCCATTGCCCTCATCGGCAGTGGCGCACTGCGCGGCGCAGGAAATACCAAAATTCCGATGTTGATTAACGCCGGGATGAATATACTGAATATTGTTATCACCAGTGTGCTCATTTATGGGTGCTTCTCGTGGCATGGCATTGGTTTCTCTGGTGCAGGCTGGGGGCTGACGATTTCCCGCTACCTCGGTGCGCTGGTAGTGATCGTGGTCCTGAGGGGACGTCTGAACGGGGCGCTCACGCTGCCACTGAAAAGTTATTTCCGGCGATGGAATCCGGCGATCCTCAGTGAGGTACTGAGTATCGGTATTCCGGCAAGTATTGAGTCGGTATTGTTTAACGGTGGTAAACTCCTTACTCAGGTGTATGTGGCCGGGATGGGCACCAGTGAAATTGCCGGGAATTTTATCGCATTCTCGATTGCCTCATTAATCAACCTGCCGGGTAATGCTCTCGGTTCGGCGTCCACTATCATTACCGGAACCCGGCTGGGGCGAAATCAGGTCTATCAGGCAACGGTAGAGGTACGTCATGTTTTCTGGCTCGCTACCCTCGGGCTATGCAGTCTGGCGCTGCTTTCTGTGCCACTGGCAGGGGTTCTGGCGCGGTTTTATACCCGGGATCCGGAGGTTATCAGAGTCACGGAACACCTGATTTGGCTGAATGCGGCATTTATGCCGATATGGGCCACCTCCTGGGTGTTACCCGCCAGTTTTAAAGGCGCGCGGGATGCCCGCTTTGCGATGTTCGTCTCGATGTTCAGTATGTGGGGGGCCAGGGTCGTACTGGGTTATCTGCTGGGAATTTATCTGGGCATGGGCGTGACCGGCGTCTGGCTGGGCATGTTTATGGACTGGGCGGTGAGAGGAAGCTGTTTCTGGTGGCGACTGGTCAGCGGTCGCTGGCTGAATAACTACCGCCGTCTTCAGGGAAAATCTGCCCGTCAGGGAAAATGATCCGCAAGGAACGGGAAGAGAAGTCATTGTGTGAAGTTGGGTACAAACGTCGGCTAAATCATTAAGAGTAGTGATATCTTATTCAGGGAAAGTGGTAATGATTGGTTAATCTTATTTTGGGTCATAATGTTGGTCAGGCTAAATGAATAATAAAAAACAACCACTAAAAGAAGAATCAGTGATAACTGATCCCACATCCTCTGCATCGGCGGAGGCATTTCAGATCTTTAAAGAAGTATTTTTCGACAGCCTGCCTTTACCTGCCTGGTGTATCTCTGGCTGCGGGCAGGAAGTCGCGGCCAATCAGCATTGGCATCAAACCATGTCGGTGACCCCGTCGACACCTGAATCACTCTGGGTGCATTGGCTGCACCCGGAGGACCAGGCCCGGGTTCATGAAGCCTGGGGGCAATCCTCAGCGCATTATCAGGTCTTCCACCAGCGGGTCAGGCTGGTCGTCGCGGCAGGGCATTATTGCTGGTTTATTGCCTATGGCTATTTTATCCGCGCACGCAACCTCTGGCTGATCAAATTCATTGATATTGATGAACTGCAGGAGTCCCGCGAGAATATCACGCAGCATCTGCGGATGTATAAAAGCATGCTGGATGCGAGTATTGACTGCATCAAACTGATCAATCTGCAGGGTGAGTTAATCGATATGAATCTGTCCGGGTGCAATGCACTCGGGGTCCCGCCGGATTCCGGCTTCGGCATGGACTGGTTAAATCTGCTGCCTCCCGAAATACGCAAACGTGGCCGTCAGGCCCTGAAACTGGCTAATACCGGCAGGAATGTTCGTTTTTCGGGGAAAAGTCAGCTGGAAAAAAACAAGCCCTTTTACTGGGATAATATTCTGACCCCGTTGCAGGACGCTGAGGGTGGGGTGACCAGTATTCTCTGTGTCTCACGGGATATCACCCGTTTACATCAGGCAGAGCAACGTTTTAAATATATCAGTGAGCATGACGAACTGACCGGACTGCCCAACCGGCGCATGTTTAACACCACACTGAAAAAGTACCTGCGTCAGGCCGGGTATCAGAACCGGTCTCTGGCGCTGTTACTGATAGACCTGGACTATTTTAAACTGGTGAATGATACCCTGGGACACCCGGCAGGCGATTATCTGCTGAAAGTGGTGGCTAACCGGCTGAAAAAATCACTCAGTGGCGATGCCTTTATTGCCCGTATCGGCGGTGATGAATTTGCCGCCGTGTTACCGGGCATTGAAGATACTCAGGCGTTGCTCGGGGCGGGGTATAAACTGATCGCGGATACGGCGATGCCGCTGACGTATCAGGGGCAGACTATCTATATCAGCCTCAGTATGGGCGGTGTTATTTTCCCGCAACAGGCCGCAGACAGCACCGCGATGATCAAAGCCGCAGATATCGCCCTGAACGAGCTGAAGAAGAACGGTCGCGGCGGGGTCCTCTGTTATGACCCGGTGATGTCAGATGCCGTCGATGCCACGCGGGGACAAATGGAACTGGCAAAGCAGTTGATCTCCGATGAAGCCATTTTACCGTTTTATCAGCCGAAGGTCCGGTTAGAGGACGGGAAGATCATCGGGCTGGAAGCGCTGATGCGCTTTTTTAACAGCCAGGGTGAGCTGTGCTTCCCGGGGGATATCTGGTCAGCGTTTGAAAACTACGCGCTGGTGGAACGTATTGGCTATATTATCCGTGACAAAGTGTTTGCTGATATCCGGTGCTGGATAGATAACGCCCTGGAAGTGGTGCCGGTGTCGGTCAACGCTTCTCCGGTGGAGTTTATGCGTGATAACTACGCCGAAAAGGTACTGCAGCAGCTGGAACATTACCGTATCCCGCCGGCACTGCTGGAGATTGAGATCACCGAACATATGTTTGACGGTCGCGGGGCCGGGTATGTGTTCCGTGCACTGAACCTGCTGAAAGCGCAGGGCGTACGGATCTCGCTCGATGACTTTGGTACCGGTTATTCGGCCCTGGCAAATATCCGCGACTACCCTGTGGATGTGATTAAGGTTGACCGGAGTTTTGTCGCCAGCCTGAGTAAAGGTAAAGAGGGACTGGCGGTGATTAAAGCACTCTGGTTGCTGGCGACGGAGCTGGAACTGGATGTGGTCGCGGAAGGTATTGAAGATGCGGGACAACGGGATGCCTTGATCCGCGAGGGTTACCAGCTGGGACAGGGGTTCCTGTTTAGCGTGGCGGTGCCGTCAGAGGTTATCGCGGGCTTCCTGAAAAACCGTCATACCTTTAGCTTGCTGCAGTACCCGGTAAACTCCTGATGTCGTCCCCGCGGGGGAGAGGCACCGACGATGATGAACAGCAACTGGCATGACGGGTGTGAGTGGCCGGTATAGGGAAAGCAGCAGCCTCCCGGGCGCGGGGAGGCTGACCACCGGCCGGGGACAGTCCGGCCTGTACCGAAAGTGATCACATCTTCAGTACGGTTCTTCCTTTTTTAACCGCTTCACGTTGAGCGACTGATTCTGCCCAGCGGTTCAGATGCTTATAAGACGCGGTATCCAGGAACCGGGCTGAGCCTTCATAAATACCTCCCAGAACCAGCACGCCATACCATGGCCAGATGGCCATATCGGCAATCGTATATTCCTCACCGGCGATATAGGTGTGTTTCGCCAGCTGCTTATCCAGCACATCCAGCTGACGCTTGGCTTCCATCGTAAAGCGGTTGATTGGGTATTCCATTTTTTCCGGTGCGTAGGCGAAAAAATGTCCGAAGCCACCGCCCAGGATCGGGGCACTGCCCATTTGCCAGAATAACCAGCACAGGCAGGATGCACGTCCGACAGGGTCGGACGGGATAAAGCGGTTAAATTTTTCGGCCAGATAAAGCAGCATGGCTCCGGATTCGAAAAGATTGACGGGCTCCGGGCCACTCTGATCGACCAGCGCCGGGATCTTCGAGTTAGGGTTAACTTCTACAAAACCGGATCCGAACTGTTCACCCTGCATGATATTTACCAGGTGGGCATCATAACGGGCACCTTCAATACCGAGTTGCAGTAACTCTTCCAGCATCACACTGACTTTTACCCCATTCGGTGTCCCCAGTGAGTAAAGCTGGAAGGGATGCGGACCTGCAGGCAATTCCTGTTGATGACGGGCACCGGATTCAGGGCGATTAATCCCCCCGAATTTACCCCCCAGCGGTTGATCGTTTTTCCAGACTTCAGGCGGGACATAAGAGGACGTACTCATACTATTTTCTGCTCCTTAGGCTGAATGAAGGGCCCTGGTTAACTTGTCATTCTTCTTAAGAATAACACTCCCGGTCGGTGGCAGTTATCTGCATGTGCGGTCATACCGGTGGCTGTTTTTTATGCTAACCGGTTTACTTATCAGCACTATTAACACTCTGCTGTTATGGAGACTTAAATTCAGGACTAATTATTCCCTCGGGTGATAGTTAAAACCTTGTAACCTTTACGTTGGAAAGTGTCGCTAATCGAACTACTATCACTGATGTCAGCACCATTATGACAATCAGGGTCAGGGTTATGACCACCTATTCACTTAAGCCGTTTTGCGGTGTTTACATTACCGGGTCATCATGTCATTCAGCACACCTAATGAAATTGCAGTACAGGCCGTTCAGGCCGGCGTGAAAAAAAGCCATCATTCGATACAGAATCTGTTGATACTGGGTTTTCTGGGCGGTGCCTTTATCGCCATCGGGTTCCTGCTGGACCTGCATGTGACGGCCAGATTACCCGCTGACTGGGGCTCGTTCGGAGGGCTGCTTGGGGCGATGGTTTTCCCGCTTGGATTAATTCTGACCGTGCTTGCCGGTGCAGAATTACTGACCGGGAATATGATGGTGATGACTATCGCGGCATTATCTAAAAAAATTAGTTGGGCTGCTTTGGTACGTAACTGGTTCTGGGTGACGATTGCCAACTTTATCGGCAGCGTGGCGGTCGCCTGGTTTTTCGGGCATCTGCTGGGAATGACTGAAGGGGTGTTTCTGAAAAGTACCCTGGCGATAGCCACTGCGAAAACACAGGCCACCTTCCTGCAGGCATTTGTCTCCGGGATTGGCTGTAACTGGCTGGTGTGTCTGGCGGTCTGGCTGGGAATGGCAGGTAAAGACGCTGCAGGAAAAATCCTGGGTATCTGGTTTCCGGTAATGGCGTTTGTCGCTATTGGTTTTCAGCACGTGGTAGCGAATATGTTTATTATCCCGGCGGCCATTTTTGCAGGGCAGGGGAACTGGGGCGATTATTTCACTAATTTTGTGGCGGTATTTGCCGGTAATGCGGCGGGTGGGGCGATTTTTGTAGCCCTGATTTACTACCGGGCCTATCGTCCGGACCGCCAGACAACGACCGGCGCACTCTGAGGCAGTCCGGTGCCGTTTCCGATAGCGTACAGCGGCAGCCCCCGGCTGCCGCTGTTTCATTGTCCGCCGGAAGTCCTGGCGGACATTTGTAAACTCTGCTGGACCTCATCAAGGAACAGATGCAGTGCGGCAGGCAGTAGCTTTCTCGACAGGTACATGCCATAGATACCCATCGAGGCGGGGGTCAGTTGGGGCAGAACCCGTTCGAGCCGTCCGTTCTCCAGCCAGTTGCTGGCCTCGGTCAGCGGGATCAGCGTTATGCCGCAGCCTGCCAGTGCGGCATCCAGCAGTACCGAAGATATCCCGGCGCTCAGATTACCGTTTACTGCCTGAGACAGGGTTTCTCCTTCAGCCGTGGTGAAAGACCAGCGCTGATCGGCAAAATTGCTGTAGCACAGGCAATTATGTTCTGCCAGTCCGGCCAGGTCTGCCGGCCTGCCGTGGATGGCCAGATATTCCGGTGAAGCGCAGAGCACCGACGCACATTCGCCGATCCGCCTGGCAATTGCGCCAGGTTCAGGGTTATCCGTAATACGGATAGCCACATCAATCCGTTCCCCTACCATACTGACCCTGCGATTATTGATATCCAGCTCGATGCGCAGTTCAGGGTAACGCAGCAGAAACCGTGGCAGCATCGGGCTGATAATATCGGCTGCCGTGTAGTGTGCACAGGCCACCCGCAATATTCCGGAGGGGATCGCCCGTCGTGAAAGCTCACCGATATCGTCCGACAGACGGCTGAGCTGGCGTGTCTTCTGCAGGATACTCTCGCCTGCCGGGGTCAGCGTCAGGTGGCGGGTCGTACGGTGAATTAAGCGGGTACCGGCCCACTGTTCCATGGCTTCCAGATATCGACTGACCATCGGTCGGGACATCTGTAATCCCCGGGAGGCCGCGCTGAGGCTGCCGTACTCGCAGATGGCGATATACACCCGTGCGGCGATAATTCTGTCCACTGGTACCTCATCTGTCCGGATTATGAAACATAGCATCTCTTGTTACGGTAATTTTAACAGTTTATGAAACGGTTAGAATGAAAACCGACAAACCTAAGAATATTTCGCCGGAGGGCGCGATCAAATCCGCCCTGAAACCCACTTTGATGAGAGCACAACTATGAAAGCATCAGCACTGACCCTGGTGATCGGACTGGCAGGGGTCACCACGGCTACCGCTGCACCTTTAGACTTCACCGTATATAACCCCGGCGCAAACGGTATTTTTCCGGTCTCTTCCACACTGGTGACCGGAAAAAAAGACGCGATTCTGTTTGATGCACAATTCAGTGTCAAAGACGGAGAGCAGCTGGTGAAGCTGATCCATAGCAGCGGTAAGAAACTGACGCAAATAGTGATCACCGCCGGTGATCCGGATTACTATTTTGGGCTGGAGCCACTGGTGAAAGCCTTTCCCGGGGTCAGTATTGTCGCGACCCCCCGGGTCGTCAGCCATATTGAGGCGACACAAAAAGCGAAACTGGCCTACTGGGGGCCTAAAATGCAGGACGGAGCTCCGGGGCAGTTATTTACTCCGCAGGTGATCCCGCAGACCCGTTTTACATTTGAAGGTCAGCCGGTAGAGATTCGTGAGGCAGGTTCACAGCAAGCTTACGTCTGGTTCCCGGAAGAAAAAACCCTGCTCGGAGGAACCGCCGTGGATGCAGGGATCCATGTCTGGACCGCAGACACCCAGACCCCGGAAAGCCGGAAAGAGTGGCGGGATACCCTGAAACAGATGCTGGCATTACACCCGCGACGGGTGATCCCGGGCCATTATCTGGGCGAGGCACTGCCAGGTGATCAGGCAGTGAGTTTTACACTGAGATACCTGGAAGACTTCGAACGTGCGTTACAGCTGCATCATGACGCAGCGACCCTGACCCGGGTGATGGAGAAAGCCTGGCCGAATCTGGGGGATGTGAGTTCACTGGAACTCAGTGCCAAAGTGAATACCGGTGAAATGAAATGGCAGTAGTCCCTGCCGCCAATCGCTGACGACGGGCTGTCTTATCGGGCGTTACAGGCGCCGGCCGGGGGCCGGGGAGACGTCTCTCCCGGCCCTCGTCTGATCACTGCCGGCAAATTCACCGAAGAAACCGGCTATCCGGCCGTCTCTTTACCGGCAGAGGTCTGCGCCGGCCCCGGAGGGAGAGTTCTGCCCGGCCGGTAACAGAAGATGGCGCTGTGCAATGGACTGTGCTCCGGCCTGAACCGGCAAGTGATTTACAGCTGACGCTAAGTCACTCCGCTTTCTGCTTCCGCTATATAGCCGGGCCTCAGAGTTCCGCTACATGTGCTGATGTGCTGATGTACTGATGTACTGATGTACTGATGTACTGATGTACTGATGTACTGATGTACTGATGTACTGATGTACTGATGTACTGATGTACTGATGTACTGATGTACTGATGTACTGATGTACTGATGTACTGATGTACTTCGGTCTTTGAGTCTTTCCTTTTTTTAGCTATCCCGACAGAACCTTAATGATGCAAAGAATCTTCGGCCCGATCGGCCTGACAGACCGGCGTCTGAAACGTTCGGGACTACGCTATCTTCCCCGGAAAATCCGTTATTTTTGCCTCTGAAACAGTGGCTGGAATACCAATTGTTGTATCCTTCAGCCGACAACCTCAATCGCGGGCAGTGATGCGCTATAAGTGCAATATTACGTTTGTCGATAAGACACAACTTAACTTATAACAATCACTAAGAAGGTTATTATGAAAACAAAATTACGGATGGTACAGGCTTCACTACTGGCAGCATTAAGTCTTAGTGGATTTGCGTGTTCGGCGGCAGATACCGGCGGATTCTCAAACACAACCGGCGGCGATAGCTATACAGCAGTCACCGTGACTAACCTCAGTCAGCTGGAAAGCGCGGTAAGAAGTGGTCAGCATCATATTATCGTTAGCGGCACCCTCTACGGAGGTGCAGGATTAACCACCCTGACTTTCTCGTCAGCCAGCAATAACAACACGACCATTGAGGGGGCCGCGGGGGGCAAAGCGGTACTGGAGAATATCCAGCTAAAGTTTGACGGTGAACTGCTGGCCAGCGGCACAAATATCCAGAACATTAAGGTATCTAACCTGACGTTCTTCGGGAAAATATCAGATTTACAGGCAATGCCTCAGCAGGTTTACGGCTCTTCTGACAGCACTAAAAAAGTCGGGATCAATTACGAAGGCATCTCTTTACGCCGGGTCACCAATGCCCTGATCACCCACTGCGCCATTTATGACACCAGTGATGATCTGATGAGTGTGGCACTGAGTTCAGATAATGTGACCTTGTCGTATAACCATCTCTACTTCAGTGACAGCTGGGTCAATATGAGTCCGGATCCGGTCTGGAACTGGGTGGGATATAATACGGATCTCGCCGGTGAGCGTCTGGCGATGGTCGTGGGGGCTAATACCTCTGACTCCTGGCAGGGGACAGGGAAATTGCACGTGACCTTACACCATAACTGGATTGGTCCGAACGTGCGGGGACGTCCGTTATTCCGTGGCTGGATCCATGCGTACAGTAACTATTTTGATAATAGCGAAACTTACTCAGGCACGGATTACAATACCGCAACAGACGGCAATAAATATCCGAAACAACAATATGAAGCACTGCAGCTGGTGAACGGCAGCGTGGTATATTCCGAATCAAACTACTTCCTGAAGACGAATAATACTAATACGCTGACTAACGACGGCAGCAGCTATACCGATGCGTTTTACGAGAAGAATAATACCTACAGCGGAACCACTGGTACGTCGGCCACCGGCACCACGTTCAGCTCTCCGGTCAGTTATTCTTACTCTGTCACTGCCAGTGCCAGTGTACCGGCCTATGTGATGGCAAACGCCGGTCCGAAATGATTTGGCAACCGCCTTAACTGAACGGTTCTCAGATCCGGCCAGCCGGCCGGGTCTTCTTTTTTATAAGAGGCCTGATGACTGACGTGGCTGACCCAACGAGCCGCATAGGTTTGCAGACCGGACAGAGTGTACAGATAACCGGTACCGACGGTTCAGCAGATCTTTACCCGGCTGAGCGCAGAGTCAGTTCTTTCTGTCGGGGGAGTAAAGGTTATTTTTATCCCTGCTGTGGCTGCCAGTCACCTGCGTAAAGTCGTTTGCGGGCTGAACTAAAGGTTTTGTCCGGGCTTTCAGCATTTTTTATCACGAATACTGTACGACACGGTTTCCGTACCCGAACACTCTGCGAATTCTACCCTTTTTTCAATTTCTGCAAAATGAGTTCAATAATAGCAATGGGGATAGCCAGAACCAGAGCAGGGACGGCGAGCCCTCTTTTCCAATGTATATAGAATTGGCAGGAGATGAGCTGAATCTTTCGGCAAAGCTGAAGGAGAATGGGAATAAAAATGAAGATATGAGTCCAGATAAAGCCATGCAGACGTCAATCTTATCCAAGGGATGAGGGGAGCCCAAATAACCAGATGTTAGTACTACGACATAAAAAAAGCAGTGAAAACTTTCCGGACAGTTTTTTGTATCGAGTCCCCATCACAACCCTCTGGATGTATATAAAGTTTTATTACGAGCATATCAATTAATGATACGTATTTATATTCAATAAACAGAGCTACCAGGCCTCTGCCGACAAGCTTGCGGGCCGAGGGAAGCTGAACCTCTCTGGCAACCCGTACCTAAGATATACGACGTGATCATAACCGGCGTTAACGGTAAGACGTAAACCGGCCATAAGTCGTCTGGCTCTGTATAAAAAAATACCCCCGGCCGGGCCGGGGGTCACTGACGAAGCGATTGGCGATTAGTGAGAAACGTCTTCGCCGAAGTATTTTTCAGAGATCTTCTGGTAAGTCCCGTCTTTTTTCATATCGGTCAGAGCATCGTTGATGGCACCCTGCAGAGACGATTCGCCTTTTCTCATCAGAACACCGGATGCACTGGCATTGTCTTCTGAAGCAACGATCTTAACCGGCGCATCAGGACGGTGTTTTTTGAAGTCCAGGAATGACAGCTTATCATTCAGAGTGGCATCTGCACGGCCCTGAACCACCAGATCGATAGACTGGTTAAACCCATCGGTACTGACCAGGTTAGCCCCTGCATTACGGGCCAGCTGGGCATAGTTACTGGTCAGCGACTGGGCAGCATTTTTCCCTTTCAGATCGGCGAAACTGTGAATGCTGTCGTTGCTGTTTTTCACAATCACCACGGCCTTGGAGGCGATATAAGGCTGTGAGAAATCATATTTTTTCTCACGGGCCGGGGTGATCCCCACTTCATTAATGACCACGTCATAACGTTTTGCATCCAGACCGGCGATCAGGCCGTCCCATTTGCTTTCTACAAAGACCGGTTTAACATGCAGTTTTTGTGCGATGGCACGGCCGATCTCCACGTCAAATCCGGTCAGGTCACCGGAGATCGTATGGAAAGTGAAAGGCGCGTAGGTCCCTTCGGTACCGATGGTCAGCTCACCGGCTGAGCGGACTTTTGCCAGAGAATCATCTGCCAGCGCTGAGTGAGCAACACCCAGAGATAACAGGGCTGAGAGTAATAGTGTTGTTTTTTTCATTAATTGCTCCTAAGTAATATCAGTCCCGGCCAACGGCAGAGAGGCCGCCGGTCAGTGTGGCAATGTATTGGGCAGTCCTGGCTTTCTGCGGGTGCCTGAACAGCTGTGCGGAATCTCCGGTTTCAATGATTTCACCGGCTTCCAGAAAAATAGTGTGGCTCGCCACCGAGGCGGCCAGCCGCAGATCATGGGTTGCCATCAGCATGGTAGTCCCTTCTTCTGCCAGCTGTTTCAGCACGGCCACCACTTCTGCGGACAGCTCCGGGTCCAGTGCGGATGTCGGTTCATCACAAAGCAGCACTTTCGGGGAAGGGGCCAGGGCTCTGGCAATGGCCACCCGTTGCTGTTGCCCGCCGGAGAGTGTCGCCGGCATCACATCACGTTTATGCAGCAGGCCTACTTTTTCCAGCAAGGTTTCGGCGCGGGCGATAGCGTCGCCTTTACTCCATTTGTGCACGACCAGCAGACCTTCGGTGATGTTTTCCAGTACCGTTTTATGCGGAAACAGAGAGAAGTTCTGAAATACCATGCCGGTCTGGCGGCTGATGCGCTGGATGTCCCGGGTACGCAGCGCTTTTCCGTTAAAAGTCAGGGTTTCCTGATCGAGCGTGATACTCCCGGACTGCGGTGTTTCCAGAAGATTCAGGCAACGCAATAAAGTACTTTTCCCGCTGCCGGAAGGGCCGATCAGCGCGGTGACTGAGCCTTTAGGCAGTTGCAGCGAGATATCCTTCAGCACATGGTTGTCCTGAAAATATTTGTTAATCCCGTTTAATGAAATCATCGGCTTACGACTCCGCTTTCTCTTCGCGGGAGAAATGAATCTCCAGTTTGTTCTGCAACGCAGAAAGAATTGTGCTGAAGAACAGATAAATCAGTGCCGCTTCGGTATAGAGGATCAGCGGCTGATACGTCACGGCGGCTATACGTTGTGCGGCCAGGAACATTTCCGGTACCGTGATCACCGACGCCAGTGAGGTATCTTTCACTAAGGAGATAAAGGTGTTTGATAACGGCGGAACCGCAATTCTCGCCGCCTGTGGCAGAATGATGCGGCTGAGTGCCTGTCGCCAGCTCATTCCGATGGAATGTGCGGCTTCCCACTGGCTGACCGGTACCGATTTAATGGTGGCACGAATAATTTCAGACGAGTAGGCGCCGATGTTTAAGGTAAAGCCAATCACCGCCGCAGGGAAGGCAGAAATAGTGATCCCTGCACTCGGCAGCGCATAGAAAATCAGGAATAACTGGACCAGCAGGGGAGTACCCCGTAACAGCCAGACGTAGAAACGGGCGAAGATCTTTAACGGTTTAGGTCCGTACAGACGGATCAGCGCGACAATAAAGCCCAGAGAAAGTCCCAGAACAAATGACAATAACGTCAAAGGGATTGTGAAAGTCAATCCGGCGTGCAACATCGGCCAGAATGATTCAGCGGCAAGAGATAACCATGCTGGCACAGTACACCTTCCAAAGAAAAAGAGAAAAAAAACAGGCCAGCCCGCAAGGCTGACCGCTTTGACTATTTTAGGCAGTAATCGGCGGCAGGGAAATAATAATTGAGTATATCTTTAGAGAGATATTTAACCGTAATGGCTTTTTGACCCCTTAGTGGCAGTGGTTGGCGGAATTCTGAGCGAAAATTTATGCTGAAGGGGGGATACTGACAAGCCGGGTGAAGCTGAAAGTAAAGGCGGACTCAGTTTTCCGCGTAAGTGAGGTCAGACAAATGATGACGTTTAAACGGGTGTACGACCCGGCAACCGGACAGGATGGCTGGCGGGTGCTGGCTGATCGCCTATGGCCCCGTGGGATCAGTAAATCTTCGCTGCAAATGGATGAGTGGTGCCCTGAGATTACCCCCTCCGCAGAACTGCGCAAGGCCTATCATCATCAGCAGATTGACTTTCAGACCTTTGGTAAACGCTACCTGGCAGAACTGACGCATGCAGAGGCTGAGGTTTGCCTGCGACGACTGGCACGGAAAGCCAGCAGCGGCCATCTGACGCTACTGAGTGCGGTGAAATCACCGCAGACCAGTCATATTTCCTGGCTGGTTCATGCGCTGGAGCAACATATTCGCCTGCTGAACGATGGCCTGACAGAGCCATAGTCCCGTCGTATCCGGCACGGATAACGCGGGTGGCTTAACCGGGCATTTTTTCTTTTTTGCCGCCAGTGGTTTGCTGCCGCGTGATTGCCTGGCCGCGCCATCGCGGGTATCGTGACGGAAAACATGGCTTAACCGGCCATATTCTTTCTTTATGCCGTCAGTGTTTGTTGCCAGGGAATGCGCTTAGCGCCTGCTCAGAGAGACAGTGGTTCGCTGTCGTTAGCATGCCATTCGGGGTGCGTTATTCCTGCATACACTGAATTTTCGATAGTCAGCCTGCGGTAACACCCGTCCCTCCGCCACGCAGGGGTTATCTCTTTTTTAGGTTGTCTGCTGACCTTGCCGTGAAGTGAATTTGCGCTAACTTCGTCAAAAACCAAAGGAAATAGCTATCAAATACATCGGTCCAGACAGGTTGGTGTCAGGTGCCCCGCCGTATAAAGTGGCGTCAACCATTAAGACCGGAGTATGACCATGAGCGATACTAACCCTCCTGCAGAGAGTGCAGGTAAATGTCCTTTTCATGCCGCTGTCACACCTCAGGTTACAGGCGGCGGTACCCGTCCGCGGGACTGGTGGCCTGACCAGTTACGGGTTGACCTGTTAAACCAGCATTCACGTCGTTCAAATCCGTTGGATGAAGATTTCGATTACCGGCAGGCCTTTGCCAGCCTCGACTATTATGCACTGAAAGCAGATCTGCATAAGTTACTGACAGAATCGCAAGCCTGGTGGCCGGCAGACTGGGGAAGCTATATCGGGTTATTTATCCGTATGGCCTGGCACAGTGCCGGCACTTATCGCTCTGCGGATGGCCGGGGCGGTTCCGGGCGGGGGCAGCAGCGCTTTGCCCCGCTGAATGCCTGGCCGGATAATGTCAGCCTGGATAAAGCCCGCCGTTTGTTGTGGCCGGTGAAGCAGAAGTACGGGCAGAAAATATCCTGGGCAGATCTCTATATTCTGGCCGGGAATGTGGCGCTGGAAAACGCCGGTTTCCGTACCTTCGGATTTGGCGGCGGCCGTGAAGATGTGTGGGAGCCGGACCTGGATGTGAACTGGGGGAGCGAAGACACCTGGCTTGCACATCGTCATCCGGAGGCACTGGCGGGATCGCCGCTGGGGGCGACCGAGATGGGGCTGATTTACGTGAACCCGGAAGGCCCTGAACACAGCGGCGACCCCGCTTCTGCCGCACCGGCTATCCGCGCCGCATTCGGCAATATGGGGATGGACGATGAAGAAACCGTCGCACTTATTGCCGGGGGCCACACTCTGGGCAAAACACACGGAGCCGCCTCAGCCAGCCATGTCGGTGCAGATCCTGAGGCAGCCCCGCTGGAAGCTCAGGGTCTGGGGTGGGCGAGCAGCTACGGCAACGGGGCAGGGGCTGACGCTATCACGTCCGGACTGGAGGTTATCTGGTCACAAACGCCCACCCGCTGGAGCCACTACTTTTTCACTAACCTGTTCGGCTATGAATGGGTTCGTACCCACAGCCCGGCAGGAGCCATCCAGTATGAAGCCGTCGACGCCGGTGAGATTATCCCTGACCCGTTCGACGCTTCGGTGAGCCGGAAACCGACGATGCTGGTGACCGATCTGACATTACGCTATGACCCTGAGTTTGAGAAAATATCCCGGCGTTTCTATCGTGATCCACAGGCATTTAATGAAGCTTTCGCCCGGGCCTGGTACAAACTGACTCACCGTGATATGGGACCCAAAGCCCGCTATCTGGGGCCGGAAGTCGCAAAAGACGATCTCATCTGGCAGGATCCGTTGCCGGCACCGGTTTTCCACCCTTCAGCCGCAGAGATTGCCGTACTGAAACAGGCCATTGCCACCTGTGGACTGAGCAACGGCGAACTGGTCTCAGTAGCCTGGGCATCGGCATCGACTTTCCGGGGGGGCGATAAACGTGGCGGGGCAAACGGGGCACGTCTGGCGCTGCAACCACAGCGTTCCTGGGAGGTCAATGTCACAGCCACCCGGGTATTGCCGGTCCTGGAAGCCCTACGGCAATCCTGTGGTGGCGTCTCCCTGGCAGATACGATTGTGCTTGCCGGCGGCGTGGGGATAGAAAAAGCCGCCGAAGCGGCCGGTATCAAGGCAGAGGTGCCTTTCACCCCCGGCCGTGTCGATGCGCATCAGGATCAGACGGATATTGAATCTTTTGCTCTGCTTGAACCGTTAGCCGATGGTTTCCGTAATTACCGTGGTGCCGGGAAAGGGCCCTCCACGGAAAGCCTGCTGATCGATAAAGCGCAGCAACTGACACTTACCGTGCCGGAACTGACCGTGCTGGTGGGGGGGATGCGTGTCCTGGGAGCCAGCTATGATGGCGGACAACAAGGCGTTTTCACGGAACATACCGGCCAGCTGACCACGGATTTCTTTGTTAATCTGCTGGATATGCGGACTGAATGGAAGGCCACCGACCCGTCTGGCGAACATTTTGCAGGGCGCGACCGTCTGAGCGGGCAGGTGAAATACACGGCCACCCGCGCGGATCTGGTGTTTGGTTCGAATGCCGTATTACGCGCCAGTGCGGAAGTCTATGCCAGCGATGATGCACGTGAGAAATTTGTCAGGGACTTTATTGCCGCATGGACCAAAGTCATGGAGCTGGATCGGTTTGACGGCTGATCCTCATTCCGCTAAATAGGTCATCACCGGGTCTGACCGGCTCTGCTTCTGCTGAGTAGTCAGACCCGAAACGGCCGGCCTGGCCGTGTTCAGCAGCACTCTGCTGCTGTTTCCTGCCTGCGATCTCATCTCTGTGCCGGTTCACCGGCAGTTCAGCCTTTGTCATGTTTATTCACAGAAAAAAAAGCATATCTCCGGCCGGCAAGGTACAATACTAAACTGATCCGTTCGGTTATTAATTGCAGGGAGCCAGATGAGAACATTATCAGAAGAACGCAGAGATGCCATTATCGACGCCGGGCTGGCACTGTTCCAGGAAATGGGCTACGAACGTACCTCCATGAACGAAGTGGCGAAACGGGTCGGTGGTTCGAAGGCCACACTGTATAACTACTTCTCGTCCAAAGAAGAACTGTTTGAGACCGTCGTCCGCCGTTACAGCACACTGTTTCTGACGGAAGCGGCCGCAGAGTTGCGGGACAGCGGGCCTCTGCCATTGTCGCTGGAAGAGAAACTGACGCGCTTTGGTGAAAAGATGTTGTCGGTGCTGACCAGCGAAAACCAGGCAATGCAGATTTACCGTTGTGTTATTTCTGAAGCAGGGCGTTCGGATATCGGCCGGCTTTTCTTCGAATCCGGGCCGAAAGAGAGTATGGAAAAACTGGGTGAGCTGTTTGCCGGGGCGATGAATAACGGTGAGCTGGCTCCGGCCAATCCGATGCTGCGGGCCTCTCAGTTCACATCGCTGATTAAGGCCGAAACCGAAGTCATGATGTTCAGCCGTGAATTGCCCCGCTGCACTGACGAGCAGATCCGGCAGATGGTAAAGAACGGCGTCAGCCTGTTTATGAAAGGTGCAGCCGCACACTGATGCCGGTTACTGCGATCCTCATTGCGCTACCCGCAGGCAGTGAGGATCGCCAGCCATTACCGCGACGACCCAAACAGTAAAAGATACATTTACCTGCGCTGTACGGCGACCTATAAGCCTTTGTCTGCCATCGGACGGAAGCTGTTCGCGTTAGCGCGGGTATTCCCCGTCACCGGGCATTGAGGGTAGCCAGGCCTGCTGCGACGGAACGGCAGGGTAAAAGATACATCTACCCGCGCTGTACGGCGACCTGTAAGCCTTTGTCTGGCATTGGCCGGAACCTGTTCGCGTTAGCTCAGGTATTCCCCGTCACCGGGCATTGAGGGTAGCCAGGCCTGCCGCCACGAAACGGCAGGGTAAAAGATAAATTCATCCGCGCACATCTGTTACCGCCAGGTCAGTCACGGCATCGGCCGGAGGCCGCCCGCTATCCTGTGGTACAGATAAGCCGGTCGCACCGGGAACCGTACTTTAGCGCGATTAAGCGTACTACCGTTCCGGTAAGGCGGGATACCCTCTGGTGGCTTCAGTGAAAGCACCACCGGGGCTGCCGCCAGGGCAGTGCCTCACGGGAGCAGGGGTATTCGCGGTATCGGCTATCTGGCGGGCCAGTTGCGATATCAGTTGCTGCCATGCCAGGAACAGAGGTTCAATTCCGCCCTGTACAGGCAGGGTTAACGAGCGATGGCAGCTCAGACGTTCACGATCAGCCCCTTCGCGGGTCAGAAGTTGCCAGTCGGCTTCCAGAGAGACATTCTGTCCCGGTCTTGCATCAAACCGCCTCACCTGCAGCCATAATCGTTGGGCTGGTAACGCCGCCTTTGCCGGGTTCACGGAGACCGGCGCCTGTAACCGGGTTTCCAGTGCCTCCCGGATTTCATCACTTAACGGGCTGAGCCACTGATCGTCGTTCAGGATATAAACGCGGTCTGTGCCTTCACGGACGATGATCTGCGACCGGTCCAGCGATACCGGAACCCCGACCGGCAGAATTTCCAGCGGGGCCAGTAACGACGGTACCGCCGGATGATCGGCCGCCCCCGGGCCGGTAAGCGTATGGTATCGGATGGCCGGTGAAGCGCAGCTGCAAAGCAGACAAAAAATTATCAGCCCCGCAATATGCCGGATATAACTCATGGATCATTCTCCTTTCTGCCATGTGATGTCGCGGACGGAATTTCAGGGGTAATCTCTTCCTGACGCCCTTTCAGTAGCGCCGCTGGTGATCGGCTTAACTGGTCGGTAAACAGGCGTACAGCACGCAAGGTGCCATTGGCCTGCTGTAGTGTTTGCAGCAAACTGACCATCACCGGGGAGTCATCGGCGAGTAAATCCCCGACAGTTTTTGTCGTTTTCAGGGCCTGGCCCGTCAGTGTATTCACCGACGGTAATGTCTGTGAGTTAACCAGTGTTAAGGTCCGGTCCAGGCCTGCCAGCGTCCCGTCAAGATGTCTGCCGATGGAGACCAGCGGCATCTGATTAACCCTGGTCACAATGCCGGCAATCTGCTCCTGTATTTTATCCAGTCCGCCATTGATCGTCGGCAGTTCTATCGGCCTCGCCTGCAGGTTGAAAGGGACCCGGGGGGCATCGGCGATAAAATCCAGCGAAATATAAAGTTGTCCGGTCAGCAAATTACCCGGGACGGCCCGCGCACGTAAACCGTTCGCCACCAGTTCACGGGTAAAAAGCGCGGCATCGCTTTGTAAATCGTCTGAGGTGCGGCCCGGTAACCGGGATAAGACATGGCCCAGACGTGACGGATACACATCAATATTCACCAGGGTCGGAAAGCGGTAACCTGTCGGGTTATAGTCCAGTTCCAGCGAACTGACACGGCCAATTTGTACGCTGGAAAATTCTACCGGTGCACCGACCGTCAGGCCGCGTAACGACTGATTAAAACGTAACCGGAAGCGGATCGCCGGGCCGTCCGGTGAGGCCATTGCCGCATCCTGATCCGCCGCCAGGACATAGTGAGTTGCTGGCGCAGTTTGCGCTCCTTCGGGGGCAGGCGGGGGATTTGCAAAGGCGATCCCTCCTGCCATAATCGCCGCGACGGTCTCTGTTTTCAGCCGGAAGCCGTTCGCGCCAACCGACAGGTCGAGTCCGCTGACATTCCAGAATCGGGTGTCCGGGGTCAGCAGATGATCATAAGGTGCATCCACGAAAGCGGTCAGCGTAATACCACTGCCATCTTCTTTCAGATGATAAGAGGCAATCCGGCCAACCTGAATGCGGCGGAAGTACACCGGCGAGCCGATATCCAGCGATCCCAGGTCCTGAGCATCGATGAGTATCTGGCTGCCCGGGGTGTCATGGATCACCGCCGGGGGAGTTTCAAGACCGGTAAAACGGATCGCTGGCTGCGGGTGGTAGCCTTTATCGGCTTCGATATAGGCTCCGGAAATCAGGGTATCTATCCCGCTGACTCCATTCATATCAATGCGCGGCCGCACCACCCAGAACCGGCTATCGGTACGGAGAATATTTTCGGCATTTTTATCGATACGGACGCTGACCAGCACCGAGGCATCATCTTTGCTCAGGGTGATATTCTGTACCACGCCGATGGTGACATCCTTATATTTTACCGGGGTCTGACCGGCCGCCAACCCGGCCGCACTGTGAAACGTAATTGTAATTTCCGGACCGGTATCCAGTTGCGCGCGGATAAGCGTAAACAGTCCCCAGACCAGCGCCAGTACCGGCAACAGCCAGATCAGGCGATGCCATCGGTTTTGCGGCAAAACATGCGGTACGGCAGGAGGCACGTATTTCATTGAGTTGTTCTCCACAGCGTACGCGGGTTAAAGCAGAGCGCGGAACAAAGCGTCAGGACCACCACCAGACCGAAAAACAGGATCCCGGCCCGGGGTTCAGCCTCTGCCAGTCCGTTAAAACGCACCAGACCGCAGACGACGGCAACCACCACCACATCCAGCATTGACCAGTAACCAATCCACTCTATCGCCCGGTAAAGACGGGTACGTCTGAGCCTTTGCTGTTCATTCAGTTGCCGGACATTCAGCAGTAGCCGGATCATCACCAAAAATTTCAGGCAGGGGATCAGGACACTGGCAATGAAGATAATGGCGGCAATCGCACAGGAGCCGCTGTGCCAGAAGTCGGCGACGCCCTGCAGGATAGTGCTTTCACTGCGCCGGCCAAACAGGGTAGTACTCATCACCGGCAGAAGATTGGCCGGAAGATAGCAGAGCATGGCGGTGATCAGGCAGGCCAGGGAGGGGCTCAGGCGATGATGTGGCTGAGTGACCAGGCTGTTACAGCGTACACAGCGCACAACAGCGCCATCTTCCGGCTGCAGCCGAAATGCCAGACCGCATTCGGAGCAGCTGCAGACCGTCAGCTGACGGGAAAAAGAGATATTATTCATGATGAGTATGTACCTTGCGGCGGCGGGCAGGAAGCAGCGACCACAGAGGCTGCAGGTCATAGCCGTTAATAATGATCAGTAAAATCACAGAGGCCACCAGTGCCCAGCTGCCGGGGCCTGGCGAAACATCGAGAAAAGAAGAGAGCTTCACCGCCGCCACCAGAAACCCTGAAACGATCACTTCCGCCATACTCCAGGGATGCAAACGCGCCAGTATTTTCATCGCGGCCACAAATCCGGGGGCCGGCCGCCGGAAACCGGCAAACAGCAGTACCCAGCCGGTGAGCAGGATCTGTAGTAAAGGCACGCCGATCAGCAGGACTGCGGTCAGGAGTCCGGTGAGTACCGGAAAGCTCCCCGTGATCGCCAGAATGCCTTGTAACAGCGTGACACTGCGGGTCAGCCCGTGAGCCGTCACGGTCATCACCGGCAGCAGGTTTGCCATCAGGAAGGTGACCAGCGCTGCAAAGCAGAAAGGCAGCAGATCCTGCCAGGCAAAAGCACTCTTCCGGTAAAGGACGGTTGCGCATCGCCGGCATTGCAGGCTGGCTTGCCGGTCAGAAAGCCGGTAACGGTAAACGCTTTCGCAACAGGGACAGACGATGAGATGCGGGTAAATTTTCATAGTAACTCTGAGAGGCCTGAAACGGCCGGGGCGGCGATATCCGGTATCCCCGGAATACATTGCCCTCAGGTCCGTGCTGTCAGTGGGATATCCGGTGCCGAGGTCTGCCCCCGGCACCGGAAAGTCTTATTTCAGTAATTCAAGCAACTGATCGGCACCTTTATCGACGCCGGTTTCTGCGGCACTCATCGAACCGAAGGTGGCACCGATATTCATGGCATTCGGATACTGATGGGTAATATAGGATTCAAGCAGCTGATTTGTGCTGGCATCATAGATCTCAGCGGCGTAATTCACGGATCCGCTAAACATTCCCTGGCCACCACGAATAGACTGCACGATATTGTAGGGGCCGCCGGCCAGATCAAACTTAGTGACGGTGCCGACGACCTGCGTGGTTGTCGCAGCCCCGGTCAGCGTCAGTTTCAGACGCAGAGTACCGGGAGTGACCCCGGTGGTTTCGACAAACCTTTCGCGCAGCGTTTCTGCAAATTTATTCTGCATATAGCGGGCGAGTTCCTGACGATCGGACTGTGGCAGGTCACCGAACTGGTTATCCGATCCCTGGTAGACGGTGACCGGATCAATAATGATATTACGGTATTTTTTCCAGTCAGTGCGGGTCACAAAACGGTACGGAATTTTGTCTGCTTCTTTGCCGGTATTCACGGTCATCTGTGATGCCGAACTTACCCCGGCATAGCGCGGTGGTGGGTCACCGGCACAGCCGGCCAGTACAACAGCCACCAGTAATATCATCGATCGTGAAGCCCGCGGTGATGTCATCATAGTTAAATATCCTGTAATTATTTGCCAGAGGTATGGATGAGTTATTGTGTCTGTAGTGACTTTCTGTCCCTGTGATTAGGGGCGAAACCCGATCCCGCAATAACTGTACAGTCTAGTTTTGCATTGGCGGCGGAAAACTGTCAATCGTGTTTCCGGATGTGTCCTCTTAAAGGAAATCAGAGGCCTTTGATGGGTGATGGTGTTTTAATTGATGTTTATCATTGTGTTAATTAATTTTTCTTGTCAGTAAGTCGGGAGGGACGCAGAGATAATGTAATGATTATGTAAGTCCGGACAGCAGGAAAGTGCGGGGGCGTATGTAATTTCAGATAAATAAACCAGGGTGTACAGTTTTGTTTTTGGGGTGTTGTCAGGGAGGCCCATTTTTTACGAACCGGGTATCCCGGTCCGGATGCTGTTCAGGGGATATTCAGCAACAGACTGCCGTAGCCTGTTTATTTATCCATGATCTGCAGGTAGTCCGGGAAATTGCCGATGAAGTTGCGGTGCTGTTTCAGGGCGAAGTCATCCATCAGGGGCCGGTGAGGGAGGCGTTACAGGAACCTTTGGATAACTCTGCCCGGCGGTTATTGCATTCAGTCCCGGAAATGCGCAGAGGCTGGCTGGAGGAACAACACCCACTGATCGGAAGTGATACACCCGCGTAGCCAGCCGGTGAAGCAGAACACGCCTGCCGGAACCGGCAGGCAGCGCCTTGCGGATAAATTCCGGATAAAAAAACTCCGCCTGAATGACCTGCACTGAAGGCTGTTCCGGGACTGAAAGCCACGAAAGTTACATAAGGTTACTGACTCTGTCCTTCACAGCCTTTTCATAATGCTTTATTTTCTTTTAACTGTCTGATGACGGGATATTCGCTCAGTTTCCCGTTGTCTGGATAAAAATACACCCGGCATTCCGGGAATATCACAAAAAGGGCTTACTGCCTGTAGCGAAGAAGCGTTCGCCTTCACCGGTTTTCCGGCAGACTGATTTGCGCCGGTACGGCGACGGATTCAGATGACCCGAGACAGCCTGTTTACCGGCCATCCCGGTGCCTGGTATTTTATACGTTATGCCTGCCCGTCTCAGGGGACGGGAAAGCAGAGACCGGTATCGGGATGAGACCGGCGGCCTGTTGCAGACAATATCTGACTGCAACAGAGGATAACGGAGCCCGCAGTCGTTTGCCGTGTTACCGGTGATCACAGACAAACCGGCAAAGTCGCCTGCCCGATCCCATAAATTCTGTTTATGTACTCTCACAGACAATTGCACTGATGGCTGAAGTAAGTTCTTACGATAACTTCCGGGCCTCAGTCCCGGATAACCGGCTATCAGCCAACACTGGCGGCGTCTGAGTTTCGTCTCAGCCGGATGTCGTAGTCAGAGTCAATGAGGCGTGGTCTGCCGTGCTACCCGCACGGAGAAAGAACAACCGTCAATGGAGTCTATCGCTATGAGTATTAACACGACAGCTGTACTGCAACGTCGACGCGGAGCCGATGTTCTGCTGGAGACACTGGCCAGCGAAGGAGTGGAGTATATTTTTGGCAATCCGGGTACGACTGAATTACCGCTGATTGATGCACTGCTACGTAATCCGGCACTGAAATATATCCTTGCGCTGCAGGAGTCGAGTGCGGTCGCCATGGCCGATGGTTATGCGCAAGCCTCGGGGAAGCCGGGTTTTCTTAATCTCCATACCGCCGGCGGGCTTGGTCACGGAATGGGGAATCTGCTGAATGCCAAAGTATCACGCACCCCGCTGGTCGTGACGGCCGGGCAGCAGGATACACGCCATTCTTTCAGTGATCCTCTGTTATATGACGACCTGGTAAGTATCGCCGCGCCTGCCGTAAAATGGGCCGAGAACGTGGTCAGTGCGGCTCAGATACCGGTACTCGTCCGGCGGGCATTTCACGATGCCAATGCGGCCCCCGGCGGGCCGGTATTTCTTGCGCTGCCGATGGATATTATGGATGAAATCAGCGATGTCTCCATCGGGGAGTCTTCGCGGATTGACCGGCGGGCGACGGCCGGTTCACTGCCGCATCTTGCGAATTTACTTGCTGATTATCCGCCCGGAAAAGTCGCGCTGATTGCCGGCGACGAGATCTACAGCAGCCATGCCTCGGCTGAAACGCAGCAGGTCGCGGAGCTGTTAGGGGCGCATGTGTATGGTTCCTCCTGGCCGTCCCGCATTCCGTTCCCGACCTCTCACCCTCTGTGGCGGGGCAATATGCCGACCACAGCACAGGGCATTGCGGATATCTTAAAAAATTATCAGGCCATTTTCGCATTAGGCGGTAAGTCGTTAATTACCATTCTCTACAGTGAAGGGCCAGCGGTGCCTGAAGGTTGTGCGGTTTATCAGCTTTCGGCCGACGTGAAGGATCTCGGGCGTTCTTATGCCACCCGCCTGTCGGTGGCTGGAGACATTAAAGTCTCACTCAGTGCGATGTTACCGATACTGGAGAATGCGACCAAAGCGCAACGTGAACTCTATGAGGCACAGATAGCCCGGGCCAGAGATGAAAAGCAGCAGGCCCGCGAAGTGCTGGAAAAAGAGGTCGAAGCAAAATTCGGTCTCCCGGTGATCAACCCGCTGGTCGCGGCCCATGAAGCCGTTCGCGCCATCGGACCGGATGTGGCCATCGTGGACGAAGCCTTATGTGTTTCTTCGCTGGTGCGTAAGTTTCTCTCCAGTGATCAGGCCGGACAGTACGGGTTTATGCGGGGCGGGGCGCTGGGTTGGGGGATGCCTGCGGCTGTGGGCTACTGTCTGGGTCGCGATCGGCACCCGGTGGTCTGCCTGGTCGGGGACGGCGCTGCCATGTATTCACCCCAGGCAATGTGGACCGCGGCACATGAAAACCTGCCGGTTACTTTTGTGGTGATGAATAATCAGGAATACAACATCCTGAAGAACTTTATGCGCGGCCAGCAGCATTATACTTCCGCACAAACCGACACCTATATTGCGATGGATATTACCCAGCCAAAAATAGATTATCAGGCGCTGGCGATCTCGATGGGATTACCCACCCGCTGCATCCGGACGGCGGCCGATATCGCCCCGGCTATCGAAGCGGCCATCGCCAGTGGCAAACCCGGGCTTATCGAAATCATGGTCAGTGCCGGATAATCCGGACGCCCTGTGACCCGCAGTCTCCGGAAAACGTGGCGCTTCACTGTCAGCGCTTTTCCGTCAGGCAGGGCGGGCGTCCTCCACATTGGCAAATGTGCTTACCCGCCGCTGGCCCAAAAGTGAAAGATTGATTGCTGAAGCGTCAGAGGTTGCGCCTGATAAGATCTTGCCTTCACGCTATCACTGAGATCCCTCCGGCGCAGCCCGGATACGGAAGCTGTGCCGCATTTTGTTTATCCGATCTTCCATAATCCTTTGAACTGCAAAAACAATTTCCTATTATCGGCTTTCTTACCACGAACTAAGCTCCCGCCTGTGCGAAATGCTTCATGACCAGAAAGGAGCACCTGATGTATCAGGAGGGTCGCCTTTTTACCGGCAATGCCGCTTTTGAAAACTGCCGGATCCTTCCTTCGATGGATTAAGGCTTTTTCACGCATTATTACGCCAGGGATATCGCAATGAATCTGATGAATAATTGTGCATCGCCAGTCGCAGATGTTATATTAAAATATAATATCCGGAGGTGCTCTATGTATACAACTCGCCTGAAAAAGGTCGGCGGATCCATCATGCTGGCGGTTCCTCCCGCCGTGCTGAAAACGCTGGAGCTGTCGACAGACAGCGAAGTCGGTATGACCATTGACAATGGCTGCATGATTATTGAACCCCGGAAACGACCCCGTTATTCGCTTGAGGAACTGCTGGCGCAGTGCGATCCGCATGCCGGAATGAGCGAAGAGGATCGGGAATGGATTGATGCGCCTGCGGTGGGTAAGGAGATCCTGTAAATGGACAGAGGGGAAATCTGGCTCGTTTCACTGGATCCGATTGCCGGTCACGAGCAAAGCGGGAAACGTCCGGTACTCATCGTATCGAAGGCATCGTTTAACAAGCTAACCCTCGTACCCGTTGTTGTCCCTGTCACCAGCGGTGGAAACTTCGCCCGTTTAGCCGGTTTTACCGTCTCACTGGACGGCGCGGGAACAAAAACAACGGGCGTTATTCGCTGCGACCAGCCCGGAACTATTGATATGGGCGCCAGGAACGGTAAGCGGCTGGAACGTATACCCGATGCTGTCGTGAATGAAGTGCTGGCCCGACTGGAAGCCATTCTGAGCTGATGCTCTTTTTGTAACCTGAACGAGGGCGCTGTCACAAACAGCATCCTCATTTTTTATAGCGACAAGTGATAAAAAAATCCTTTCACAGGTAAAAACAGTTTCTCCTTTCTGTGTCAGCGATAATGACATAATCTCCCCTTGGCGGACGGTTCCCACTCTTCACAACCTGAATGAAGCGCCTTTACTGGACTGTGATCCCTTTACCAAAGGCGGCCGCCCGAATGAAACCATTATTCCTGATGTTATAGCTGTCAGAAAAGCGCTGGATAAAGCGCTGTTGTATAGGATTGATATTCTGCGCCATTAGTTTACGGATACCGTCGCGCAGTTGGCGGGCCTCGGAAAGTGAGACCTGCGGATAGGCATCTAATGCGATATGGGGTTCTTTTCGGTTGAAGCGATATTTGAGATACCAGAGACGTGAATCGCCCGGATTGACAAGCAAATACAGACCATGAGAATCGGAAACTTAGAAGAGTTTAGCGGATGGTTTTAAGTTGCGGATTTTTGAGTCGTTAAGAGACATTTGGGGGGCACTCCGTCATCGAACCAACCTGACCCCGGATTTGACCACCGATTTTTCCTGATGCGGAGGTAAAACTGAAAACGCATCAGGAAAACTATTTTCAAGGTAACTTATTGAATATTAATGACATGAAAACCCGAAATGCAGCAGAAAAGCAAAAAACCCGCTTAAGTTTCCTTAAGCGGGTTTCTTAAATATGGCTCCTCTGACTGGACTCGAACCAGTGACATACGGATTAACAGTCCGCCGTTCTACCGACTGAACTACAGAGGAATTGTCGTGAAGACGGGGCGAATATTAATGACACGGGGGCAGGTTGTCAACCCGAATAAAAACATTATTATTCAACTGGCTATCTTTAAAACACTCTGCAGAATAATCAGCCAATCAGCCAATCAGCCAATCAGCCAATCAGCCAATCAGCCAATCAGCCAATCAGCCAATCAGCCAATCAGCCAATCAGCCAATCAGCCAATCAGTCGTAGAAACCGGGCATGTTGAAGTTCAGGGCGGGTATAGTCTCTTAATTGTGATCTCCGTTAACATTTCGGTTAAAAAATTAACATTTTGACGGCTTCCGCTATGCTTACAGAGCAGGGAAGGCGGGTCGCCGGCAATGCAGGAGAGCATCTCCCCGGGAACGGGCAGGCAAGGTGATTAAAATTATTATTTATCCTGAAAGGATGTGCCGATGAACCGATCTGCAGAACGGCCCGGATCCGTCCTGGCAAAAAGTGTTTATGAGTTGCTTAACCCGATACCTTACGGATTTTTTGTGGGTGCACTTATTTTTGATATCACTACCTTGTTCAGCGGTCAGGTATTGTGGCAAAAAAGTGCCAGCTGGCTGATAACCCTCGGGCTGTTATTTGCCATTATTCCGCGCCTGATTAACCTGGTTCAGGTCTGGACCGGTCCGCACCGTCCGGCCTTCGGGTCAATCAGGCTAAACTTCTGGCTGAATCTGTTGGCGATTATCGCCGCTATCTTTAATGCTTTTGTCCATAGCAGCGATGCCTACGGTATTGTGCCGCAAAATGTGGTGCTATCGGTGATCACGGTGGTATGTCTGGCGTTAGCTTCTCTGGTCATTAGTGTACGTACCCATCGCCAGACCGGAGGTGTGCTGTGAATAAGATACTGCGACTGACTCCCCTGAGTTTACTGCTAGCCCTGGCACTGAGTGGCTGTGATCAGCAGGCTAAGCTGACACCGGAACAGCAATCGGGTGCAGATCCTCATTTACCGGCGGCGCAGCATTTTCTGCTGCCACCGATGCAGGTTCCGCAAGCGACCGGATGGCGCGAAGGCGCTACACCCCGGGTCGCTGACGGGCTGAAGATAGAAAAGATCGCCGACGGACTGCAACATCCGCGACAGATTTACGTATTGCCGGATAACGATATTCTGGTGGTGGAAAGCAACAGTCCGGGCACAGAAGCCGTTACGACGCCGAAACAGCTGATAGCCAGTCTGGTCAAAAATCAGTCCGGGAAAGGGGCGAAGGGCGGTAACCGGATCACGCTGTTACGGCAGACTGCGCATGGCTGGGAAAAGCACCTGTTCCTGCAGCATCTCAACTCCCCGTTCGGGGTACAGCTGATCGGTAATACACTGTATGTCGCCAATGCAGGTAATATCATGCGTTATCCCTATCAGACCGGGGCCACCGAAATTACCGACCCTGGCACGGAACTGGCAGATTTACCGGACAGGATAAATCATCACTGGACTAAGTCTCTGCTGGCCAGTCCGGACGGCAAACGTCTGTATGTGGGGGTAGGTTCGGACAGCAATATTACCGAAAACGGTATGGAAGCCGAATACCGGCGTGCGGATATTCTGGAGGTCTTTACCGATACCGGGGCCAGCCGTATCTTTGCCAGCGGCATACGTAATCCGACCGGCCTGCAATGGCAGCCTGAAAGTGGCGAACTTTGGGTGATAGCTAACGAACGGGATGAAATCGGCGCTGATCTGGTGCCGGACTACCTGACCCGGGTACAGCAGGGTGGCTTTTATGGCTGGCCTTATAGTTATTACGGTCAGCATATTGACCCGCGTGTTAAACCACAACGTCCGGATTGGGTGGCAAAGGCGATTAAGCCGGACTACGCTCTCGGTTCACACGTGGCACCGCTGGGTCTGTGGTTTTATACCGGTCAGTCGCTGCCGCAAAAATATCATGGCGGGGCATTTATCAGTGAACATGGTAGCTGGGACCGCTCACCGCTTAGCGGATATCAGGTTTCGTATGTGGCTTTCCGTCAGGGACAACCCGTCGGCAAACCGGAACCGGTAGTGACCGGCTTTTATTCGGATGACCAGAAAAAGCTGTACGGTGCCCCGGTGGGATTAATGCAGGACAAAGAAGGGGCATTAATTATTGCCGATGATGTAGGGAATGCCGTCTGGCGGGTGACGGCCCGCTGACCGGCCATGCTCAGCAACCTCAAGGCCGGTACTGTCCGTCCTCCGGATAGCCGGCCAGCCCGGAATCACAGATACAGATAAGCCCTGGTGTTTTGCCGTGCCGGTTTATGAAGAAGCGTCTCCGCTTACCGTCAGCGTGCAAACGGTTTATCAGACAAAGACCCGGCGCGGCTTTCACCTTAGTTTATGTCTGACTTTTCCTGCCTGTCTCCGGGCCTCTGTTTTCCCGGGCAACGCTACCGGGCAGTTGACACGGATCTGTGCAGGCCGGTTAGCGCCTGATTTAGCTTTGTCAGTGAATCCCGAAAGATATAACAAGATATTGCCACCTGGTCCCGCCGGACGATGAACTGGCCGGGCTTGCCGTGGCAGGCCTGGTACTCTGCCGGCTGCCGTTGATGGCTGAGCGGCGGGCAGTCATTTCCCCCCGGCAAGGTCGCGGGGCCGGAGCAGGGAGTCTTTCACCACAGCCGCCGTTGAACGGGCGGGGGCCGGGTTTCTGGCCCGGTCCGGGCCACGTCCCGCGTTATCAGCGATCTTTCTGACGTATTTTGCAAAACAAACAGCGAAAAATTCATCTGAATCATCGATATACTGCGCGCTTACCCTTGTTTACCCGCTCCCGTTTCAGGATCCTGATAAACACAATGAAGAAGTGTACTCTGGCACGACGCCATTTTTTACTCACCGGCCTGGCGTTTTGTCTGCCGGCGCTGGCGAAAGAAGAATTTGCCAATCTGACGTTTATTCCCTTGCAAGCGCGCAGCACCGAACCGGTATCGACGCCGGAGGTGGCGACCCCGGCAATCACACCGGCCGTCTCACGTACCCGTAAGCTGGTGATGATCGACCCCGGCCACGGTGGTAAAGATCCCGGCGCCATCGGAGAGCGGGGTGAAGAAGAGAAGCATGTCGTGCTGGAGATAGCCCATAACCTGCAGGCGCTGTTTGAACATCATCAGCATATTGAAGTGCGCCTGACCCGGGAAGACGATCATTTCATCCCGCTCTATCAGCGGGTGAAGATTGCACATGCCCATAATGCCGATATGTTTTTATCCATCCACGCCGATGGCTTTACCAGCCCGCAAGCCCATGGTGCCTCGGTCTATGCGTTATCGACCCGGGGGGCCAGCAGCACTATGGCCCGCTATCTCTCGCAGCGTGAAAATGCGGCAGATGATTATGCGGATATCAATGTTCAGACCAAAGATGCCCAGTTACAGCGGGTGTTTTTTGACCTGGTTCAGAATCAGACCATCAAAAGCAGTCTGGATCTGTGCCGGCATATGATAGGCCATATCCGTACCGTTCATAATATGCACAGCTATCATCCGGAGCAGGCCGCGTTTGTGGTACTGAAGTCACCTTCCATCCCGTCGGCCCTGATTGAAACCTCATTCATTACCAATCCGCAGGAAGAGCATCTGCTGGGGACACCACAATTCAGAATGAAGATTGCTAAAGCTATCGCCGGAGGCATACAGAGCTATTTCGCTGCGTAAGCCGGACCGCCACTACTCCCCCGGCATCCGGCAGGCCGGTTCTGCATACCGGCCTTATTATGCGCATTTTGTATATTAGCTTAGCTGAAAAATTAATTTCACTCATGATTACGCAATGAATACCATGCCCTCTCAGACCGGTGAAATACCGGCATCATGAAGAGGGGGACTCATGAGTATTCAGTTTTCAGGTATGATCGGTCACCGGCTGGCCTCGGAAATCATTCCGGCGCAGGGCCCGGTTTTTGATAACGACTATATCACCCGATTTGCACAAACCCATGAACAGGCGGGATTTGACCGGATCCTGGTGGGTTACTGGTCCGATCAACCGGACGGCTTTCTGGTCGCTGCCCTGGCGGGCGTTGCGACATCACGTATTCATCTTCTGCTGGCCCACCGGCCGGGGTTTGTTTCCCCGACGCTGGCCGCACGTAAACTGGCGACTCTGGATCATCTGCTGAAGGGCCGGCTGGCCGTGCATATCATCAGTGGCGGCAGCGATGCTGAACAACGCCGTGACGGCGATTATCTGACTAAAGCCGAACGTTATGCCCGCACCGATGAGTTCCTCGGGGTGGTTAACCGTAGCCTCACCTCTGAACAGCCTTATGATCATCAGGGCCGCTTTTATCAGGCCGAATCTGCCGTTTCCGCAATCAAGCCTGTTCACGGACATTTGCCGGTCTGGTTCGGGGGCTCCTCAGCGGAGGCCATTGAGGTGGCGGGGAAACATGCGGATGTGTTCGCATTATGGGGCGAGCCTCTGGCCGGTGCGGCACAGACCGTTGCCGCCGTCCGGGCCAGTGCCGCCCGTCATCAGCGTGATATTGGCTTCAGTATTTCATTCCGTCCGATTATTGGCGCCACCGAAGCCGAAGCGCGTGAAAAAGCCGCGCATATCTACCATACCGCGAAACAGCAACTGGCTGAATCCGGGCACCATTTCGGATTACCTAAGCCACAAAGTGTTGGTGCGCAGCGACTGATGGATGCCGCAAAACAGGGGGAATGGCTGGATAACCATCTGTGGACGGGGATCGCCGGTCTGGTCAGTGGCGGGTATAACTCTACCGCGCTGGTGGGAACCGCAGACCAGGTCTCCGATGCCTTACTGGACTATTACCGGCTCGGGATTAAAAACGTGCTGATCCGCGGCTTTGATCCGCTGAATGATGCCCGTGAGTATGGCGAGTCGCTGATCCCGCTGACCCGTGAAAAAGTGGCTGCAGAAAAGACACTGGCAAGGAGTGCCTGATGATCCGTCGTACGTCGCTGGCAGTAGTGATGCTGGCACTGATCTCACCCCTGCTGCATGCCGCTGAACCGGTCACTTTACGGGTCGGCGATGTTAAAGGCGATCGGCTGGTGGCCCTGAAAGCCTCGGGTGAGCTTGATAATCTGCCTTACCAGCTGAAATTCAGTACCTTTGATTCCGGGGCGCCGGTGCAGGAAGCGCTTAACGCCGGGGCGCTGGATGTGGGTTTCACCGGCGATCTGCCGTTCCTTTATGTCTTTGCCGCAGGAGCACCGGTGAAAGCGGTCGGTGCCTGGCAAAATAATCCGGACAGCATCGCGTTACTGACACGGCCCGGGGCAGGCATCCATTCGCTGGCCGGGTTAAAAGGTAAACGCATTGCTGTTAACCGTGGCGGCTGGGGGCAATATCTGGTGCTCGGGTTGCTGAAACGGGCAGGCCTGACGCCTTCGGACGTCTCCCTGCGCTTTCTCAGCCCCACGGATGGCCGGGCAGCACTGGCCTCCGGGTCGGTCGATGCCTGGGCCCCCTGGGAACCTTATCTGTCGTCTGCCATCCTCCTTGACCATGCACTGCGGGTGCCCGGCGGTGGCGGTCAGGGGATCATGAGCGGGTATTCGTTTGTGCTGGCACGGGATGACGCGATCAACAGCAACAAACGCAGCGCGATTGCTGATTTACTCACCCGTCTGGCGCTGGCACAGCGATGGGCGCAACAACATCCGCAACAGTTTGCCACGGCCCTGGCCGATAGCCTGCAGATGCCGGTCAATGTTACCCGGGCCTGGGTGGCCAGTGCACGGATCTCGCCGGTGGTCTTTAACCCGGCTATCCGGCAGGCGTTACAGCATTCCGCGGACGTCTTCCATCAGCAGCATGTACTGCCGGACGCGGTAAATGTCACGAATGCCTTTGATTATAGCCTGGCGGGAGGCGCAAACCGTGTGGCAGCCACCCCGCTGACGACGCCGCTCAGGGAGCAGCCATGAAACGGATCACTTCTGTATTACTGCTGTTGAGCCTGAGCAGTGGCCTGGCTCAGGCTTCCGGACTGACATTACAGATAGCCGACCAGAAAGGCGGAATGCGGGCCGTTCTGGACGCTGCCGGAGAGTTAACCCATTTGTCCTACCGTATTCAGTGGTCAGAATTCCCGGCGGCAGCCCCGCTGGCAGAGGCTCTGAATGCCGGCGCTGTGGATGCAGGGATCATCGGGGACGCACCTCTGCTGTTTGCCGAAGCAGGGGGAGCCCGGGTCAAAGCCATTGCGGTAGCGAAATCGGATGCGTATGGCACGGCTTTGCTGGTCAATGCCGGCAGCCCGCTCCATAGCGCGGCGGATCTGAAAGGAAAAACCATCGCTACCAACCGGGGATCTATTGGCCATTTCGTCGCGCTGAAAGCGCTGGCCAGCGCCGGGCTGAAACCGTCGGACGTGACGTTCCGTTTCCTGACCCCTTCGGATGCCAAACTGGCCCTGAGTCAGGGGGATGTGGATGTCTGGGCGACCTGGGAGCCTTACACGGCGTTTGCCGAAACGCAGGATCATATGCGGGTACTGGTGAACGGCAGGGGACTCTGGTCGGGAAATACCTTTGTAGCGGCCACGGATACCGCGCTGGCTGACCCGAAAAAACGGCAGGCCTTACAGGATTTTCTGTTACGGCTGGCCAGGGCGCAACAGTGGGCGAATCAGCATCCGGACAGTTACAGCCAGACATTGTCAAAAATTATCGGTTTTCCGCAGGAGGCAGTGAAACTCTCCTTCAGCCGCCGGCATATGGTCTGGCAACCCATTGATGCAAAAACCGTACAGCAGCAACAGCAGACGGCCGATTTTTATCATCAGAGCGGATTACTGCCACAAAGGTTGCAGGTGGCGTCCACGTTTGACCACCGTTTTATTCTGACTGCGCCGGCAACTAACGTTCCCGCCGGGCAGACCCCCTGAAAGGAAGGATCATCATGGCTATTTTTTCGATCGATACAACCGGAACTTCCGTACATAGCACCAGACAGCGACGATTTTCGGTGCGCCATTTCCTTAACGCACTGGTCCCCTGGTCTCTGCCGATAGGGATTATTATCGTCTGGCAACTGGCGGCCCAGGCTGGCTGGTTGTCGGTCCGTATTTTGCCGGCCCCGGTGACCATTGCCAGGACCTTCTGGCGCATGACGCTGGACGGAGAACTGGGCAGTAATCTGGCGATCAGTACCCTCCGGGCACTGACCGGCTTTGCCATAGGGGGTTCCATTGGGTTGCTGCTGGGATTCATTACCGGCCTTTCCCGCATTGGTGAGCGTCTTCTGGATACTTCGGTGCAGATGCTGCGCAATATCCCGCACCTGGCTCTGATCCCGTTGGTGATCCTGTGGTTCGGGATCGGGGAAACCGCAAAAATATTCCTGGTCGCCCTCGGTACGCTGTTCCCGATTTACCTCAACACGTATCACGGGATCCGTAATATTGATCGTGGCCTGGTGGAAATGGCACGCAGTTACGGTGTCAGTGGCTTCAGCCTGTTCCGGCAGGTCATTCTGCCAGGCGCCTTACCCTCGATTATGGTTGGTGTGCGCTACGGTCTCGGCGTCATGTGGCTGACGCTGATTGTCGCCGAAACCATCTCTGCCGACTCCGGGATTGGCTATCTGGCGATGAATGCCCGTGAATTTCTGCAAACGGATGTGGTGGTGGTGGCCATTATCCTCTACGCCCTGCTTGGCAAAATCGCCGATGTTCTGACGGTATTACTTGAACGTGTCTGGCTACGCTGGCATCCGGCTTATCAGTCTAAGGAGAAATGAACATGACACAACCTGATACCTCCGCCGGAACCCCATTGGATATCCGGAAGATCAGTAAACATTATTCGGGCCGGACCGTTCTGAGCCAGATAGATCTCCAGGCCGCAGGCGGGCAGTTTATTGCGGTTGTCGGCCGGAGTGGTTGCGGTAAAAGTACGTTTCTGCGGCTGCTGGCCGGGCTGGAAACCGCCGACGGTGGCCAGCTGCTGAGCGGGACACAGCCACTGCAGGAGAGGCAACAGGATACCCGGCTGATGTTTCAGGAAGCACGTCTGCTTCCCTGGAAAAGCGTGCTGCAAAACGTGGGGCTGGGGCTGAAAGGAGAGTGGCAGCAGGCCGCCAGTGAAGCACTGGATGCCGTGGGTCTGGCGCACCGGGCCCATGAGTGGCCTTCGGCACTGTCCGGGGGACAAAAACAACGTGTCGCACTGGCGCGGGCATTGATCCACCGCCCGCGGCTCCTGCTGCTGGATGAGCCATTGGGCGCGCTGGATGCCCTGACCCGGATAGAGATGCAGGCACTGATCGAATCGCTCTGGCAGACTCATGGTTTTACGGTGGTTCTGGTGACCCACGATGTCAGCGAAGCTGTCAGTCTGGCAGACAGGGTGATCCTGATTGATAACGGCAGGATCACTCTGGATCAGGAAATCGATGTCCCGCGTCCGCGCCGTCGTGGCCACCCGCGCCTGGCCGAACTGGAGGCCAGTGTACTGAACCATATTCTGACTCCTTCGGCATCACAGCAAGAGAATCAGTCTCTGAGGAGGACGGCATGAGCCCGTTACCGCATCCGCGTCTCACCACCTTTATTCGCGAACTCTCCGCGTTGATTACCGCGCACGGTACTGCGGATGAAGCCGGTCTGCTGGCACGCAGCGCACCGCTGCTGGCCACACTGGTCAGTCAGGATGACTGGCTGCCACCCTCTTACCGTCAGCCGCACCCGCAGCATTATCAGCAATACCTGCTCTATCTGGATCCGCAGCAACGCTTTTCGGTCGTCAGTTTTGTCTGGGGGCCGGGTCAGCAGACCCCGGTTCATGATCACCGGGTCTGGGGGTTAATCGGCATGTTACGCGGGGCAGAGCACTCGCAATCTTTTGTCCGTGGCCCGGACGGGATGCGCCCGGACGGAGAGGCAGTCCTGCTGCAGCCGGGGGAAGTGGAAACGCTGTCTCCGGCCGAAGGGGATATTCATCAGGTCAGTAATGCCTTCCGGGACCGCGTTTCCGTCAGCATTCATGTTTACGGTGCCGATATCGGTAAGGTCGAGCGGGCCATTTATCTGCCGGATGGCAGCGAAAAACTATTTATTTCCGGCTATGCCAGTCAGCCGCAACCGACAGTGACGGAGTCATAGTTATGGGACAGGAATTTCGTTTTGTATTACGTACAGCCGCTGATATTCGTCGTGCATTACTGGCGGGAGAAGAACTGGCGCTGGTGGATGTCCGGGAAGAAGCGTTGTACGCCACCGGCCATCCGCTGTTTGCGGTGAATATTCCGCTTTCGACGCTTGAAACCGGGGTTTATAGCCGTATCCCGCGGCGTACCACGCCGGTTACCGTTTATGACAATAATGACGGGCTGGCCGCTACCGCGGTGCAACGTCTGCAACATCTGGGCTACCGGGATGTCGCGTTACTTCAGGACGGCCTGAACGGATGGCGTGAGGCCGGAGAAGAACTCTTTATTGATGTTAACTCACCGTCCAAGGCCTTCGGGGAACTGGTGGAACATCAGCAGCAGACCCCGTCGTTATCTGCAGACGAAGTGGCAGATCTGCTGGAAAGCGGGGCGGATGTGAAGGTTTTTGATGTCCGCCGTTTTGATGAGTACCAGACCATGAATATCCCCGGCAGCACCAGTCTGCCCGGGGGAGAACTGTTACTTCGGGTGCGTGATCTGCTGCCTTCTGCGCAGACACAGGTGATTATCAACTGTGCCGGGCGTACGCGCAGCATTATCGGCACCCAGACGCTGGTCAATGCCGGACTGGTAAACCCGGTCTTTGCGTTGCGCAACGGCACCATCGGCTGGACCCTCGCCGGACAGTCGCTGACGCATGGGCAGTCGCAACAATACGGAGAGCTGACGGCAGAGAACCGGCAGCGCGCGGCAGACGAGGCCCGCCGGATCGCAGAACGCGCGGGGGTGAAAAGGATTTCTGCGCAGCAGCTCAGTACCTGGCAGCAACAGACCGACCGGACAACTTATCTGTTTGATGTCCGCAGTGCCGGAGAATATGAAGCGGGGCACCTGCCCGGGGCACGGCATGTGCCCGGAGGCCAGCTGGTTCAGGAAACGGATCACTATGCCAGTGTGCGCGGTGCGCGCATCGTACTGACCGATGATTTGCTGACCCGGGCGGAGATCACCGCCTCCTGGCTGGCACAGATGAACTGGGAAGTGGCGGTGCTTGACCCGGCAGAGGCTGCCGCATTCCGTGAGACAGGTCCCTGGCTTGCCCCGGTCCCGGACGCCGGGCTGCATCCTCAGGCCGATCCGCAAACCGTGTCGCAATGGCTGGCCGCGGGAACGACCCGTGTGCTGGATTTCACGACCAGTGCTAACTATGTGAAAGGTCATATTCCCGGGGCTTACTGGTTGCTTCGGGCGGATATCCCGGCACTGATCGCTGCCGGCGCACTCCCGGAGGGGGAACGTTACGTTGTCACCTGTGGCAGCAGCCTGCTGGCCAGGTTCGCGGTAGACCAGCTACAGCAACTGACCGGCAAGCCGGTCGTGGTGCTGGAAGGTGGTAACACGGCCTGGAGAGCCGCCGGCCTGGCACAGGAGAGCGGAGAAACTGCATTATTATCCGTGCGGAAAGACCGTTATCAGCGCCCCTATGAAGGTACCGATATTCCCGCCGACACGATGCGTGCCTATCTTGAATGGGAATATGGTCTGGTGGATCAACTGGCGAATGACGGGACCCACGGTTTCCGTACCCTGTAATCCTCCCTCTAAGACATGCCTGTCCTCCGGGAGCCACCGGTGGACAGGTCTCCGTCGTTGCTACCGGATCATCCCTCAAGGTATCACGCTGAGCCGCCCGGGGCGTGGCTTTGTTACAGCAGTCTCAGAATTACCATGACAGCCGGCGGTACTGTGATTTATCTTATTGATGAATAAGATAACCCGGCCCTGTCCTCCTGATGACCGGAGCCGATAAACGGAGCCGATAAACGTGAGTGAACTTCCTGATAATGACAAATCGCTGGACAGGTTTGACATTGCCATCCTGAAAATTCTGCAGCAGGACAGCTCAGTGTCTAATGTCGTGCTGGCCGGAAAAATTAACCTCAGCCCGCCTGCCTGCCTGAGACGGGTAGAACGGCTAAAGCAGAACGGCTTTATCACCCGCCATGTGGCTATCCTAAATCCACAAGCGCTGAAAGCCGGGCTGGTGGTGATGATAGGCGTGGTCCTCGACCGCTCAACCCCGGAAACCTTTAACGATTTCGAAGACGCCGTGCGTAATATTCGCGGCTGTATGGAATGCCACATGGTCAGTGGCGAATTTGATTACATTATGCTGATCCGTACCGCAGATAATCAGAGTTTTAATAAATTACATGCCGAACAGCTGCTGTTTCTGCCCGGGGTCAGGCAAATTCGCTCTTTTATCGGTTTACGGGAAGTTTTTTCGACCACGCAAATACCGCTCTGATCTGTCGTCCTTTCTAACCCCCCGTTTTATTCTGCTGTCCCCCGGCAACGGCTGCCGGCCGTGCCCGGGAGACTCCCATGCTTTTTTCTTATCGCCGGGCTTTCCGTCATCACATTTTACTCTGGTAAAAACAGTCATCCGAACGGGCCGGGTCAGACGTCGTCATCAGAGGGCAGGGTCGGTGCAGGGGTTTTATATATCTCATTGATTTATAGTGGATTTATGGTATTTCCCGGCGGCGGATGGATAGTTTATTTGTGCAGGGTGATTAATAATATTGTGCATTATAATGAATGTCTATGATTTAAGTGCGTAAATTAATTTTATGTATTAATTTAATTTCATTTTTTACCATTAAAACGAAATTTACAAAATCTCCGGTTATTGTAAGGTGTTGGACAGGAAATCAGCGACCCTGATCACACTTTTAATGCTTAGGCCAACACCAGGAGATTAATAATGAATCTTGAAAAATTCGCCCGCTATCCGTTAACTTTCGGACCTTCCCCGATCACTCCGATGAAACGCCTGAGTGCTGAGCTGGGTGGCAAAGTAGAGATTTATGCCAAGCGTGAAGACTGTAACAGTGGTCTGGCATTCGGCGGCAATAAGACACGCAAACTTGAATATTTAATCCCGGAAGCTCTGGAGCAGGGGTGTGATACCCTGGTGTCTATCGGCGGTATCCAGTCTAACCAGACCCGTCAGGTCGCTGCCGTGGCTGCGCACCTGGGTATGAAATGCGTACTGGTTCAGGAAAACTGGGTTAATTATTCTGACGCTGTGTATGATCGTGTCGGTAATATTGAGTTATCGCGGATTATGGGGGCCGATGTACGTCTGGATTCGGCAGGATTCGATATCGGCATCCGTGAAAGCTGGAAACAGGCGATGGATGAAACCGAAAAGAATGGCGGTAAACCTTTCCCGATCCCGGCCGGTTGCTCTGAGCACCCTTACGGTGGGTTAGGCTTTGTGGCCTTTGCAGAAGAAGTCCGTCAGCAGGAGAAAGCGCTGGGCTTTACCTTCGATTATATCGTGGTCTGTGCGGTGACCGGCAGTACCCATGCCGGTATGGTGGTCGGGTTTGCGGAAGATGGGCCGTCCCGAAAAGTGATCGGCATCGATGCATCTGCAAAGCCGGAGAAAACCCGCGCCCAGGTACTGCGTATTGCCCAAAATACGGCAAAACTGGTGGAGCTGGATCGCGAAATTACCGAAGAAGATATTATCCTCGATACCCGCTATGGTGGCCCGGAGTACGGATTACCCAGCGAAGGGACGCTTGAAGCGATCCGCTTATGTGCCCGCACCGAAGGTGTGCTGACAGACCCTGTCTACGAAGGTAAATCGATGCATGGCATGATCGATATGATCCGTAACGGGGAATTCCCGGAAGGTTCCAAAGTGCTGTATGCCCATCTGGGCGGTGCTCCGGCGCTGAGTGCTTATAGCTATATTTTCCGTAATGGCTAATCCTCCGGTTCAGGAAGGGGGGCGGTAACATGCCCTTCATGCTCCCGACGGTGCTCCGGCGCTGAGTGCTTATAGCTATATTTTCCGTAATGGCTAATCACCAGGTCGCAAAAGGGGGAAGGTGACATGCCCCCATGCTCCTGGTGGTGCTGCGGCGCTGAATACTTATCGCTATATTTTCCGTAATGGCTAATCCTCCGGTTCAGGAAGGGGGGCGGTAACATGCCCTTCATGCTCCCGACGGTGCTCCGGCGCTGAGTGCTTATAGCTATATTTTCCGTAATGGCTAATCACCAGGTCGCAAAAGGGGGAAGGTGACATGCCCCCATGCTCCTGGTGGTGCTGCGGCGCTGAATACTTATCGCTATATTTTCCGTAACGGTTAATCCTCCGGTTCCGGAAGGGGGGCGGTGACATGCCCGCCATACTCCCGACGATGCTGCGGTGCTGAATGCTTATCTCTCAATGAGTTATCTCAGCGATCACCCGGCCAGGGAATACCTTACGGTCAGCGTATTTCCCCCCTGGCAATGCCCCGGAAATGATTACAGGCCGGAGATAAACAGGTCTGCCGTCATTCACCATCCTTCACCGGGTCACCGGTCAGCGCCACAATGCTATAACGTAGCGCCTGCAGGCATCATTTATTCTCTGATGGACTTCCCTTAGCGCAGAGAGCGCCCCTGCGCTCAGTATTTCCCCTTCTGTTTCCCGCCGCGGGGTGTAATCCGCCACTCACGCGGGGACCGGAATACTCAGAGGTATCCCTGTTGCAGATCTGTCTGCTGTTCTGCCGCGCTCTGCGACGGGACAGAATGTCCAAGGGCGTGAGCAATTGTCTCGCCGATTTCCGCACTTACCGTCAGGCCCTGAATAAAAGGCCTGTCATGCATCAGGTAAGGTATTGCACCAAACGCAATACGCCCGCGGGCAACTGCAGGTTCAAGCAAGGTAAAATTGGCGGCCACCTGCGGTATTTCTCCTCCGTGGCACAGCATCTGTCTGCGTAAACCGGGAAACGGCAGATCGCGCGTTTTCAGGGGTTTTTGCCCACGCGCATCGATAAAGATATCGTAGGTATGGCGCGCCCCTCCGGCAAAAATCACGGTACGATTGCCGTCTTTGCGGGCGCGGTAATCCTGGCCCAGCGGCAGGAGGGTGAGAATACCGGCATCATGTAATGCCAACAATCGCCGCAGCGATTGTGGCGGTATGGCCGCATAATTATCAATAAAGACTCGTGCCAGCCCGGACGCGAAACGGGTACTGTCTCGCGGGTCAAGATGAGGGACTATTCCGGCGATCACTTCATGCAGACGCAGGATCACATACCGCCAGGGCACCGTATATTTGGTCAGGGTATTCAGGCGAGTATCCTGCAGATTTTTTCTGGCGTGGATAAAAGGATCCTGCTGCTGCCGTGCCGCAAACCAGGCATCACAAAAATTATCGGCGTTCAGCCGGGCAAGCCCGGTCTGACGGCTCCACAGAGGGTCAGCGAGGGTGATTTCCTGCACCATCAGCCCGAACGCCCGGTCCAGTAATCCGGCACTTCCGTCGGCAATCAGGGCCGTAATCGCCTCCGGAGTCACCCGTTGTAAAGGCTGGTAGGGAATAGGGCAATAAAAATCGGCTTCAGGCAGCATGCCGGCACGCGACATCAGGACTATCTGCAAAGACCGGCTGCTGTCACGCAGAATAAATTGTGAGCCCCGGGCAGTGTTTTCGCAAAAATGACCGTGCTGTGTCACCACAGCCATTGCCGCATCGATCGCACTGAGCGATGTTCCGAGGATCCCCACACGACAGGCCGGTACGCTGGCTTTCATCAGGCCGGACCAGGGGCTCGGGAAGAAGGTATGCGGTCGGGTATTTTCTGCAGGCCAGACATGGCCGGTGGCAATCACGACAAAATCGAATAATTCAGCCTGCGGACGGCCCTGCGCTGTCACGGTGACCCCGCCCCCGGCTGCCAGAATATCTGTGACCTGGCAGGAGGTATGAACATGCAGGATAAACCCCTGACTTTCCCCCTTATGTAGCAGCTGTAAAAACTGCTGCCGGAAGTATTCACCCAGCAGGATCCTCGGTAAAAACTGCCGTTCATGAAGGGATCCGGCCGTCACACCAAAGCCTGCCAGCATCTCAGGACATTGTGCCTGCAACCATGCAATGTAGGTTGTCATGACCGGTGGGATCTCAATACTGGCGATATTGGCCAGCATAATCGGTGAGCTGGCCTCCCGACGATAGGGCATGCCAACCCCGGCCTCGGCGGCCTGTTCAAAAATAGTCACCGAACAGGGCGGGTGATCGTTGACCAGCGATAGCAGAGTGTAGATGCCTGTCGGACCGGTACCGATAATTGCGACTTTTTTCATCCCTTTCCTCTGCTGTTTTTGCCGGAGAACCGGCGTTAACTGACCGTGTTGTCTGCCGCAATCCTGCTGAACCGGGGGGCTTATCCAGTAAGTGTGGCTGAAAAACCGGCATCGGAGGAAATATTTATCAGGGATACTGTTTCCGGACCGACGGATGAGGGGAGAGGGATGAACTGCCGGCAGATTCCGACACTGACGAGCGGAAAAACTCACTTGTTATGATCAATGTCGCGGCTCCCCCGGGATTACCAATACAGCTGCAGGCCAGGTCCCCGGGGAGGATGAGAGCAGGCTCCGGCGGGAAACACGGCAGAACCCGGGAGAAGGCAGATTTTTAGGGTGCCCCGGAGATCCGGAGCGTCCGGTGTGGCGGGTAAAGGAAGTGCGTGAATGCCGGTACGGGGTGTACCTTTCCTGTCGTCTTACCTGCCACCAGAGAGATTTCCACTAAAATAAGCCTTTTTTCGACACCGCTTGTAACCGGAAGTTCCTGAACCCTTCATTGCAACACTAATTAAAATGATTATACTTCTCATTCTCTTTACATTCCGCATCTGTTTTTCCGGGTTGCAGGTCGCTCAGAAAAGGCGTGATGTCAGGGTTCTCCGGACAGGGAGAGGCCTGCCTTACGATGTCGCCTTTCGGGTACCCGTACGCTTCCGGCTTTCAGGCAGGGTGAAATAATAAAATATATTTGAGGATGATAATGTTCGCTGGCAGTTGTTCCGCAAGGCGGGTTTCCCGCACCGGTCGTCTTACCCGTATGCCGGCTTTGTCTCTGCTGAGTGTTGTTATCGCCGCTGCGTTACAGGTACCGGTCAGTACGGCTGCCGACAGCGACAACAGTCAATCCACGACGCTGGTGGTCACCGGCAGCGAAAATTCCATGGATACGCCAAAGTCTGCCGATTATGCGGTGCCGGTGACCCGGGCCGCGACCGGCCTGGCACTGACCAACCGCGATACGCCGCAGTCGGTCAGTGTGATCACTCAGCAGCGGATGAAGGACCAGCAGCTGGAAACGCTGAACGATGTACTGAATAACACCACCGGACTTTCAGAGTCTAATTCCGGGGCTAACCGCAGTAACTTCTATTCCCGTGGCTTTATGGTGGATAACTATCAGGTCGACGGCGTTCCGGTACTGGTGGATTCATCCTGGAATCTGGGCGATACCCTGTCGGATACGGCCATTTATCAGCGCGTGGATGTCGTGCGGGGGGCTACCGGCTTAATGACCGGTGCCGGAAGCCCTGCCGCGTCGGTGGATATGGTCACCAAACAGGCTGACAGTAAAACCTTTACCGGGGATCTGAACACCAGTTACGGCAGTTGGGGAAATCAGCGCTATGTCGCCGACCTTTCCGGGCCATTGAGTGAGTCCGGGAATGTTCGCGGGCGGGTGGTGGCCGGGTATCAGCACAGTGGCAGCTGGCTTGACGACTATCATACCTAAAAGAAATTCCTCTACGGTGTAGTGGACGCGGATCTGAGTGATGCAACCACCGTGTCGCTGGGATATGACTACGAAGAAACCCATGTTAACGGGGCGACCTGGGGCGGGCTCCCCACCTTCTATCGGGATGGCAGCAAAACCAGCTATGCCCGCAGTACCAATATCGCGCCGGACTGGGCTTACAATGATGTGCAGTCGAAACGGGTGTTTACCGGTCTGAAGCACAACTTTGCCAATGGCTGGCAATTCACACTGAACGGCAGCCATACCGAAGCGACCATGGACAGCAAGCTGCTGTATATCGACGGGTATTTCGATAAGAATACCGGGCTGGGGATCGGGCCGTATGCCGGCTATGACCTGCTGGGCGGCACCGGAGACAATACCGCGAAACGCAGGGAAAATGCTGCCAGCGCCGTGCTGAACGGCAACTATGAGCTGTTCGGACGTCAGCACGAACTGATGACCGGTGTGACGTATATCCGGCAAAATAACCGCTATTACAGTGCCTATACCAATCTGACGTCAGCAGACGTCGGTGACTTTAATGACTGGGGTAATTATCCGGAGCCGGACTGGGATCCGCAGACACTGGCCGGAGATGACACTATCCACCAGAAGTCAGCCTACCTCGCCACCCGCATTTCGCTGGCTGACCCGCTGCATATGATCCTCGGAGCCCGTTATACCCGTTATACGGCGGATACGATGACCGAGAATATGGTGAAGAATAATATCACGCCGTATGCCGGACTGGTGTATGACATCAATGACACCTATTCTGCCTATGCCAGTTACACCTCTATTTTCAAACCGCAGACCTACCGCAATGCCGACGGCGCGTATCTGAACCCGGTCACCGGGAAAAGTTATGAAACCGGGCTGAAAGGTGACTGGTTCAATAGCCGCCTGACGGCAACATTGTCTCTGTTCCGGATGGAGCAGGATCATTTAGGGGCCACAGATTATGCGCTGGTGAAAGGCAGTAATGATTATGCCTATTATGAGCAGAACGGCACCGTCAGCCGGGGGGTAGAATTTGAAGTCAACGGCGCAGTGACGGATAACCTGCAAATGACCTTCGGTGCTACCCGCTATATCGCCAAAGATGGCAGCGGAGCCGCACTGAATCCGACACAACCGCAGACATCGTTTAAACTGTTTACCAGCTACCGTTTACCTGTGTGGCAGGATCTGACGGTGGGTGGCGGTATCAACTGGCAGAACCATACCTGGGACAGCGTGGCAGGGCCTGACGGCGCAACAAACCTGTATGCCGACCAGGGGAGCTACGCGCTGGTGGATCTGTTCAGCCGCTATCGCGTGACCCGCAACCTGTCGGTACAGGCCAACCTGAATAACCTGTTCGACAAGACGTATAATATCGATGTCGGTCGTAATACTGTCTACGGAGAGCCGCGTAATATCTCCGTGTCAGCCAGCTATCATTTCTGATCTCTCTGTTAAATGCCCCGTCAGGGGCATTTTTATCTCAGGACGCGGGCTGGCTGACATTAATCAGCTTGTCGACCGGGAAGCCCAGTTCCTGTGCCAGCGTGATATATCGCTGCCTGACCTCCCGGGGCATATCAGGGGTACGGGATAACAGCCACAGATAGCCGCGGTTCGGCCCGCTGACCAGCGCATAGCGATAGTCATCATCAAGGGCAATGACGTTATAACCACCGTAGAAGGGACCGAAAAAGGAGACTTTCAGCGCGGCAACGTCACGGGCACCGGTGAAAAATGCTTTTCCTTCACTGGCTTTCCAGCGTTTCGATTGCGGATCGTAACCGCGGTTCACCACACTGATCCCACCATCGCTGCGCTGACCGTAGGTCGCTGTGACCTGCTGCAGACCGCGCTCAAAGCGGTTATCCAGCCTGGCCACTTCATACCACTTACCCAGATAGCGGCTGGCGTCGAAATTACCGATTGGCGTAACCCCTTTCGGCGGGACCGGGGACTGACATGCGACCAGCGTCAGCGATAAGGCAACCCCTGTCAGTACGGGCCATACTTTCATCATCACTCCTGTTTATTCCGGGATTATTGACCGCCCTCACTGCGGTGCTCCTTCGTACAGCATAGCATCCGCAGCGCGCCGGGCCAGCGAAACGCGCTGAAAATCTGGCGTGTTGCGCGGGGTACGGACTGCCCGCCCCGGGGGTGGATCGCTCCGGCCTGTGACCCGCCACTCCCCGTGGCGGCGGACTGCGGACCGGTAAAAAACCGAACATCCACCGTCATCGCCCCTGACCGGAAGGCCGAAAGCGGCCCGTATCATGCAGATCATAAACTGAGTACCCGACAGAAAAAGTATTTCCCCGGGATCTCTCACCTTTGCCGGGACGATGGCCTGCATCAGGCCGTGGCCGGACCCGATGCCAGTCATGCCACGGTTTGAGATCTCCTCTGTTCTCAGCCGGTGGGGTGCCATAAGGAAAATCACCCTCCGTCGTCAGCGGGTAACCGCCGGGTTGTGCTGCTGACCGGAGAACAGCATCCGGTGGAATCTTCCTGTGCGAAACCGCCACACTGAGGAGAGACAGATTCCCGGAGGGTTAACGATGACAGACACTATTATTTCTCAGCAACTGACCGTAAACGTTCCTGCAGACTATGCGGATATCCAGTCGGCACTGGATGCGTTTGCAGACAAAATAATCACCGGGGGGGTGAATATCCAGGTCGCGGATGGGGAGTACCAGATAACCGCGCCCCTGGTCTCGCGTATTCGTGATTATGACAAACTCACCTTGCGGGGCAATGAGCAGGATTGTTCGAAATGCGTGTTATATATTGATAACTCAGCCAATAAAGACGGTTTTTTGTTTGAAAACGGTTTCGGAATTTCCTGGCTTAACGGGTTTACTCTGGCCGGGGTGAAGGGATGGACCGCGTCCGGGGTCTGGAATGATCAATGTTACGGGGCGGGGATTCGGGCTACCGGCGGGGGCACGGTGATCCTGGGGGCGGCGCTGAGTATTACCAAAATGTATTATGGCATCCGTGCCATGGATGGCGCATTTATCTCCAACGAAACCGTACCACAGTCCGGCCAGCCCGGGGGCGGGATTAAGGTCAGTAATGCGGGAGATGTGGCGTTTCATGCCTACGCGGCAACTCTGAAGGTAAATTGTGCCGAAGCCTGGTATACCTCGCACAGCAGTGAGTCGCTGGGGTTTGGGTTCTGCGCCGAAGCGGGAGGGTTCCTGCAGTGTGAGTATGCTGTTTCCGGGGGGAATGAACGTGCCGGTTTCTATGCTCTGACAAACGGCACTGTCTGGGCCCACGGGACGACGGCGCAAAACAATCGTTACGGTGTACTGGCCTGGGGAGGAACGATCGAATGTAATTCTCTGGGGGAGTATACCTCCTCGTTTTCTCTCAACTCTGAGGCCGGGATCTATGCGACCTATAACGGGTTTATCGGCGCCAATACGGCCTGGTGCTTTCAGAATACCCACGGAGTGATGAGTGACAACGGCGGTCTGGTTGATATCACCTATCTGCGCAGTGAGAATAATAGCGGAAACGGATTTTACGCCCGACAGCGGGGAATGATGACCGGGGGATACTCCACGGCACAGAATAATCAGAATAATGGCTACCATTGTGAGTACAGCAGCTGTATGGCGGTGAGTCATGCGGTCGCGAACGGTAATACCAACCACGGATTTTATGCCCTGAAAAACAGCGGGATCTATTGCGAGGGGTTTGGCGGGACAGGTAATGGGTATTTTTGTTCTCCGGTGCAGATGAGTATCAGCGACAGCACCGGAAACAGTGAGGCTTATATCGACGATACCCTGTGAGCCGGCTGCGGCGGGAGGGGATCGGATATACTCTGTAGTCCGCGCCTGAGCCCCCGGTCAACTGTCGCGAGCCACCTGCGTGGCTTACGCGCATTTTCAGAGCCGGGGCGCATTGATGCCAGAGAGGAGGACGACCGTTCCCCGGATGACCTCCGCCCGGAGCCGGTTTGAGGTATCCCCATGAACGATGAAAAATGTTGCTGCGATCCTTACCCGGCTGGCCTGCAAGCCAGCGGGCAATCAAGGGCGACGCTTTGAATGTTCTCCGTCGTGCAGTCTCTGTTACAGGTGCTGGCGGAAGATCCATTCGCGCAATGGTTCAATGGTATAGGCAATACGAAAGGGGACTGGCAGCGGATCTCCGCGCCGGTACGGTGTTTTTTTCACCAGATGGAGCAGGTTTTTTCGCGCACTCCCTGACTGCAGGGCAGAAAAAGCAGGAATAATGGTATTATCGTCAGCAGCGGCTGCAGGCAGTCGCCGATATCCACTCTTACCCCGGGAACAGATTATGAATAACGACGTATCGCTTAAATATTATGACATCGTGGATGAGTACGCGACAGAGACCGAAACAGCTGTTGCCGAAAATGAGCGTGATGCACTGGCACATTATTTTCAGTTGCTGATCACCCGTCTGAATGACAATGAAGAAATCAGTGAACAAGCCCAGCAAGAGATGGCCCGCGAAGCAGGCATCGCCGCAGAGCGAATCGATGATGTCGCAGATTTCCTCAATCGCTGGGGCAATGAGTAATCACTGTCTGCATAGCTGTTAAGCGTCGGGGGTGACTTCCGCAATCCCTGGCCTGTCCTCACCAGGTATGGTCTGAGCCAGGCTCTCCTGTCTTCTGTTGCGGGAGATCCCGGCGGGCCGATTTATCCGCCACTTTTCCGGCGGGCTAATAGCTGTTTTGATGCAGCCAGGGTGAAGAGGATGCTGATTGACGGTGCATTTTCCCTAAAAATCACCGCTTACCACCGATTTTCGTAGTACAGACGCCAAAGACGTGGTCATTAGCGGCATTGTATTTTACACTGCGCGCTACGAAACTGAGTAGACAGAAGATTAAGCAGGTACTGACAGCGATGAACGGAACGATCACAACATGGTTCAAAGATAAAGGTTTTGGATTTATCAAAGATGAGAATGGCGATAACCGCTATTTTCATGTGATTAAAGTCGCTAATCCTGATTTGATCAAAAAGGATGCGTCGGTAACTTTTGAGCCGACCACCAATAATAAAGGCCTGTCCGCGTATGCGGTGAAGGTGCTGCCGCCAAGCCAGTACCTTTATATTGCCGGTGAGCGGGTGAAACTGACGTCGATTCGCTCCTTTGTCGTTTATAACGAAGAAGTGCCTGCCGATGCTCCGTTGGATAAAGAAAAAAATGTCCTTTCTGTGGGCGCACTGCTGAGTAATATCCGGCCGAAATCTGATATCAAGCCAGGTGAAATGCGTTCACTGAAAAAGCTGGCGATCACCACCTTCCAGGGAAGTACATTGATCTATTCGGAAGATGAAATCGATATCGATTACACCGTTAAACTGCTTAAAGTCTGATACGGATCTCCCGGTGTTGCCCTTCTGCGGCTGCACCGGGGGCGCTGAATCACAACCCGCCGCAGGATGCCACCTCTGTCCGCCGCGGCAGGGGCATTACGTTTATTCTGCGCTGACAAGGTGAAATCTGCAGGGAAAACTATCTCCTGTCACGCTTGCCTGGCAGCAACCGATTGATATTTTCCTGACTGCCTGACTGCCTGACTGCCTGACTGCCTGACTGCCTGACTGCCTGACTGCCTGACTGCCTGACTGCCTGACTGCCTGCCTGACTGCCTGACTGCCTGACTACCTGATTTGGGGCCTGGTTAACCGATGGTCTGAACCGGACGGCGGTGTTTCTGTTCTGAAAGGTCTGAGTCAGGTCCGTGAATAACTGCGGCCCGTCAGGCCCTGATGACCGGTACAGATTCTCTGCAGGCAGGCTGCAGGCGGGTCTGCGGGAAGCTTTGTTGCCAGGGGCAGGCTTCCGCCGTCAGAAGGGCGCAGGGCAGTGGATCTGCAGAGGGGTGCCATTATCCGGGTGAATAATATTCAGGCCACTGGCGTGCAACATCATTCGCGGGACATTTTCGGTGCCCGGCAGCTCTTTTCCTCCGTACAGATCACATCCCAGAATAGGATACCCTGCGGACTGACAGTGAATGCGTAGCTGATGTGTTCGCCCGGTTTCAGGCAACAGATCGACACGGGTCACCGGCACCCCTTGCTCCGGTGACAGTGGATAAGTGAATCGTCCGGTCACCCGGTAACGGGAACGGGCAGGTTTGCCATGCACTTCACACAGCGTCATGCGCGGAAACCGTGCCGGATCTTTTGCAATCGCGGCGGTGATCACGCCTTCATCCTCCGGCAGATGGCCGCAGAGCAGTGCCGTATAGCTTTTACTGACAGTACGTTCACTGAACTGCCGGCAGAGGGCAGCATTAATACGTTTATTACGTGCCACCACCATAATACCGGACGTCCCGAAATCCAGCCGGTGTACCAGCGTGCAGCCGGGAAACTGCTGTACCAGCCGGTAATGCACCGAATCATAGTTTTCCGGGTTTTTGCCGGACAGACTCAGCAACCCTGCGGGTTTATTGATCATCACCATCTGCTCATCCTGCCAGAGGATCTCAATCTCATCCGGGCATGGCGGGGCAATAAAAGTATCAGTAATTTCAGTCATCGGATCACCGGAAAAATCATCGGGGACGGAGTGTAACCAATTTTACAGAGTCAGGCGACTAATCCTCTTTTTCGGCCGTCGAACGGCAGAGACAGACCGGGCCTCAACGCAGCAAGATCATCGAATTACCGGAAATGCTAATGACTTCTATTGATTTGTCTTTCCCCTGCCAATCATCGATATTTTACTGAATATTATTCTCTCTGACAGGCGATATGGCAGATAAAAAGACGGTGTATCTGAACCTCCGGCAGCAGGTCTGGGTTAAACAACAACAGGAACGCTGGCTGTGGCGCAGTGAGCTTCCGACCTGGGGACTGATAGTCGCTATCTATGCGGGCTGGTTCGGGGTGTTTGCCCTGCACAAGACGCTGGGACTGTTACTTACCACACTTATTCTGATCTGGTTCACGGCCTGGTATATGTCATTACAACATGAACTGATCCATGGCCATCCCACCCGGTATCGCTGGCTTAACCAGTTATTCGGGCTAACGCCACTGGCAGTGTGGTTTCCCTATGGGTTATACCGCGATTCCCATCTGGCCCATCATCGTAATGAATCACTGACCCATCCCGGGGCTGATCCGGAAACCTATTATTTTTCTGCCGGGGCGTGGCAACAGTTTGGTCCTGTACAGCGGGCGATTATCCGCCTGCGAAATATCTTTCCCGGCCGGTTACTGATCGGCCCGTTAATCGATATTGCCCGCACACTAAAACAGCTGTTATCCGATATCTGCGGCTTACGCTTCCGCGCGCTGGGGATGTGGGCAGTTCATGGCAGCCTGTTACTGTTGGTGTTTCACTGGGTAAGGTTGCATGATTTTTCGGTGATCTATTATTTACTGGCGGTCACGTATCCGGCGCTGGCACTTACTAAAGTCCGGTCGTTCTTTGAACATCGTGCTGCCGACGATCCGGCCGCACGCTCAGTCATTAATGAAGCGGGTGTGGTCTGGCGATTACTCTTTCTTAATCTGAACTATCATTCGGTACATCATGATCTGCCAGGAGTGCCCTGGTATGGGTTACGAAAACTTTACCAGCGGGACCGGGAAAATTATCAGCATAAGAACCAGGGGTTTGTGGTCGCCGGGTATCGTCAATGGTGTAAACACTATCTGCGTCAGCGGGTGAATGTTGAAGTCCATCCGTCAGAGCAGGGAGGGGAGCATGATTAGTCTGCCCATGTATGACGTCTGGCCGGAAGATACGCAGTCACTGACGCGTGAAATTCAGCACCGGTTGCGGCTGCAGGGGTTTGCGGATAACGAGACACGGCGCGTCCGGCCCGGGGATCTGCTGGCGCACTGGCAGTCCGGCAGGCTGTTACTCTCTCAGGCCTGTGGTTACCCGCTGGTGACGCGGCTGGGCAGTGTCCGTGCCGTTGGCTGCTTTCATTATACGGCTGCCGGCTGCCACGGTCCGCAGTACCGTAGCTATTTTGTGGCCAGACTGGCTGACCGGCACAAAACGCCGGAAGATTTTGCCGGACAACGGCTGGTCTGTAATGCGCCGGACTCACAGTCCGGCTATAACGTGTGGGTCAGCCGGTTAACGGCGGAAAAACCGCTGACCGGCTTTTTCTCCGCGGTCAGCTTCAGCGGCGGCCATCGCAATTCCTTACAGGCAGTCCGGCGTCAGTCCGCCGATATTACCGCCATCGATTGTGTGTCGCTGGCTTTGCTGCAACGGCATTTTCCGCAGGAATCAGAAGGGCTGGTGATCGTCGGCGAATCCCCGTTGACCCCGGGGTTACCGCTAATCACTGCCGGCCATACGTCAGATAAGCAACTGGTCCTCTTAAGAACAACGCTACAGGCAATCGTCAGTGACCCGTCCTGCCGGCCACTGTGTGATCGTCTGCTGATTCAGGGCTTCAGCGCTATCGAACGGCAGGCGTATCCGGCGGTCCCGGGGGCGGTTTAACCGCGGCGGAGTTTAACGGAGGGTGGCTCAGGGGAAGGGTCATCGTTGTCCGTGAACATTGCCGCTACGCCGTACTGGCAGGCCCGACATTTCTGCCGCCCCCGGAGAAGCGGATATGGGCCGCCGCGTCCCTGTGATGGTGGCCGGGCAGACGGACCGCGTGACCGCTGCCCTGGTGATTAAAGATTGCTGTTGACCCAGTCACCGGCCACCGTTGCCGGATCGTTGTGCTCAATATCCACCTGTTGGTTGAGTTTTACCAGCGCGCTGTTATTCAGTTTTGCCGACACCTCATCCAGAACTCCGCTGATCTGTGGGGTCAGGACCGCTTTTCTGACCAACGGCACCACGTTCTGGCTGGGTTGTTCATGTTTATCATCCTGTAACACCACCCAACCCTCTTTCGCCAGGTTCCCCTGGGTGGACACCACGGTGGCGACATCAATGCGTTTAGAATTCAGCGCCATCCGCGATAACGGCCCACCCATATCCAGCGATTCAAAATGCTTAAACTTAATTCCGTACACCCGGGCCAGACCCGGTAAACCCAGCGCCCGGGTGGCGACTTCCGGTGGCCCTCCCACCACTAACTGGTCAGACACTTTCGCAAGGTCTGAGAGTGTTTTCAGATGGTATTTTTTTGCGGTATCCGGCCGTACCGCCCAGGCGGTGGTGGACTCCGCAGACGAGGCCTTCAGCAAGGTAAACGCTGACGGTAGTGCCTTCTTCAGTGCTGCCTCCACATCCTGTTGTCGGGTGACTTTTGCCTGCGGATCGTAGTAATTCAGTAATGCACCCAGATATTCCGGCACAATATCTATCTCGCCACTTTTCAGTGCCGGGATGATGATTTCGCGGTTGCCGAGATTCAGCCGGGCCTTCACCTCAATGCCTTTTTTTTCCAGCGCTTTGGCATAAATATTGGCCAGCACCGATTGTTCTGAAAAATTTGCACCACCGACCGTCAGGGGTTGCGCAAATACCTGCGCTCCGGTCAGCATCAGGCTGGCACCGAGTAACGACAGGCTGAATGTTTTGCCGGTTAACGACAGTTTTTTATTCATAGAGACCTCAGCAGTAAAGGGAACGGGGACAACCTGTTATTTCTGATAAGAAACGGGTGATGCATGTTTAAAAAACAGACGCCGCAGGGCCATCAGCAGCACATCGCAACCGATGGCCAGTAGCGAAACAATTAATGCGCCGGAGATGACCTGCGGGATATCCTGTTGTCCAAGCCCGTCGATCAGAAAGCGGCCCAGTCCGCCGGCCCCGGCATAGGCAGCTATGACCGCGGTAGCGATTAATTGCAGCAGAGCGGTACGAAATCCGGCAAAGATCATCGGCATCGCTAACGGTAGTCGCAAAAGGATCAGGCTTTGCCAGCCGGTCATCCCCATCGCCCTGGCCGCATCACATAGCCGTTTATCCGCATAGAAAATACCGGCATAGGTGTTGGTCACTATCGGCGGGATTGACATCGCGACCAGCGCGATAAATATCGGTAAATCGTTAAAACCAATCAGCAGAATAAACAGCAAAATCAGACCCAGTGACGGAATGGCGCGGCCGGCGTTAAACAGGTTGATAAACAGAAAGGCCATTTTAGGGCGGTAGCCGAGAAAAATGCCCACCGGCACGCCTATCGCCGTGGCGATAACGATACTTACCGACACGTACCAGGCGTGTTCGGTGATCCGCTGCAGAATGCCTGATTCCCCTGACCAGTGTGAGGCGTCGGTCAGCCAGTGAAAGGTAGTAATGAAAATAGTGGTTAATTGTTCCATGGCGTAATCCACTGACCAGTCCGTGCAATCACAAAGTCGAAAATAAACGACAGCACCAGGCTGAGCAGCAGGCTGACATAGATCGGGGTCAGGAAATCCTGGTTAAAGCCCGCCAGCAGTAACTGACCCAATCCCCCCTGGCCGATCAGCGAGGTCACGGTCACCAGTCCTACCAGGGTCACTGACGCGATTCTGAGTCCGCTGATCACGGCCGGCAGGATCAGATAAAATTCGACATCAATAAACCGGTAAATCCGCGTATAGCCCAGTGCTCTGCCGGATTCCAGCACATCTGCAGGGAGTTTTTCCATGCCTGCCAGTACATTGCTGAGAAGGATCAGCAGGGAATAGAGGGTCAGGCCTGTCACGGAGGTGGTAACGCTTAATCCGGTGAAGGGTATTAATAAAATAAACAGTGCCAGTGAGGGAATGGTAAACAGCACGCCGCAAAATGACACTATCGGCTGCGCCGTTTTCGGCCAGCGCAGGATAATCAGTAAAAACAGTGCGGTCAGCAACGTACCGAAGAACAGTGAATAGAGCACCATCTGTGCGTGCTGCCAGCTGAGCCCGAGGATCATTGACTGATTATCTGCAATCCATCGCCAGTCAATCATAGGTGTGTTGCTCCCCGTGGCGGTGCAATACCTGGTTCAGTAGCGCCAGTGACAGGACACCGCAATAGCGACCCAGGGCATCGGTCCTGACCAGCAGGCCAGCCGGTGCCGTCAGTAACTGGTTGCAGGCATAACGCAGGCTGTTATCGGGGCCGATGGTCTGCGGAACCTGTTCCGCGTCCTGCGTAGCGGGGGACTGCCAGCGGACAGGACGATGATCGTCATCCAGCACCAGGCCGAAATCGCTGTCAATCTGTGAAAAGGTCGCTGTGATGGGAGTCCCCCGCTGGGTCATCAGCCGGACATCATAACGCGGGACATCCGCGACCCGAAGGCGTTCAAGACGACGCAGATTCGCCTCCGGCCCGATAAACTGGCGTACAAAGTCACTGGCCGGGTGAGCCAGAATTTCATCCGGTGGGGCAAACTGTACCAGCTCGCCGCCCTGCCGGAAAATAGCAATTTTATCACCCAGCCGGAGTGCTTCATTAATGTCATGGGTGACCAGTACAATGGTTTTTTTCAGCCGTTGCTGAATCTCTAATAACTCACCCTGCAGTTTATCACGCACTATCGGGTCAATGGCCGCGAAGGGTTCATCCATCAGCAGAATAGGGGGATCGGCCGCCAGCGCTCTGGCAATAGCTACCCGGCCCTGCTGGCCGCCGGAAAGTTCATGCGGATAGCGTTGCAACAGCCGCCTGTCCAGCGACATCAGGTCAACCAGTTCATCGATCCGGTGGCGGGTTCGAGCTTTATCCCAGCCGCAGAGGCGCGGTACAGTTGCAATATTCTGTGAGACAGTCCGGTGAGGGAATAACGCGGCGCTCTGCATCACAAAACCGATATGTCGCCTGACCTGGATAATATTGCTGCCAGACAGTAAGACCCCGCCGACCCGGACCTGGCCGGTGTCTGGACTATCCAGCTGATTAATCATACGCAGAATAGTGGTTTTACCGCACCCGCTCGGGCCGACAAAGGTACAAAATTCACTTTCGTTGATCACCAGGTTTAAATTTCTGACCGCAGGCTGATCGCTACCCGGATACGTTTTAGATATTTGCTCGAGTCTTATCATGTCCCGGTGTCACTTATAAGGTGAATATAATAAACCAGTATAGGTGAGATAGTAGTGACGCGCTGCCCCGGGGCGAAATGCCGAATAGTTGTTTATAAATGCAGATAGTGGCAAAGACCGGCCTTCAGAGAGACCGGACGGCCGGTCACCACAAGCTGGCCCGATAGCTGACCCTGTACGGAGATCTTATCGCCGACCGCAGGGACAGTATTCAGGAACTAACTCATTAATTTAATAGCATATTATAGGTTGGTAATAAATATGGATAGCAATGATTTAAATGTGGAGCTTCATAGAATATCAAGGTTGTCCTGAGGAATTATCAATAATAATTCTCTAAAGCCTCAGGAAATCGGGTCGATATCCTCCGGATATATTATTCTGTTCTGATAAAAGGCTTATATGACTATCACACAGCGGTTATTACTGGCATTTACTTTGCTGGCGCTATCTCTCATCTTAATGGTTGCCGTTTCTCTTACCGTGATTTCCGGGTTTCAATCCCGCTTTGAATATGTTCAGGATAATGCGATAGCCAGTATTAAGGATCTTAACCAATTGCTCAGCAATAGTAATCAGCTGGCCATTGAGTTGTATCGTCATCAGACATCCTCATCGAAGGATAAGAAGGAAGTTGCCAAAAAAGCGCTTAACGGTATTGTGGGTAAACTTAAAACGCTGACGGCGTATTACGAGGCGAACGATATTTCCAGCGAAGAAGATCGGGTAATGATAAAGAAGGCTATCGTTGATGTCGACGCGATCCGTTCCACGCTGCCCGCTTTTTTCGCTGCTTCTGACAGAAATGATAATGTGGCATCACTGGCGGAGATGAAAGGTGAAAATGGGGTGGGGGCGCCGACGAGAGATTTAGAGGCAGGATTAAAAAAACAAATTGATTTAAATATTCAGATTGGCGACAAGCTGAGAGTAATCAATAAACGAATTTATGCCGGGACATGCTGGATAATGACCACGGTGTCTCTGGGTATCATTCTTGTGCTTGGGTTCTTTTCGATTCGTATCATCCTGGGGATCAGGGACAGCCTGAACAGTATGCAAAATACGATGGCTGACGTCAGCAATAGCCTGGATTTAACACGACTGGTTCCGGTACTCAGAAATGATGAGATCGGACAAACGGCTTCCGCATTTAACCATCTGCTGAATAAGGTCTCCGCAACACTGATATCGGTAAACCATTCCGCACAGTCTGTCAGCACGGGTTCTACACAAATCTCCGCGGGCAACGAGGACCTCTCATCACGTACCGAGCAGCAGGCGGCATCATTGGAACAGACGTCCGCAAGCATGGCGGCGTTAAGCGATACAGTCAGGCAGAATGCACAGAGTGCAGTGCAGGCCAGCGAGCTTGCGAACAATGCGAATCAGCTATCCAGCCAGAACGGCGAGGCCGTCAGCCGGATGCTGCAAACGATGTCCGACATTCGCGTCAGTTCGGCTAAAATTTCCGAAATTACCGGCCTGATTGAAGGTGTGGCCTTTCAGACAAATATTCTGGCGCTTAACGCGGCGGTTGAGGCGGCGCGCGCAGGTGAACATGGCAGAGGGTTTGCAGTGGTGGCTTCAGAGGTCCGTAATCTGGCACAGCGATCTTCATCTGCTGCGCGTGAAATAAAAGACCTGATTTCACTTTCTGTTTCTCAGGTTGAACAGGGACTTGAACAGGCCACTCAGGTGGGAGGTAATACAGAAAATGTCAGCAGTGCCATTCAGCAGGTCGCTGACCTGGTCAATGAAATTGCCACGGCAACCTCTGAACAGAGTGCAGCTATTGAACAGGTGCATCTGGCTATCGGGCAGATGGACGAAGTCACACAGCAGAATGCCTCGCTGGTGGAACAAGCCTCCACGGCATCACGATCGCTGCAGGAACAGGCGGAAAGCTTATCTGGCCTGGTCTCTTCGTTTACTCTCGAAGAAACTGTAAATTATGCCTAGGCAGCGGACGTGGTGCTGCTCTGACCGATGCGATATCGTCTTCAGACAGCGAATCGCCTGATAAGCGGGCCGGGTGCCGTCGGGAACAGGCGATATACTTAACCTCTCCCGGTGTCTTCCACCGGCGCTGATTGATCAGCGCTTTTCCGCGAGTTGCCGTCAGACCCTGCCTGTACCGGCATTCAGCCGATTCACTTATCAGGTCTCCCCCGTAAAAGAGCCATTGCGATTTCCGGTTTTGCTGTCGGGGAGCTGTAATGCGTGAAAGATACCCCCGACAGAAACACCGGAACCTTTAACTGAGCCGGGCACGTGCCGGGCAGGAATATGCGGCCTCAGCCCCTCAGAACATCAGAATACTGAGTTATCCTGCGGATCAAAGAGGCTGATTTCATCGGTGAGGTGGGTGTCAGGCCGGTATCAGCGACAGATCCTATGGCTTTTCTGCTCTGACTCAGTAACACTGGTCCCGGTTTAGCGTAACAGTCTCCGGTCAGGCGGATAGGTTCATAGTGAACAGAGACACGCTGTTGTTGGGAAGGGGTAATACCGGCAGAAAAGCAAAAAACCCGCTTAAGTTTCCTTAAGCAGGTTTCTTAAATATGGCTCCTCTGACTGGACTCGAACCAGTGACATACGGATTAACAGTCCGCCGTTCTACCGACTGAACTACAGAGGAATTGTCGTGAAGACGGGGCGAATATTAACGAGCCACGAGGGCCTTGTCAAAGCACTTTCGTCATCTTTGTGTCCGTATGCCGAAGATTTCACCAGAAAGGCCGTAAAACAGACTATTTGTGTTTTTACTGCGCAGAACGGCACAGGCTTGCCGGCAGGCCAGTGAGGGAGGTGGCCCGGCTCGCCTGACCGGTGATGCGACGGATCACCGGTCAGGCGATCGACACAGGCGCACTTTATTACCGCCAGGGACTTTCATAGATGGCGCAGTGTCTGCTGCGCGGCCTCAGGCGAACCTGCACATCCCTGGCTCAGAGGGTTTGCTGAGCATAGGCACAAAGTTTATTACCGTACGGGTCCCGCAGATAAGCGATAAATTTACCATCTTTACGCAGGTGGGGGGGGCTTTCGGCCGATTTTCCGCCGGATCCAACGCCTGCCTGGTGCCAGGCCTGAACATCTTCTGCACTGTTTAGCAGGAACCCGATAGTCCCGCCATTGGCATAGGTTGCGGGTTGACCGTTTATCGGCAGGGTAATAATGAACCGCTGGTCTCCCTTACGGTAAAAGGGACGATTAAGGGCGTCAATACCGGCATCATCAATGCCGGTAAAACGAAAAATAGCATCATAAAATTTTTTAGATAGCTGAAGGTCATCAGAACCCACGACCACATGACTGAACATAATTATTGTCTCCTGAAATATCAGATCCGTTTTTTTTCACTGATTGCCGGACCGCGATGATCCGCTATATTTCCGGCGGAACCTTTTTTCACCGCCTGTTGTACCCGTATTGCGTGCCCGGCCACACAGGACGCACTGTCACGCCTGAATTGTCAGGCAATGATGAATGACTTCCCCGGCAGGCGGAGACCCGTTACCGGGATAAATCTTCGGTGGCAGGGTTGCCGTCTGCCTGTTGTACCATACGGATATATTGCAGCCCTTTTTTTTCGAACGGTGCTGAGCAAGGTGAAAAGCCCCGCTTCCGGTAGAAATCTGCAGCACTCAGTCTGGCATCCAGTTCAAAGCGCCGTGCGCCTTCCTGTGTCAGCAGTGCGATCACCTGGTTCAGTAACGCACTGCCGGCACCCTGGTGTTGCCATTCCGGCAGAGTGGCAAATTTACGTATCTGCCAGCAATGTTCCTGCTGATAAAAAACAGACAGGCAGCAGATGAGGGTCCCTGCATGGGTGATCCCGAAATGGCGGGCAGAGTCATCCCCCGGCACGCGGGAAAAGGACAAAGGTTTGTCCGGCCAGAGCACGCGTTGTCTGAGTGCCAGACAGTGTGTGTAGCTGACCGGACCCAGGGTGGTCGTGCTGTCAGAGAACGAATATTCACCGGTCCCGTTTTCGGCCCGGGGGGGTATTAACATCTGCCGGCTCCTTTCTGGCGCGGTATCACCGTCACGTGGCAGAGATTCCTGCTGTATACAGGCTGAACAGTCGATACCAGGCGGGTTGCTGATAGCTTTTAATATCAGTGCTGACGCCGAAAGTAAACCAGGGATCATGCACCGGTCAGGTTAACCAGAGCGGTGAGGGACAGGTAACAGTGTTGAGATGCCGGATGGTATGGGTAGCTGAGGGGACAAGGTACATCCGTCTACCGATGTCTCCGGCTCGCTGCCTTTCCTCGGTGCGGCAAAGGGATGACTTTGATGAAGCTCTCACCGTCTGACAGGGTCGCACGGCGACTGAGGGCGGGACTCACCGGGGGACACGACGGTTGCGCCCGGTCAGGCCCGCCATGACGAAGGTCAGCCGGATTTTTCGCTGATACCTGCCATAAACTGTGAGCAATTCGAGCCGGCAGAAGCGGCATTGATCTGTTGCTGATCCAGCCGGAACGCGCTGATGACCAGTGAGTTCTGCAGTTTTTGGGCGGTTAACTGCCCCAGCGTACGGACCTGATCAGGGGCCAGCAGGTGGTTATCCACGGCAACATTCAGTACCGAGCAGGTAGAGTTAATAATATTAAACCGGGCAACGGTGGCATTATTCACAGAGAATCCCGCCACGCCGCCAATCACCATCAGCCCGACCCACAGTAATATTTTTTTCACTTTCATTGTTATTGCCTCTTCGTCGATAAGCTGACAATGTTACCTAAGATCTGTGCTGACGTAATAAAAAATCTTATATCTTTCCACTGCCCGGCGGAATATTCATTGCCCTCAGACAGCGGTACCGGCGGCTATTGAGTATGACGAAACAGGGAGGAAAAATGCTGATTTATAGTGTATTCGGACGATATATCGGGGTACGGCGTGAACAGGACCGCTGGCTGGTGTTTCGTATCGATATGGCAGAGCGTAAATATTCAAGGCTGCGGGAGTGTGTTATTCCGGACACCCTGACGGAAGATGAAATCCCCCGCTGGCTGGACGATATATTCCATGAGTCAGCCACGGAAAAGCATCCGGAGGTTATTCGTATTGAATAAGTCAGGTCGTTCTGTGGCGTGGCCTTTCCCTCCGTGAAGAAGCGGGAGAGACAGGCCAGAGCCCTGACCCGGCAGGCGGATCACCGGCCGGCGTGTGACGCCACTGGTGGCGGCAGGGGGTGTGTTGTCTGACGTCGCCCCGAATATATCCGTTCAGCGAGGTACAGTAATGCGCCCAGCGTACCGACAAAGAAACCTGGCGGCCAGTCAGTCAGCCAGGAGAGTGCTATCGCACTCCAGACGATGATCAGAGCCACCGCGACGGAAAGCAGTAAGGCAGGGAGCGGCCGCCGGCTCAGTGAACGGGCAATCGCCGGAGGTGCAATCATCAGGCTGAATACCAGAAGCGATCCGACAACCGGAACGGCGATGCTGGTGGTCAGGGCCAGCAAGGCAAGAAAGCCGAATTCGGTCCCCCGCACCGAAACACCGCGTACCACCGCCAGCTCAGCGGAGAAGGAACTGAGCAGCAAACGCCGGAACAACAGAATAATCAGTAACAGGGTCATGATGGCCGCTAACCCGAGCGGGACCAGCTGTGCCCGGCTGATACCCAGTAAATCGCCAAATAGCAGTGAATAGACCGAGCGGGAATAACGCCCGCTCAGGCTAAGCAGGAGAGTACCTGCCCCCAGCAAGGTCACCAGGCAAAGCGCGGTCGCGACTTCATGACGGTGCTGGCGGCCAAAGCTATTGATCCCCAGTGCGCCAATCGAGGCAAACAGCAGAACGCCATAGAAGGGGTTAATCCCCAGCAATACCGCCGCAGCGGCACCGGGGAAGGCTCCCATCGGCAGGGCATGGGCGGTAAAAGATGCACCGCGCAGGATCACAAAAAATCCGACCATGCCGCAGACAATGGCGACCAGCGTCGCCGCGGTCCAGCTGGTAAACATAAAACCGCTAAACATATTTTCTGTTCCTGAATCTCTGCTGGCGCGAACCGGCTTGCGGCACAATGATCCGTGCGAGGACGCCGCTCATCGCCCAGGCGATAAAAATAATACTGACGATAAAGAAGCTGACCGGCCAGCCCTGACTGTGAGGCCAGTAGAAGCTTTCATACGCCAGCCATACGCCCAGCCAGACGGCTGACACCCCGGTGATAGCGGAGAGCACGACGGCAGACAGCGGCGAGCGGGCAAATTTAAGCGCAATCGCGGCCGGCCCGGTCAGTAACGCCGTGGATAAGATCGCTCCGACGGTCATGGACGATAAGGCGACGGCCAGCGCCAGCGCAGACAATTGCAATACGCCGATCAGTCTGACATTGATGCCCCGTATCCTCGCCAGATCGGGGTCAATGGCACACAGCAATACCGGGCGCCAGATGAGCGATAACAGCAGCAGCGCACATCCTGCCGTCAGCAATATCCAGGGGATAATCGATGCCGGTAATGTCCAGATGGAGCCGAACATCACCGACAGCGTTGCGCCGGAAGCATTCTGTTTTTTGACCGCCAGCCAGAGAAACAGTGCAGAACAGCCCAGTCCGGCACCGAGGACAATGCCAGTGGACAGGCTCCGTTCCCGCTGGCGGCGCGTCGCACTGAGCTCGATACCTGCAGCCCCTGCCAGAGCCATCAGAATAAAACCGGCCAGCGCATTCATGCCCAGTAAAAAAGAGGCCGCGCCGCCGGCACTGCTGATGTCAGACAATGCATGCCCGGCAAAGGCATGACCGCGCATTAATGCAAAGACCCCGGTGACCCCGCAGACGATGGCGGCACCACCGCCAACGGTCAGTGCGGTCTGTACGGGAGTACTGCTGAAAAATCCGTGGCTGATAAATAAGGAGAACATCCGCGTCGTCCTTCAGGGAACAGAAATAATATGTGGCGGCTGACATGTGTCCGCTTCAGCTATAGCGGGATCACCGGCCACCACCAGAATACGGCCGTGTACCCGGATAACATCGATATGATAGCCGTAGAGCTGACTCAGCACGCCGGTACGGATAACCTCGCCGGTCGGGCCACTGGCCGCCCGGCCGTTAGCCAGATACACCACCCGATCCATGGCCGGTAATAGCGGGTTGATATCATGGGCGGAGAGCAGCACAGACACTTGCTGCTCACGGACCAGTCGTTTGAGCAGACTGACTATCTCAGCCGCTGCGGCCATGTCCAGGTTCGCCAGAGGCTCATCCAGTAACAGCAGGCGCGGACGACGGATCAGTGCATGGGCAATTAACACCCGCTGTTGCTGCCCGCCGGAGAGGCGGCCAATCCGCTGTCCTGCAAAAGGCAGCGCATCCACCGCGTCCAGTATTTCATCGATACGCTGCCGGTCGCGGCGGGGACGCAAACTTATCCCGGGCCGGTGACCATCCAGACCAAGCGCAACGACATCGCGGGCAGTGAGAGGAATATCCGGATCCAGACTATTCTTCTGCGGCACATAACCGACCGCAGAGATCCCCTGCCTGACATTACCACCATTGAGCGTGATCTCCCCGGCTGAAAAATCCTGTAAACCCAGTAGCGCGCGAAACAGGGTGGTTTTTCCGCAACCGTTCGACCCGATAAGGCCACAGAATTCCCCGTGGCCGATGTCAAAACTGACATCCTCAAGTACCCGTCGGCCAGGGTAGTTAACCCCCAGCTGACGGACACGTAATACCGGTGAGACGCAGATCATGTCACTGTTTACCCGCGATCAGTGATTCGGTAGACACCCGATCACTCAGCGCCTTCCGCAAGGCACTGACTTCAGCCAGCATCCATGACTGATAGTGATAACCGGGTTCCGGCATCGTCTCATACACACCCACCACCGGAATCTGGTTTTTGCGCGCCAGCGCCAGGAAATGGCTGGTGATCGGGTCGGTGACCTGCTGGTTATACACAAAGACCCGCACCTTCCGTTGTGCCAGCAATTCATTCTGTTCACTGACTAGCTGTGGCGCGGGGTCGATATCATTCATAATGCCGTATTCCAGTGCTGCAGGGGTGAGGTTCTGAGTCCCCATCGCTTTCAGCAGATAGTCGGCCACCGGCTCAGTCACGGCGACCGGGGTAGCAGGAAAATCGCGCTTAAAGGCAGTGATTGCTGCATTGACCGGTTCCATGGACTGTCGAAATTTACCGGCATTTTGCCGGAACTCTGCCGCATGTTCCGGCATTTTACTCGCCAGTTGTTCAGCAATGGCATCGGCAACCACAGGCATGGTCTGAGGGTCATACCACAAATGCGGGTTGGCGGTATCCGCGGGTAATTTCAACAGTGAGTGGACATTGATTACCTGACGCCCGGCATTCGGTGAAGCCGCAATCAGTTTGTCTGCCCAGTCATCATAACCGGCGCCGTTTTCGACAATCAGGGTGGCATTCGCTATCTGACGGGCAATGCCGGGGCTGGCTTCAAACGAGTGCGGATCGGTATTCGGATCTGAGATTAGCGAGGTGACTTCCACGTATTTGCCGCCAATCTGGCTGATGATATCTGCGTACTGATTTTCAACACCGATAGCATGGATATGAGGGTGAGGGGTCTCTGCGGCCAGGGTCTGCGGGCTGACACTCAGCAGAGCCGTCATGGCAGCCAGTACTCCCATCGCGTTGAGCCGCAGACGGCTCCCGCGCGGCGCTGTGTTTTGTTCACTCATTGCGTGTTTTGCTGATTTCCTGCTGATATGCATCGTGATCCCCATCCTGAATTCGCAGATATAAATGTAATGTTATAATATAACAATTGTTGTGCGGGCTAATGCTATACCATCCGGAGAGAGTGTCAAGGGTTTGACGGTAAGTGCGAATAAATTTCCATCTCCGGGGCGCGGAATGGAAACGGCGCTTCACGGGTCCCGGCAGGCTCAGCGCACACAGAGTCGCGCTGAGCAGCAGTGTAACGCCTTTCGGACAGTGGGATTTTCTCCGCGACCTGTGGTTCGTAGCGATAAGGTCCGCATACGTCTGGCGGCGCAGAAACACCGGGTATCTGTGAAGTCTGCAGAGGTTTTTTTACGGGGTAATGGCGGCGGGGCGGCGTAAGCCGGCCACTTTCAGGGGCTGAGCAGTCCCCCTCTCCGTCAACCCGGCAGAAGATGTTTAAGACACATCCTGTACACACTGCATCAGTGTGCCATGACGGCGGAATATAACGGAACCCGTCCTGTGGAATGACGATTTCTATGCGGTGAAGGACAGTAAAAACAGAAGCGGGAGAGAGATGACTCCCTCAGGCGCACAGGCCAGAGGGAGCAGGGCCGGGATTCGGGGTCAGGCGCGGCGGGGTTTCATAAAAATTGCGACCAGCAGGGAGATAAGACAGCCGGCCGTCAGATAGAGTGCCACACTGTGCCAGGCACCTTCTGACCAGGTGACCAGCGCCGCGGCGATAAACGGTGTGAAGCCTCCGCCGACCACGCTGGCAACCTGATATCCGACGCCGGCGCCGCTGTAACGGTAGCGGGCACCGAACATTTCGGTAAACATTGGCTGCTGAACACAGACCACCATATCGTGAGCAATATTCGCCAGCATCAGGGAGAAGAAAATAATCCCGGCCACCGAACGGGTTTCTAAGGCCATAAAGAACGGAATCGCGCTCAGGGTACCGATGAGCGCACCGGCGATATAAATGCGTCTTCTGCCATATTTGTCCGCAAGCCAGGCAAAACAGGGAATGGTGATGCAACTGACCGCCCCCACCAGCAGACCGATATTCAGAAACAGCTCGCGCGATAACCCCAGACTCTGGGTGGAGTAGTTCAGGGCAAAGGTCGTCACGATGTACATCGTCAGTAATTCACATAACCGCAGCGCGATAATCTGCAGGAAGGCGCCCGGGTGACGAAGCATCGCCTGGATCACCGGCAGACCGGCAGAGGCTTCCGGGGCCGAGGTCTGCTGTAGTGTCGCCTGTTCAAACTCTTCAGACTCCTGCATACCACAGCGGATCCAGAGCGCGATGGCCACCAGTAATACACTGAAAATAAACGGCAGACGCCATCCCCAGCTCAGGAACTGCTGATCGCTGGTAAAGTGGCTGATCAGCGAAACCAGCCCGGTCGATAGCAGCAGTCCGACGCCGTAGCCCACCTGAACACCGCTACTGTAGAAGGCTTTCTTCTTCTCGGGGGCACTTTCGACAGACAACAGGGCCGCGCCTCCCCATTCGCCACCAACGGCAAAGCCCTGAATGGCGCGCAGTGTGACCAGCAGCACCGGAGCCAGCCAGCCTATCTGATCAAACGACGGCAGCAGGCCAATGGCCGCGGTCGCACACCCCATGATCCAGACGGTCAGCATCAGCATACGTTTTCGGCCCAGCCGGTCACCGAAATGACCGAAAATAATGCCCCCCAGCGGGCGGAACAGAAAACCTACGCCAAAGGTGGCAAACGCCGCCAGCGTTCCCATCGCAGGGCTTATCTGTGGAAAAAATGCATGGTTAAACACCAGAGCCGCGGTGATGCCGTATAACAGAAAGTCGTACCAGTCGACAACGGCACCGGCGAAACTTCCCCAGGCTGCCCGCTTCGCCCGGGACAGCGCATGGAGAGTATCCCCCGGGCGCTCTGATGTAAGTGTTGAGTCCATAATTGTCCTGCCAGAAATTAGTTTTTATTATCACAGAGGCATGTTATTGGCCGTGGCATTCGGATGTCACTGAGGCCGGAAAGCATGCAGGGGTTAGAGACTAGCGCGACAAGCGGTCTGTGAAAACAGTTTTACTAAAGATTCAGGCAGAAAATATAAAATAAAGTTATAACGCCCCGCAAAATTGTGTGATCCCGCAGGCGTCAGTGTTTTTCGCTGGCTGAGATATGCTAACCGGCCGGAAATACAGGACAAATAACCGGCAGGATATTGAGTTTGTTACATTAAAAGTGACAGGATAGCAGGCTCAGACAGCAAAGCTGTCATATGCTTAATGCAGGACAGGAGTGTGATGGTCAGACAGAGGAGCAGCAGGATGAAAAAATTAAGTGACTGGCAATCAGCGTTTGACCAATGGTTTCGGCTAAACTGGGATCATGAAGATAAAGCACACGATCTGGCACATTTGCAACGGGTATGGGCCAGCGCACGTAAAATTATGCAGGACAGTGATGCAGACCCGCTGGTGGTGCTGACGGCCTGTTATTTTCATGATGTCGTCAATTTACCGAAAAACCACCCTGAACGGCACCTGGCCTCGGGCTATGCGGCGCGCGAGACCCTGAGAATACTGGCGGCTGATTTTCCTGACTTCCCGCAGGCACTGTATGCGGCTGTCAGCCATGCGGTGGAAGCCCACAGTTTCAGTGCCGGAATCCCGGCCCGTACGCCCGAAGCGAAAATTGTTCAGGACGCGGACAGACTGGAATCACTGGGAGCCATCGGGCTGGCGCGTGTCTTTTATACGTCCGGGGCGCTCGGTCGTCCGTTGTTCGACAGTCAGGATCCGTTCGCCCGCGAGCGTCCGCTGGATGATACCCGCTGGGCACTGGATCACTTTCAGACTAAATTACTGGGGTTACCGGCGACCATGCATACGGACGCCGGCAGAGCACTGGCGGAGTATCATGCTGCCTTTCTGGTGGAGTATATGGCCCGTCTGAGCGATGAACTCTTTCCTGAACAGCAACCTGCCGGAGAGATCCGCCGGGAATTTATGGAACGGTTAAAACCCTCCTGAAATCCCGTCAGCCCCGGCCCATGGCCAGGGGCTGACGTCCCACGTCGGGCCTCCGTCAGCTTTTCAGCGATATCACATCTTAACGGACGCCATTTATCCCGGGCCGTCCGGACATCGGCGGCAGAAAACGACTATCCGGCGTCTGATGACAGGTGATTCCCCGGGCACGATACTGTGACGGCCCGACAGAACATCAAACACAGCCTCTCAACACGACAGCGCAATAGCAACGATGCCCGGCCTGTTATTTATTGATTTTAGCCGGGCAGATCATCCCCCTGGCACGATACTGTGACGGCCCGACCGAATATCAAACACAGCCTCTCAACACGACAGTAGAACACCAGGGGTCTCCGGCCTGTTATTTATTGATTTTAGCCGGGCAGGTCATCCCCCGGGCACGATACTGTGACGGCCCGACCGAATATCAAACACAGCCTCTCAACACGACAGTACAACACCAACGGTATCCGGCCTGTTATTTATTGCACGGCGTAACACCCCTGCGCTATCCGCAAGGGATAGCGCAGCAGAGAGATCACGACGCGGCTCCGGGCGATAAATCCCTTGCCGGAATTTGCGTAACCCCTTAACAATTGAGTAAAGTGACGAACGATAATCTACACTCACTCTCAGGATCTTAATGATGGCCAGTATCAAACTGACAGTCAGGCGGCTTTACGCCTTACAGAATGAGCGGATGGTGAGCACCCGGGCCACAGCCAGTATCTATGTGGGGGATCAGTTGATTGCCAGTGAAGAGATCAGCGGTCTGACGGAAAGCGCTGTCAGCAAATATATCCATCATGAGTTACCTGCCGGTCAGCCGGTCAGGGTTGAGTGGCAGACGCCAGGTATTGCCGATATGACGGTCACCGAAGTCGAGATCTGTCCCTGCTGCCGGCACGAACCTCCTGAGCTGTGAGCTACGACACTGCCATGATGACCGGTCCCGACATACACAGATCCTCTGCGCGAGCGGATAACAGATAATAAAGGAACATCCTTTGGCCGGAACCAGCTTACTTGCATTACTTGATGATATTTCTACCTTACTGGACGATATTTCCGTGATGGGAAAGGTCGCGGCAAAAAAAACGGCCGGGGTGCTGGGGGACGATCTGTCGCTCAATGCCCAGCAGGTGACCGGTGTTAAAGCTAACCGCGAGCTGCCGGTGGTGTGGGGGGTGGCGAAAGGCTCCTTCCTGAATAAAGTGATTCTGGTTCCGCTGGCGCTGGTGATATCTGCCTTTGCTCCCTGGCTTATCACACCGCTGCTGATGCTGGGCGGGGCTTATCTGAGTTATGAAGGGGTGGAGAAAGTTCTGCACTGGTTAACCGCGGATAAGCAACGTAAAAGCCCTGAACAACGTCGCAAACGCTTAGAGACACTGAGCCAGCAGGATGCAGTCAGTTATGAGAAAGACAAAATCAAAGGGGCGGTACGAACCGACTTTATTCTGTCTGCTGAAATTGTGGCGCTGACGCTGGGGATTGTCGCTGAAGCACCGCTGCTGAATCAGATTCTGATCCTGGCCGGGATAGCGATACTGGTGACGGTGGGCGTCTACGGTATTGTGGCGTTGATTGTCAAAATTGATGACCTGGGATACTGGCTGGAAGAGAAACGCTCTGTGGTCGCCCGCAAGATCGGTGCGGCATTGTTGTTTCTGGCGCCTCTGTTAATGAAGGTGCTGTCTGTTGTCGGGACGCTGGCGATGTTTCTGGTCGGCGGGGGAATTGTTATCCATGGCGTTCCCTGGTTGCATCATGTGTTAAGCGGGGTAACCCGACATACCCATGGCATGCTGCTGACCTTACTGAGCGATATTCTGGCCCCGCTGATTGTCGGTGCCATCATTGGGTCGATTGTGCTGTTACTGGTAAAACTGTTTGGAAAATTGACCGGTAAGCAGGTATAACAGCGCTCAGCAATCAGTACAGGAGAATGATGATGAGTGACGATATTTTTGAATTTGACATTGATGCACAGCTGGCCGACGCTGAAGCCAAAGCTCAGGAAAAAGCCAGTGCCGTTCCTGTCAGTACTGAAGATGAAGGCGACTGTGAAAGCTGTAAGATCTGATACCGGGACGCACTGAGTCAGCGTGCTATACTCACACAGGACAACCAGCCGGTTGTCCTGTGTTGTTTCCGGCGTCCGGCGCGGAGTGCAGGGGCGCTTTTCGGTAAGGAGTAACCGTCATGCAGGTGGATGAATGGGTCAGTGTTAAAACGGCCGGCGGATCACCACGGACAGGGAAAGTTCTCGCGGTCGAAACGTTCAGTGAAGGGATAATGTATCTGGTGGCACTGGAGGACTATCCGCGAGGTATCTGGTTCTTCAATGAAAATACGAGCGCTGAGGGGATCTTCGTTCAGCCGGCGCAGGCTCCGGCAGGGGGATAACCGGTGTCCTGCAGGGACACCGGCCAGCGTTCAGCAGCTGGTGTTCAGCCCGCCGGTCAGCGTCTCGCTGATTTTCATCAACTGATGGATCACCAGCTTATTACGCGTATTTATTTTCTTCTTAATATTCCCTTTATGTGAAGAGATTGTCTTCACTTTTATCTGCATCCTGTCTGAAATCTGCAGGGTATCGCAGCCTGACATCCACATCCGTAACATATCGGTTTCGGCCCGGCTGAGGGCAACCGGCTTAATGGCCTGCTTTCGCAACCGGCGCTGGTTATTCTTTACACTGTTCAGATGCGGGGAAAGCAGACGGTCCAGGTTTTCGCGTTCCAGCGCTTTGGAGGTGACGATAATGTTTTCCCGCAGATACAGGTAACCATTGAAGTGTCCGTTAGGCAGCGTCAGAAAGATAAAGAACAGAGTCTCCGGATGACGGGCGATGACGTCTTCCATCTCGCGGTTTTCAGGACAAAAATTATCCACACAGTGACCGGAAATAAAGACGAAGGAGGGCGTCTGTTGCCCAAGAATGTCACTGAAGTGTTGCGGTGTGTCTATTCCGTTATAGCATTGGCTATCGATACGATGGGAAAGCAGATATTCCCTCAAGCCCTGTCGGGTAAAACAACAAGGGTCAATGATAACACTTGACATACTGATTCTTCCTGCCTGGATCAATTATCGTTTCATGACACGCTAAGAGACGACTGATAATTATCATATCTGTCTTCTCCGCTGAAGGTCGTTACAGAATATCCGGTGTTAAAATATAAAACGCAAAATTTATTGCCAGGCCCGCCGGAAAATTACGGTCATAATAACGTCATCCGCAAGGCAGCTAACTGATTATCAGGGTGTTAATCTGCGACACCATCGGCATTGTTATCCTGATAACGCCTTATTTTAACTGAGGATATCAGTCCCTGACGTCGAGCACCAGTCATTATAGTAATAACTTTGTCAGCACACTGAATGTCTGGTTCATCAGCTGGTGGCTGTAAGAAATAAACCACGGAAATAACCAGCGACAGCTGAGGATCCCGAATGTCAGGGTCAGAGGAAAACCTATCACAAATACAGATAACTGTGGTGACATACGGTTCAGTAATCCCAGAGTCATATTCATGGTCAGTAATAAAAGAATAACCGGTAATGCGAGCCTGAGGGCACTGCTGAATATAAGCCCGGCCATATCACAAAGCCCGGTAAAAAAAGGTACCTGATGATAGTCGTTGCCGACAGGTAACGCGATAAAGGTCTCGGTCAACAGGCGCAGTAATACCAGATGCCCGTCAATACTGAGAAAAAGTAAGAGTGCCAGTGTATTCAGTATTCTCGCCAGCACAGAAACGGAGCCGTGACTGGCCTGGTCATAGAAAGACGCAAAAGATAACCCCATTTGCAATCCGATCACTTCGCCCGCCAGACGGATGGCCGCAAAGACCAGCGTCATCCCCCAGCCCAGCGCCATGCCCAGCATTAACTGGCAACATAATGTCAGCAAACCCGGCAGCGAGAACAGCGGGATCCCGCTGCTTTCGAGCAGCGGCGTGATCAGCATGCTGATGCACAGCGCCAGCCCGATCCTCACCCGGTTATTCACACTTTTGTCGCTGAGTATCGGCGCCGTGCTGAACAGCGCCAGAATTCGGCAAAAGGGCCAGAAATAATCACTGACCAGAGCCACCGCCGGGTACCCGGCAATGCCGGTCATCCTGCGCCGCTCCCGACAAACGCAATCGAGCTGAACATCACCTGAATGTAGCCCAGCAGCAGATTCAGCATCCACGGCCCCGCGACCAGCAGAGTCAGTGTGACTGCGATGATTTTAGGAATAAAAGAGAGCGTCTGTTCGTTGATCTGGGTTGCCGCCTGCAACAGGCTTATCACTAATCCGCTGATAAGGGCGGCCAGCAGCGGCGGGGTTGCCAGTGAGAGTGCGACTTTCATCGCACCCTGGCCCAGTGACATCACAGCTTCCGGAGACATTGACAGTTCCTTATGCAGTCGCCGGCATCGGATACCGTCCGGCAGGGGCAGGATCAATGGACAAAACTTTGCGCCAGTGACCCGATTAACAGCTGCCAGCCATCAGCCAGCACAAACAGCATCAGTTTAAATGGCAGAGAGATACTGGCCGGCGGCACCATCATCATTCCTAACGCCATCAGGACACTGGCCACCACCAGGTCGATGATCAGGAAGGGAATAAACACCGTAAAACCGATGCGGAAGGCGGTTTGCAGTTCACTGGTGACATAGGCCGGGATCAGGATCCTCAGGGGGATATCCTCAGGGCGTTTAAACTCCGGTTGTTTAGCCAGTTGCATAAAAAGCGCCAGATCCGACTCCCGGGTCTGTCTGAGCATAAATGCCGCCAGCGGTTTGCTGCCGGTTTCCAGTGCCTCACCGGCGGTGATCCGGTTTTCACTGAACGGTAACCAGGCCTGCCGATACACCTGATCCAGTGTCGGAGACATAACGAAAAAGGTCAGAAACAGGGCCAGCCCGAGCATCACCTGATTTGGCGGTGCCGAAGGCGTTCCCAGGGCATTACGTAACAGTCCGAGGACAATAATGATGCGTGTAAAACTGGTCATCATCAGTAATGCCGCAGGCAGCAGGGTCAGGGCACCGATAAAGACCAGAGTCTGCACCGGCAGAGGCCAGTCCGGGCTATTAATGGTCAGTGACTGAATGGGCAGGGTAGCAGCGTGCGTGGCAGCGTTTGCCAGCGCGGGGGTCGGAAGGGTGAAAGAGAGTAACCAGCGGGTCTGTTTCATTTGTGCAGCGCTCTTTTTTCCAGTAACGCCCGTAGCCTGTCGGCAAATGGCATGCCGGCCGCAGAGCCATCTTCCGTTCCCTGTGTCCCTTCCTCGGCCGGTAACGTATGAAGGTGGGTGATCTGTTGTGCGGTGATCCCCAGCAGTAACTGGCAATCCGGCAGCGCCAGTAGCACGATTTTTTCACGTGGTCCGACACTGAGGCTGGCAGTAATATTCAACGGGCCATAAGTCCTGCCCGGCCGTTGCTTTCTGATAAGCCACCCGACCAGTACCAGTAAGACGATGATCAGCAGGAGTGCGGTGGTGGTTTGCAGCAGCGGCACGGCAGAAAGTGCAGAACCGGCAGATGCGGTTTTTTCTGCGGGTAAGGTCAGTGCCATGGTCAGCGGCTCAGACGGCGGACACGTTCAGAGGGAGTAATAATGTCGGTGATCCTGACGCCGTATTTATCATTCACCACCACCACTTCACCCTGAGCAATCAGATAATTATTGATCAGAATATCCAGCGGTTCCCCGGCCAGCCCTTCCAGCGGCACAATCGACCCTTGCGTCAGACGCAGCAGCTCTTTGATTGTCATTCGCGTCCGGCCCAGCTCAACGGTCATCCGTACCGGAATATCCATGATCAGGCTGATGTCCTGTGCGCCTTCCGGCATCTCAGAAGAGGCAGGCCCTTCAGCGCTGTCAGCCACCGTCTGTTCCTCCATGGCTTCAGCCCACAGATCGTCTTCAGAAGAACGGATTTCTGAAGGGCGCTGGCTATCACTCATCGGTTTTTTCCTCGTGCAAAGATTGTAATATCGGATTCATCAGTGTCCTGACACGAAGCGCATACTGGTGATTAATGATCCCGTGATCGGCAGTGAATACCGGGACATTATCAACGTGCATCGTGACATAGGGCGGTTTATCTATGGGCAGAATATCCCCGCAGGACAGGGCCAGGATCTGCGACAGAGGCAGGGAAAGGTCGGCAAAATGTGCGGTCAGTTCCAGTTCGGAATGCTTCATCTCGCTGACCAGCGTCTCCCGCCACTGATGATCTTCCATACGCGAATTTTCCAGCGGCTGATTGACCAGCAATTCACGTATAGGCTCTATCATAGAAAAGGGGATACAGATGTTGAATTCGCCGACCAGATTGCCGATTTCAACCTGAAACGGCGTATTGACCACAATATCATTGGGAGAGGTAGTGATATTGGTGAATCTGACCTGCATTTCTGAACGTACATAGTCGATGGTCAGCGGGTAGATCCCTTGCCAGGCTTCACTGTAGCTTTCCAGCGCCAGTTTCAGCATCCGGTTGATCACCCGCTGTTCGGTATAAGTGAATTCGCGGCCTTCCACTTTGGTCGGAAAACGACCATCCCCGCCAAACAGATTGTCGACGGCGATAAACACCAGGCTTGGCGAAAAGACCAGCAGTGCTGTCCCCCGCAGGGGTTTCAGATGGATCAGATTCAGGTTGGTCGGAACCGGCATATTGCGGGCGAACGCCTGATACGGCTGGATATTAATCATCCCGACACTGATATCCGGACTCCGCCGTAATAAATTAAACAGCCCCATTCTGAACTGGCGGGCAAACCGCTCATTGATAATTTCCAGCGCCTGCAACCGTTCCCGCACCACCCGTCGCTGGGTGGAGGGATCATAGGTTTTGACGCTGTCTTCACCGGCTGACGCGGTATCTGCAGGGCCGTTGCCGGCGCTGTCACCGTTAAGCAACTGGTCGATTTCGGCCTGAGAGAGAATAGTATCCGCCATGGTGTTATCGCAGAATAAAGGAGGTAAATAAAACGCCTGTGATCGCCTGTGGTGGCTGATTACGGGTAAAAGGCGGTGCCAGAACCTGTTTGATTTCGTTGATCAGAGCCTGTTTTCCTTCTTCGGTGGTCAGCGCCTTCTGGTCCTGTCGTGTCAGTAACAGCAACAGGCGGCTGCGGACTTCCGGCAAATACTGATCCAGCCTTTCGCGGGTAGCATCATCCGGCAGACGCAGTGTAAAGCCGGTATAGAGCACCCGATCATCTTCCTCAGGGGATCCGTGAAGATTGACCGTAAAAGGCTCCAGTTTCAGAAAAACCGGAGTTTGTGCAGGCTGGACCCCCATCGTATTCGCCAACGGTGACGCCGCTGCTGACCCCGGATTTTTCATCCGGTAATAACTGTATCCGGCGATGCCGCAGGCAGAGACGGTGATCAGCAGAAGTATCGGTATCAGGAGGGAGGTTTTGCCGCTTTTTTGTTTCAGTGTAGCCATGAGTTTCATCAATTCCTGTGATAAACAGCGTTTCCGGGGAGAATTATCCTGAGTTCACCGGCAGCCAATGGCCGGAAAAGAGCCCATTTACGGCAGAAAATCCTGCGGAGTCATTAACGGTGGCTATCCCGGCGGGCAGCCACCGGCCGGGAATTCCCGGCTCAGGCGAAGAGATCGACCCCTGATATTGACGGCGGATGCCCCTGTAATGAGGGTTCGGGAGAAGGGTTGTGTCCGGCGAGACTCTCCGGTTCCTGCCGGGCAGCGGCTTTGGACTGCGGCTGGTCAGGTGAGTGATCGGACTGAGTAAAGCCGGAGAACGGAGAAGGGGGCTCACGCCCGATATGACTCTGCCCGAGGCTGATCCCGCTTTCGGCCAGCGCATGACGCAGATGAGGAAGAGCCGCTTCCAGTGCGCTCCTTACCTGACTATGGTCTGACATAAAGGCCAGGTCGGTCCTGTCATTATTCATCACCAGAGAAATTTTCAGGCTGCCCAGTTCACGCGGATGAAGCCGCAGTTCCGCGGTATGGACTCCATTACGCCGCATAAACAGAATCTGCTGGTCCAGCGGGGTCTGCCAGTACGACTGACCGTTAACCGGTGCAGAAAGACTGACGGCACTGCCGGCAGCGGGAGCATTCTCCGGCAGGCTTTCCGGTAACGGCCCCGGTGAAAACGGCGGTAGTGTTACGGTGCCGGGGGCCTCCTGCCGGCCCTGACGGATCCCGGTTGCCGGCGGCGATATCACGCCCGCAGGCAGGGAAAACGGCACATTGCGGGATGTCTCTGCCGTTGTTTTCTGTCGGGGGGTGATCGGCACACTGTTGTCATCCAACCGGTTTCTCCGGGGCGCTGACGTGGGCCGTGAGGACGGCCTGGCTTCGGGTGGGAGAGACGTGGCGGGTGGCCGCGCCCCGCCGGCGTGCTCTCCTGGCGCGGACAGAGGGGCAGGGAGCGGTAACTTTCCGCCAGGTCCGGCGTCGGTGGCGGGTTTTCCGGCCCCGGTAATCGCCGTGGCCGCTCGTCCGCGCAGGGCGCTGCCAGCAGCCTGTGCGGTCAGTGCCCGTAGCCCGCTCATATTCAGCCTGGAAGGTACGGGGGCACTGTCAGGCGTAACCAGCAGTATTTGCGGGGAAATGTCTGCCGGAGTGACGGCGGGTTTATGGTTTTTTTTGTTTTTTACCTGCGAGGCCGTTGTCAGCGCTGAGTCCGCCGGTACTCCGCCTTTACCGCTTAACTGTCGTACCTGCTGAAACAGTGAAGCAAAGAGCGGCGACGGGTTGGAGGGCTGAGCCTCTGGCGAATCCGGCCGGGCCACAAGCAGCTCCGCCGGAGATGTCGCATGATTAATTACAGGCATAACGTGCCTCCGGCGGATCGGCGGGATGAAAATTCATCGGTCTGCTTCTGTTCCTGACGTGCTACCTGTAACGCCTGCCGTTTTGACTGACGTTTCAGCAGGGTTTCCAGCGCATGCAGACGCTGTTTCTTTTCATGCCATTGCCGGCGGCATTGTTCCAGCTGTTGCTCACTTTGTTGCAGGACCTGTTGCTGTAGCTGTAATGAGTGCTGCAGAAAGGGCATAAACTGCTGATAATCTTTCCAGTGATTAAAAGTGATCCCCGGTAAGGCACGTTGACGGAGATGTTTCTGGTAATCCTGATGATAATTTTCCAGTAACACCTTCTGCTCAAACGCCTGCTGTTGGGCCTGTTGCAACCGGCCCAGCCTGACGGTCATCTCAGCCAGTGCTTCCCGGGCCAGGTCACAGACGGTTGTCAGAGCAAGATCGTTGTTCATTGCACATCCTCAGATGAAGTAAAAAGCTGCTGTAACTGTTCACAGGCTGACTGATAGCTGCAATGTTCACCCATCCCCTGCTGCAGATAGGCGGACAAGGCTGACTGATGAGCGATGGCCTGATCGAGCAACGGGTCGCTGCCGGCCACATAGGCGCCTACGCTGACCAGGTCGTGATTACGCTGCCAGACAGAAAGCAGTTGTTTACAGTAACGCGCCTGGTGCAGTTGCGATCCACTGACTAACTCATACATTACGCGGCTTATCGAGGCTTCAATGTCGATCGCCGGATAGTGACCGGCTTCGGCGAGCTGGCGGGAAAGCACAATATGTCCGTCCAGGATGGCGCGGGCGGCATCAGCGATCGGGTCCTGCTGGTCGTCGCCTTCCGTCAGGACGGTATAAAATGCCGTGACCGATCCCTGATCGGTATCACCGTTTCCTGCCCGTTCCACCAACGCCGGCAGGCGGGCAAACACCGAAGGCGGGTAACCCTTGGTGGCCGGGGGTTCACCGATGGCCAGTGCGATCTCACGCTGAGCCATGGCGTAGCGGGTCAGTGAGTCCATAATCAGTAATACGTGTAAGCCACGGTCACGAAAATCTTCCGCTATTCGCGTCGCGTAGGCCGCGCCCTGAAGCCGTAACAGGGGCGAGACGTCGGCCGGCGCAGCAATCACTACCGACCGGCGCAGCCCCTCCGCGCCCAGAATATTTTCGATAAAATCTTTGACCTCACGGCCACGCTCACCAATCAGGCCGACCACAATAACATCGGCCCGGGTATAACGTGCCATCATGCCGAGCAGAACACTTTTCCCGACCCCGGACCCGGCGAAAAGCCCCATACGCTGACCGCGCCCTACGGTTAACAACCCATTGATGGCCCGGATACCGGTATCCAGCACATGTCTGATCGGCGCACGCTGTAACGGGTTTAAGGGCCGGGTGGAGAGCGTCCCCTTGTCTGTATTTGCGGGTAAGGGCTGGTTATCCAGCGGGTGACCGGCACTGTCGAGGATCCTGCCGAGCAACTGTGGGCCGAGAGGTAATGTTTTACTCTGTGTCGCGTCCTGCTGTTCTGCGGCAAACACGCGCGCCCCGGGGGCCAGTCCGTCGGTTTCTTCCAGCGGCATCAGGAACAAACGATGTCCGCTGAAGCCCACGACCTCACAGATAGCCGGAGGGGCCGCCCGGCGTTCGACCCGACAGGAGGCTCCCAGCGGTAACGAGAGCCCGCTGGCTTCCAGCACCAGCCCGGTGGCCCGGGTGAGTGAGCCGCTGCGACGCACCGCGGACAAAGATGCGAGTGACTGCTCGAAGCGGTCCAGCTGTTGCGGCCAGTTCAGGGGAGATGAGGTCATCAGTAGGCTCCTGACTGCGCCCGCTGGCAGAGTGCCAGCCAGCGGGTTGACAGGCTGCTGTCAAGTTCACCGTCCTCGCCCTGTAAACGGCAGTCTCCCGGTCGCAGGGTGGCGTCTGCCACCAGTTGCCAGCCGTGTTCGCTGATTTGCGTACCGAATACCTGTTGCGCGACATCCAGATCCTGCGGGTGAACACGCAGGAAAGGCGTGCCGCTGAACAGCGGGTCCTGCGCCAGCAGTTGACGGATGTTTTCGGTAAGCAACCGCGTGTCGCAGGCGACATTGTCACCGCAAATCTGCCAGGCAATCTGCAACGCCAGCTGCAGTAATCGTCCCGTCACCATGCCATCAAACATCGCCAGTGAACGGGAGAAACCGGCGGCCAGTCCGGATAATTGTTGTTGCATCTCTTCCGTTTTCTGCGCGCTTTCCTGCCGTGCCTGCTGCAACGCTTCGTCGATGCCACGCTGGTGGCCCAGCATTTCCCCCCGGGCCATGCCTTGCTGATAACCTTCCTGCCAGGCCTGTTGTTTCTCTTCTTCCGTCAGTGACACCGGACACGGCGCTGAGGGTGGCGGGGCGCTGTGCCGGGGGGGAGCCTCCCCTTCAGGGGCCGGGGCGGGCGGCTGCGCGATGTCAGGTTGCGGGAGGCTGGCCGTGATAATTTCGCCAGTCAGATCAAATTCCTCAGGCTGCCAGTTCTTCCACAGCTCAGCCGCAGGGATATCAGACATAAGTTTCATCCGCACCTCCGATCACAATATAGCCGGCTTCGGCCAGACGACGGACAATCAGCAGAATGGCTTTTTGTTCAGACTCTACCGCAGACATACGCACCGGTCCCCGGCTGCTGAGATCATCACGCAGTATGTCGGCCGCCCGCACAGACATATTTTTCAGGAACTTATCGCGTAACGGCAGCTGTGCCCCTTTCAGCGCCACCAGCAACTGCTCGGAATCTACTTCCTGAAGCAAGCGCTGTATGCTGCGGTCGTCCACGTCGACCAGATTTTCGAACAAAAACATTTCATCGATAATTTTCTGTGCCAGTTCATTATCGAAATCGCGCACAGCTTCAATCACGGACTCTTCCTGCCGGGCATTCATCAGGTTCAGAATCTCTGCCGCGGTACGGACACCGCCCATTTTCGCCCGCTTGAGATTTTGTCCGTCCAGCAGGTTGTTCAGTACCTCAGTCAGCTCGGCCAGCGCCGCCGGTTGAACCCCCCCGAAGGTTGCGATACGTAACATTACGTCATGGCGCAGACGCTCATCAAACAGCGCCAGAATATCCGCAGCCTGTGACCGTTTCAGATGGACGAGGATCGTGGCGATGATCTGCGGATGTTCGTCACGGATTAAATCGGCTGCCGAAGGCGGATCCATCAGGTTCAGGGTATCCATACCGGAGCTGGTATCCCGTGTATCAAAGATATCTTCCAGCAGGCTGCTGGCACGTTCCTCACCCAGGGCTTTGATCAGCACCGAGCGCAGATAATCACTGTTATTCAGGCTGAGAGCAGAATACTGTTCTGCATCTTTCTCAAACTGCTGCAGGACCTGAGTCAGTTGCTGATGTGAAATCTGTTTCATTGCAGCCATGGCCGCACTGAGATGCTGAATTTCTCGCTGGTTCAGGTGGCGGAAAACTTCCGCTGCCTGCTCTTCGCCCAGCGTCATCATCAGGATGGCGCTTTTATCGGTACCGCTAAGAGTCATAATTCATTCCCCATCCATCCGCGGATCAGCAGGGCGACTATCTGAGGATCATTTTCTGACATCTCGCGTACGCGCTGGCTAAGGATCTCGCTGTTAATTCGTTGTTGTGCCTTACGTGCCGTCTCCTGCATGCCATTATCCTGAGGTTCCTCAGGTGGCGGAGTTGTTTCAGCTGCGGCATTTTCCTCGTCTCTGATCTGTTTCTGCTTATCAATGACTGGTCGTACAACTTTGCGATAGAGCAGAAAAGCGACCAGCGCCACGACCAGCCAGCGACCTGCAGAGATCATCTGCGTCATAAATTCCGGCTGCTCCCAGAACCGGCCGACCTTATCTTCATCGGGGGTGAATTGGGCATTGACCAGGTTCAGCGAGTCGCCGCGTTGTTCGGAAAATCCCATGGCCTCCCGGGTCAGCGCCTCGATCTGCTTCAGCACCCCGGCCGGCAGAGGGCGTGGGACGCCTTTGTCATCCTGCTGATAGTTCACCACCACCGCCACCGAAAGCCGCCGGAGGGTTCCACTGTTAAGCCGGGTATGCAGCACGGTTTTATCCAGCTCATAATTAGTGGTAGCGTCATGGCTGGATTGCTGATTGATCGGGACGGGATCCTTCGCCGTGGTGGTCGTTTTCACGGCCGGCGTGGCTGATTTCCCCTGCGCACTGGCTGCGCCAGTTGCGGGTACAGGCGTAGTGATGGGGGCCGTCGCGGCCGGTGACGGCTGATTCGTTAATGCCCCCGGAACACCGCCCGGTAATGCGCCCCCGTTTTGCTGATTGTCACTGGTCTGTTGCGAACGGATGGCTTTTTTATCCGGCGTCGCGTTGGGGCCGTAGCGCTCTTCCGTCTGTTCCTGACGGTCAAAGTTGATTTGCGCGGTGACCTGTGCCCTGACATTGCCGGCACCGACCATCGGTGCCAGAATATTCTCGATACGCTGGCGGATATTTCGCTCGACTTCGGCCGCATATTTCAGACGTACCCTGTCGGGTCCCTGACCGTTGAGACCGGGGCTGGTCAGCAGGTTACCATTCTGATCAATCACAGTGACATTACCAGGCGGTAGCCGGCTGACACTGCTGGACACCATATGCACAATGGCATTGACCTGACCGTCATCCAGTGCCCGCGCAGGGCGCAGTTCAAGCGTCACCGAGGCCGACGGGAGTTGTTCTTCGCGGATAAAGACCGACGGTTTGGGAAGAGCCAGATGGACCCGTGCCGTTTTTACGGCGGAGAGACTCTCGATAGTCCTCTCCAGTTCCCCCTCCAGCGCACGCTGAAAATTAACCTGTTCGCTGAACTGACTGATACCAAACTTTTCATTATCCAGTAATTCGAACCCGTTTGACCCGCCTTTCGGCAACCCTTGCTCTGCCAGTTTCAGACGCAACTCACGTACACTTTCGGCCGGAACCATCAGCGCACCGCTTTTATCATCCACTTTATACGGGACATTCATCTGATTCAGGCTACTGATAATCAGCCCGCCGTCCTGGTCTGACAGCGTGTTGTACAGCGCTTTATATTCCGGTGCCTTAGCCCACAGAGCCAGTACCACGACCAGTGCCACGGAGAGTGCTCCGGCAAAAATGACCGGGATCCCTGGCAGGGTACGTAGCTTTGACTGGAGTTGTTGTCGCCAGGCGTTAAATGATGAGGTAACGGTGGCCGGACTCAGGGTCATAGGATCTTCCAGTCGGCCCGAAGAGGATAATATTCAATTAACAATACGACATACTCCCAAAAAACACAGAAAAGTTGCGGAGAAATATCGCGCATTATTGACTTCCTTCCCGTGAATGATGGCTGAAACAGTCAGTATTTTAAGGGTTAGTTTTCCGCTTCATTCCTGTCGCAGCAGGGTAGATTATCAGGCTCATCGGGCAGAGAGGAGATAAGGTATGAATAGTCTGCTTCAGCAAATCGACCGCGGGATTACTCCGGTATCTGCCGGGACAGAGCGTCTGTCAGGCGTCGATACGCAGGCAGGGGAGTTTTCCGGCATATTGCATCGGGCGCTGAATAACCTGAGTGAACGCTATCAAAAAGCGCAAAACAAAGCAGAGGCGTTTGAAGCCGGTATCCCGGATGTGTCATTGAATGATGTGATGATCGACCAGCAAAAGGCTGCGCTTTCTTTACAGATGGGGGTTCAGGTTCGTAATAAACTGGTGAGCGCTTATACCGACATTATGAATATGTCTGTATGATGTAGTTAATATATTGTTTTAACTCATTAATTATTCATTGCTATTCCATCGTGGAACAGTATGGGACTAAAAATATTTAATTTTTCGTTCAGAGTCGCTCTCTGTGACTTCTCATTATCCGGCATCGCTATCCTGTAACCGTTGTCTGCCCTCCGGACAATGGCAGGGTGCGCTTCGCGCTATGCCGCGATCAGTATCTGTTCCTGCATCGGGTTACCCGCCGGTATAAAAACAGCTGCACGAGTAAACCTCTCTGACTGTTGTCCCTGCCTGGTCAAGGCTGCTTTCCGGACGATGGAGTGATTGCCTGTGGTGTGCGTTACCCCGATGAGCGACGACAGAATAAGAGTACGATAATCATCGTCCTCCCACACGACACCAAAAAAGGGTCGTCTGCGGGCGAGTGTTCCCGGCGGGTGCAGCGATCCCCAGGGGCTTCCGCTCTGACACTTTTCCCGGGGCCGGCATTATTCCCCGTACCGCCGGATAGCCCGGGATATCAGATCCTTTCTGAACATGAGGGGCTGTTTTATATCTCCGGCGACTCATCTAAGGGATAACGTCACCGGCCTGTCGACGAAAATGGTAACTCACCGGAGAATCAAATAAATTCTTACCCGGTAAATGTTTGTCTGATAAAGGCGGACACTCCGCGGTGATGCCGGAAGGTGTACAGGATTTTCTGTATTATCTGATGCTGAATCCGCGTCAGCAGCAGACCACAGGATAATGCTATCAGATATTTCAGAATAAAATGCATGCTGCTTTGACTCATGGAGAAATAAGTCACCACCGGAATATGCCAGAGATAAATCCATAGCGTGTTGGATGAAATAAAACGAATAATCTCTGGTGGTGATTGTTCTTTATCAGTGAACCGGTATAAAAAGTGATAAACCAGGCAGGTCATCGGGATAGCATAGGAGATAAAATAGAATCCGGGCGGATATTTATCATCCTGTAGATAGGGGCATGTGCCGTGAACCACTTCGCGGTAAACAATGAATCCCAGGGTGGTTGCGGTAAAAGTCACAAAGCAAAACATCCGTTCACTTCGCTGCATTGTCAGCCATTTGACACCTGAAATAAACATCGCACCATAGGTCAGTGACGGTATAATCATCTCCGTGATCAGATAATTAATCATATCCGTACTGATATTATCCCCGTGCGGTTGCAGGGCAGGGAGTATGCTGGCTGTCAGCAGAGAGTATCAGTACCACTATCGTCAGCCTAACGCCGGAAAGGTACTCTGACGCCCTGAAATACAGAGGAGACAGCACTGAGAGTAGAATGAATATTTTTATTATCCAGAAAAACCCAAACCCGCTCAAGGCTGCGGAGCTGATGATGGTCTGTAACGACACCAACGGATACAGGGAGGCAGGTTTTACAATGAAAAGAGCCAGGAAAAAAACAACTGAAATGCCCGGACGGGATAAACGAGCCTTTTTACTCGTGAAAGGGCATAAGATGTAAATTTAACTTTTTTTCCGCGCAGTAAAATATCATGCCGGAAATAAAAACCATCATCGGAACGTCAAACGTTCGTAACTGAAACAAAACGAGAGGCGGGGAAATAAGAGCGAAGATAATTAAAGCCATCCCTAAACAGCGCATATAATCAATAACAGGGTTTCTTTTTATTTCCATTATGACGTTATTTCCGGTGATAATATCAGCAGGGGATGTTACCGTATTTATCTGTGCCCTCGCCGGATGAGTATTTTTTTTTGATCTGCGTAGGGTAATTTTAATTAATTTATGGATGCCGGCGACCTGCATCTGAATATGACTTCACTCTACAGGCCGTTTATTGTTTTCTGACTACTGACTACTGACTACTGACTACTGACTACTGACTACTGACTACTGACTACTGACTACTGACTACTGACTACTGACTACTGACCCCTGGCAGACGACAGCAGCAATGATATCGCTTGCCGGATTTCTCCGGTCGGGCTGTCACTGACAGAGTATGCATAATTTTCGTCAGTCAGGGCGGCGGTCCCCCGATACAGGGAGGTAGCTGAACGCTATCCTGAAAAACCCGGGTGCTGACTTTATAACGCTTGTACCGAATCTGTGTTGCCAAAGGGGGAACCCGTTATCAGCAGGTCAGGTGTCGGGCACCTGAGTGCATGTCGCTCAACTGCTGTTAAATGTTTTCCGGTACAGCGTTTTACCCTGACGGTTGTCCGTCTGACGCGCCGGCAAAAACTTTTCTTAATCTTTCGGTTCATCTCTCCCGCCGGTCAGCCTTCTGCTGAGAAGGAGATAATTCAGGCTGCAGCGGCATCTGACAGATATTCAGTGAATGGCATCAGGCCAGCTGTTCACGCCGGAGATGGCTGCGAAAATGCTGTTCATCACTTGCAGGATGATGTAGATATCCCTGTTAACGACAGTTTCAGGGCAAGGGTAAAGGTACCCCGGCCTGTTGCGCAGGAGCTTATTTGAAAATTATTGTTATGGATCTCGATGGGGTTATTTGCGATAGCAGTCATCGGGCACATCTGGTGCCGCCGGAAGACAAGCGCCATTGCAACGAAGCATGGCATCCATTTGTGGCGGAATGCGTCAACGATGCACCAATTAATGCGGGTCTCACCATGCTGAACGCGTTACTCTGCAACTTCCCCGTTTTTATTATCACCAGCAGACAGGAAAACTTCAGTCAGCAGACCGGTCAGTGGCTGGAGGGCAGAGTCTGCGGACGCCAGGCTCCTGAGATTATATATCGCAGTAATGACGATCACCGTCCTCCGGCAGAGTTTAAACGTCACGCCGTACGGGATCTGAAGGCCCAGGGATACGAGATCCTGTTTGCGATTGATGATGATCCACAGATCGTTGAAATGTATCATCATGAAAAAATTGCTACTTTTCAGCCGGTTACCCGTTGTTCTTCGGTGGTACTGACTCCGTAGTCACAGAGAGATGACGCCGGCTCGCCGGAACGGATGTGTTCTCCCGGAGGTGACATCGGGACTGTCATGACCCGGCGGACCGGAGGCGAAGGGCTGGCGGCAGGTCAGCGCTACCGCTGGCGATTTCCCTGTAATGTAAGGGTGCCGGAGTCTGCGGAAAGAAGCGGTTAACTTCTTAGTCATCCTATGCAGGGGCCGGCACGTTCCGTCGTTTTTCCCGTGCCTGACAGGTGATAACGGCGGAGGCTGGCGGTGACTGTCTTACCGGGCGGGTCCGGGGCGCGAAGGTCATGGCATAGGTCAGCATTTTCTGCCGGTACAATTGTAACTGTTCCGAACCGGCCGGCGTTATCGCACGTTCGGTATTCGGCCGTGTTTTGCGGCTCAGTGACAGGGAAGGGGAAGGGCGATGCAAAAGCTCTGTACTGTTACTGGCATCGCTTTGCAGCGCAGCACGGCGCTGGCGACGCCTGCCTGCGGCAGAGCCGTTAAAAGGGGTTTTGCGTGTCACTGTGACCTCCTGAAAATCAGATTTGCGAATTTTGCCGGATAGCGCTGAAGATACCGCACCACCGTCTGCAGTCAGACCGTGCCATGGGGTGTATCCGATCAGTTCAGCCGCGACGAGAACTTGTTACAGGAATAACTTAAGTAATCTTAAGTCATGGTGCAACTATTATTTTAAGTAAAGGATTATTCAAAGTTCCGGTTAATTTAAGAAACCGTAAAATCAGCGCAAAAAAAACCCGCCAGTGGCGGGTGGATCCGGACTCCGGGCAGTTTATCTCCGTCGCCGGTATTTACGATGCTCCATCATGGTGCCGACAATGCGGATTTCCGATGAATCGGATCGAAGTACCGGATAATCATCATTCAACGGAACCAGTTCAAAAACTTCATTGCCAGCGATGATCCCGCGGGGGCGATATTTTTTGAATAACGCTTCATCTTCACCGTTTTTTGCAACAACAAAATCCCCGGGCAGCGGGAAAACATTGGGATCGATTACCACCGCATCCCCTTCGCTGAATTCAGGCTCCATAGAGCAGCCTTTTATAATCAGGGTGAATGCGGATGACGATAAGTCCAGATTCGTCTGCAAGTACTCTATGTTACCCTCCAGGCTCCTTATCGACGACTCAGGGGTCCATTCTCCCGCCTGAACGTAGCTGATCACAGGAATATGTCTGATATCAGCATGCGCAGGCTCGACGTTAGAGGCGGAATTCTCTCCATAGAGCAGAAATTCAGGTACACACCCCATTGCCTGTGATAGCGCAATCAGATTCTCCCCTTTGGGACTGGTTTTATCATCTTCCCATTGTGAGATAGCACCGCCTTTCACCCCGATTTTACTCCCGAGGGCGGCCTGAGTGAGCCTGAGCTCTTTTCTGCGCTTACGGATACGCATGCCGATGGTTTCATTTTTCATATTAAGTTATCTTAAATTATCTTGACTTAAGATTCCTTCATCTTTACATTTAAAGAAAACTTAAGATGAGGTGGCCGGAGACAAAATTACGCAGCTTCATCACAGGAGGACCCGGTCAGCAGACTCTGTTTGCACGGCATCTGGTGATCCTGCCCGGAGGAAAGATAAAAAGATAACCTACAGGATTTATCTGCTCTTTAACAACGGCTTCCGCCTGCGTCGCTGAAAAGCGAAATCTATCAACGCCGGGTCCGGGCTTCTCTGACCCTGCCCGGCGAGTGCCACGGAGAAGGCTTCTTTCGCCTTCACAGACATTATTTAAGCCTGATGATTATCCTGGTGATAAAAATAAGCGGCATAATACTTTCATAGCTCTTTGTTTTCAGGGAAAGTATTTTCCGATGCGAATTGTCTTTAAATACAACAAATCAATAAGTTGGCATGTTAATAAGGTTGACCCGGCCCGCTTTTGGGGGTAGATATAAGGGGCCGGCGACGACACCCAGAAAATACTGAGTGGGTTGCCGGGGGATGTTCCCCATGATTCAGCGAATTACCGGGTGCATCTGGTTTGCTAATATTATCCACCCCGCTACGGCGGGGTTTTTTTTCGTCTGTCCTCTCCGGGCCTGAATTACGACTTCCTGTCGAAAATGCTTTTTCTGCCTGTCTGTGTTTTCTTACTTTTTATCTGCGCACGCCATAGTGCTGAATAAAGTACTCCCTGTGAACCAGCCCGGGTCTGAGCCGGGTGTGAATCCATGCCTGTGTCGGCCTGACAGCGGGGAGTTCTGTCCGTCCATCGCCCTGACGGTGAAGTTATCCCATCACTGAGCTGATTTTCCCCGCCGGGAGTCTTTTTTTAACAACGACCGGCATAGGCCAACTGCCCGTATGAGGTATGCCGGCCACACGCACCGTGGGTATCACCCCGTAAAGGAATCTGATAAATGGCCGGTCACACGATAGCGGGCCGGTTACCGGAGGTTGCTGTTACTGACCGACCGCCGGAAGTCTGAATCTTCCCCCGCCAGTGGGGTTTTAATTGAATAAAGAAGGAGAGAATGATGATGCGCTGCCCTGTCTGCCGGCAAAATTCGCATACGCGAACCAGCCGTTACCTGACCGAAACTACCAAAGAAACGTACTACCAGTGCCGGAATATAGATTGCTCATGCACATTCAAGACCATCGAAAGTCTGGATAAAATGATCACGGCTCCGGCAATCCCGGCTTCAGCGACGGGTACCCGGCCCGCAGGCTATGACTGAGGCTTAAAGAGCGGATAAATGCTTTCAACGTCTGCAGAGGGCAGGCCAGGGGAAGCATACATGTCCGCCTTATCTTTCATGGCTGCAATGAAGAAATAGTCGCTATCGTTTAGCGCTAATGTAAACAGCAGAATATATTCACCGGCTGACTTCGTTTGGATAACGCAGTCCCTGCCTGTGAGTCCTGGGGTAAGCGGGTAGGTGAACGGTGCCGGACAAGGATAACCGATATCTGCAGCAGTTATCGGCCTGATAACGTGTGTTTCATAAGGCGTCTGTTCCATACCCAAACGGAGTGTGGTTCCGCAGAACAATGTATCGGTTGAACTGCGCGGTATGCTATCTGGCAAAAGAGAAGGGAGAGACGAGAGCAAGTGTATATTTAACCCGGATGCTATTTCCGGATCACGACGGATATCCGGGCCAGAGAACAATATTTCGTCGAAATCCTGATCGCAGAATTAAATACAGAATATGAGACGAATTTTAACGGGATGAAATGAATTTTGCCACGAGGTTATAATAATTAACCAGTTTCTGATGCTTTTTTAGTTTACTTTCCTGTCTAAAGTATTTGTGAGTGGTTTTTGGGGAATTAATCTTTGCTAAATCTGTTTTTTTCCTTATTATCCACACCGCAATCAGAATGATTTTTGGTATTTTTTTTGGGGGAAATATGTTAAAGCTCGAAGATGTTCATGGTAAGCCACTGATAATAAATAAATTAAAAGTTGTGAAGGTCGAGGGGTTTGGTAATAAAACCCGAATTTTCATCGAAGGTCAGCCCCTTCCGGTGATAACGAATTATAATTTTAACGAGATTTCAGAAATGATGTTCGGGAGCGGAAACGTTAACTGAATAGACTTCAAGTTAACTGCTGACATCGGAGTACATCTAACGCGATTAGCGAGATGACTGACAGAATAAAAATAACGGAAGGGATTCCCCTGAAATATATATTTGAATCAGCGTGTTCATCCGACGGTCACTGCCTTAAAGTCTGCAGACAGCGACGGACAACTTCGGGAATAACCTGCTTTTAAATTCTTCTGCCTGCTTTTTGTGGAACAATAGAGCACTCATCTTTCTGTCGGAAAAAAGTCAGCAGTAGTCTGTGTCTGTTTTCATTACTAAAATCGATACATTACCGGTCGCCCTCAGTGCCGGAATGCTTTTATTATTCTGACGTTGCCAGCCGGGTAAGTCACTGCGGTGGACTTCGGGAAAATACTCCTGCCGTGAAGACTCACGACAGGAGGCGGGGGATGCTGCTATCCCCCGGGGCGGAGGATTATTGTTTTGCGGCTTTTTCTGCTGCTGCAATCCAGGAATTAAATTCGGCCTGGTGTGCTTTGATCCATCCGTCAACCTGTGCTGAGACATCCGCACTGGTATTTTCACCATTATGCATGCTCATGTTTTGCTGGCTGATATCCTGTAACGGGATCTTCATGACGCTAAAGAGTTTTTTGGCGGCCGGGTTTTTATCAGCCCAGGCTTTATTCACCAAAATATTTTCGACGTTGACATTGAACCCGTAGTTTTTACCATTCGGTAAACGTGTATCTGTATTTGGCTGACCTGCAGGGGCCGCAGAAAACGGTACTGTCAGCCAGACGACATCTTTACCTGGCTTCAGGATATAACTCACCCAGTAAGGCGTCCAGGTATAATACAGGATAGGTTTTCCTGCTTTATAGCGGGATATCACGTTGGCAATCATCGCTGAATAGCTGCCCTGATCCTGTTCCACGGTTTGACTCAGGCCGTAGGCTTTAATCTGGGCGTCGATGACTTTACCGCAAGACCAGCCAGCCTCACATCCGGTCAGCGAGGCTTTACCGTCACCGGTATCATCAAACAGACGGGCAATTTTAGGATCTTTTAATTGCGAGATGTCGGTGATGTGATATTTCTCAGCCGTCTTTTTATCAATCAGATAACCCTGGGCTGCACCGGTAATATAAGGGCCGGCACGAAAGAAGGCTTTACTCCCACCGGCGGAATTATACATATCGCTTTGTAACGGCTCCCAGTCGACGGTCAGGAATGTGGCATCCCCTCTGGCCACCGAAGCATAAGCTACGCTGTAGTCGACTTCCTGAGTTGGCTTAACATCATAGCCTAATTTAGCTAACGCACGGTTCGCTAATTCAGTCTGGAACGATTCCTCCGCCAGCGGACTTTTTACCGCCTGTACAGAAATTCCTTTACCCGGAAGATCCTGTGCTGCTGCAGTTCCGCAAAGAGAGAATATTAATGCAGGGAGAATTATTTTTTTATTCACATGTGGCTCCTGTTGTTCAGATCTTATTTACGCTAACAATCCCTGGCGCGGAAATCAAATTTAATTACCTCAACCCCGCGATGCAGATAAATATTCTATTTTTCCCGAGGAATACATGATATCCGCAAACAGGATGGGCTTTTTAAACAGGCAACGGGGCAGTGAATAATACCCTGGAATATTCCTCAGCTTATTATCACCAGCGGAAGTAGTTCCGGCAGTAATATCGGCCAAATATCATACGCTATACCAACTAATAGTTAACCTTCAGGAAAAGGCGTTTCTCCCGGGAAACCGTTGGCCTTGGGGGGCAACGCTTGAAATTAATATCATGACAGAATATCGTTTTTCTCTGCATTATTTCATGAAATGAAATTGAATACGCCGTACAGAAGATAATCCGTATCTCTGCAGGGAGGGCCAATATCAGAAGCGGATTTGATCATTTAACGCTGCAGAATAATCTCCGGCATTTTTCCGGCAGATTCATCTGGTAAAAAAGGGGGGGTGACCAGGGTATTATTCTGCAATAAGAGCAACGCTGCAGAACCTGTGGGGGATATGTGCAGACTGGCAGGCGATGTATGTTGCCTGACAGATAACCGAATCGTGGCAGCAGGGGGCAGGCCCGGGGTTATCCCCAAATCATCGCAGCCCAGCGCAACATCAGCAGACCCAGACAGATAAATACCAGAACCAGTACCATTTTCCCGTATTTTTTACTTCGGTGATTTGCCATTCAGCGAGTTCCCGGTGGTCAGTTTCAGACTGAGGTTTACAGTATCAGAAGCGATCATAACAGACAATCAACAGAACACAGGGGATAGCTTTCCCCTGTGTTTTCATACTGCTTATCTGGCAGCTATCGGTCAGAGTTCATTTTTAATCAGAAACTCTTCCCAGGTCATACCCAGCGCCTCAGCATGACTTTTCAGATAATTCTCAATCGCTGTGGCTGCCACTTCTTTATCCGGCTCCGCCAGCTGGATAGAAAAGATCATCCCATCCAGTTTTTTCTGACGCAGAAACGCGGCATAAATACGTTCGGCCTGAAGCGCACGATAGGTTTCAAGGTCCATACCCGCTTGTTTTGCTTCTTCTTCTGTGATTTCGTTCAGGGCATGAGTAAAGTCAGGATGAGCCGAGAAAAACATGTCGCGGGCAATCACATAATATTGTTCAGGCGTTTTCATAGTATTCTTCATTGAATCAAACATCACGCAATTGTATCTGCTCTGTAGACGAATGTCAGGGTAAATTCAGGTAATGCAGGCGGATTCACTGCGGGATATTTGCAATTCGGGGGCTGCAATAGCATGAGGACGCTATATAATGTCCGCGTAACAGGTATCGGTGACGGGTTAACAGAGAAAGTATATGAAAAGATGGATGTTATTACCTTTGCTGGCATTAGCTGGCTGTGCGCAGATTGATAATTACCCGCAGGCCGCAAAAGTGCCGGCACCGTCGGGGTTGGCAGGAGTCTGGCAAAGTGACGGTCCGCAATCAGCGCTGGTCAGTCCTCAGGCAATGGCCTCTCTGCTGATCAGCCCGCAGGGAGATACTCTGGATTGTCGCCAGTGGCAGCGGGTGATTGCCAAGCCCGGAAAGTTATCGAGGATTGATGATGAACTGGTCAATATTAACCGCCAGCTACGCGTGATGCCGGTCATGGTGATAGACGGGGTCATGCACTATGATGGTCTGACCCTGAAGAAAGTCAGTCAGCCGACCGGTGAGTGCCGTAAAGCCCTGTCAGAATCTAAAGATCACCCTAAGCAACCGGTCATTCAGGATATACAGCCGGCCCTGATGCAGAACCATTTTGCGGATGGCAGTACCGCCGGTTAAGTGATGTGACCTGTCTGACATACAACGGCAGGTCAGTTACACCGAAAAATAGGCTTTAGCCACCCGTTGCTGCTGCCATGTTTCCCGAACGTTCAGGCCGGTTGTGTGCCTGGCGTCTGCGATAAGGCGGGTGAGTGCTTCATGGGCCTGCAGCAATACCTGCTGTTCACCCGGACTTATCGTGTCACCGTTATTGTCCGTCACCGGACAATGCATGGTCAGTTGCTGGTATTCCCTGACCAGTGTTTCCATCTCCGGCCAGCGTTGTTCTGAAGCCAGTTGCTGTAACTGCTGGTTCAGAGAACTGACCCTGACCAGCCAGCGCCGGGGGCTCACAGGGAACCCTCCTGACCACTCTGTAATTGCAGACTCTGTTTCCACCCGCTGGTGATATCCTTCAGCAAGCGTTCTGCTTCACTGACTGCTGCGGCATCGTTGTGCAGACTGGCCTGCAGTAACCGGAATACCATATAGTCATACAGCGATATCAGTTGCGCTGCCAGCGGATCTTCACGCCATTCCAGCAATGGCCCTTTCAGGCCATTTTCGATGATATTCATCGCCCGGGACAGGGCCGGGCCTTTACCTTTGATGTTGCCATCATCGATATACAGGCGCGCCTGAGCCAGTGCATTGAGTGCTCCCTCAAATAACAGGGTGGTCAGTTGTGACTGACTGGCACTGAGCACCGCACTTTCCACACTTATCGTTGCGTAAGCATTGGCACCGGTCATGCTTTTCATGCGGAGTTCCTTATTTATCCGATGAAGCATCAAACTGAGATGCCAGGTACTGGCGGGTCTGATCCATCTGCGACATCAGTTTATTCAGTTGAGTAAATTGCGTCTGATACCGTGCCATAGTGGCATCGATAAAGGACTGCATGGCGTCATAGCGCTTACTTAAGCCATCATAATTGCTGTTGAGTGAGTCGATGGCATTGGCCAGCATTCCTTTTTTACCGTTAGCATCGCTCAGCATGTCGTTAAGAGTATTGTTCATTTGAGTGGCAAAACCGGAGGTTTTACCATCGCCGGTGAAAAATGCAGCCACGGCCTGAGGGTTATCCTTGAGGGCATTTTCAAGTTGAGTATCATCCACCATCAGCGCACCGGACGAACCGTCAGATTGTTTCGTCGGGTCGATAGTGATCCCTAATTGGGCGAGGATAGAAAAGTCTCCCCCCTGTGATTCTGACAGCATCGATTGCAGACGGGACTGAATGTTTCTGACCGTATTATCCCCCATCAGCGGTCCGTTGCTGCTGGTGTCGTTCGTGGCTGCCCCGGTGCCAGCGAAACTGGTCAGGCTGCTGATCAGTGATTGCAGTTTGTTATAGGCGGCAACACAGTCTTTAATCGCTTTTACGCTGTCATCGCTGTTGGTACTGATTTCCAGCGTCTCAGCCTGAGCTGATACCGCTTTCAGGTTCAGGGTGACGCCATCAGGCGCGTTGGTCACTGTATTACTTTTACTTTCGACTTCGATACCATTTACCGTCAGTTTCGCATTCTGCCCGGCATCGGTCAGTTTCATCCCTGAAGTGTCGTCCCCTGCAGAATAGCCAATGACACCTTGCAGCGTATCATCACCACTGACGCTGACCGAAATAGTATTGTCAGCGCCGGTATCTTTGGCGGTCAGCGACAGATAATACTCGCCATCGCTGGCCCGGATACTGGTGGCGGTTACCCCGGCATCACTTTTATTGATAGCGTTGACGATACCATCCAGCGACGTTTCATCGTCTGATAACGTAATTTCAACGGGTTCGCCGTCACCGGTCTTCAGGGTTAGTGTACGGGTGCCTCCGTTGATATTACCGAGGGGTTCTGAGTGACTGCTTATTTTACCGGAGAGCAACGATTGTGCCGTGGCGAGTTGTTCCACATTGATCTGATAATTGCCGGGCACGGCGTTGCTGCCAGTGGTGGCGGTAAACGCCGTATTGGTACTGTTGACTGCCGTGGAATTAAAAGATGAGGACTTTGTCAGAGCTTCCATCGCACTCTGTAAACTTTGCAGGCAACTTTTAAGCTGGCCAAATGCAGAAATTTTGTTCTTACAGGCGGTCGCCTCACTGGTAATGGGCGCCAGTTTAGCCATTTCTGCGTTCTGCAAATTATTGTACAGCTCTGACAAGTCTAATCCTGAACCGATATCCAGATTACTGATTGCATTCATGCTTATATTTCCTGTCGTGGGGGGATATCCGGAGTATCGGCAAGAGGAAAAAAATATTTATTTTTCGTCCCGGGAAAGAGAGCAGGGGCTGAGACTTACCGGGAGTACCTGATGCTTTTTTTAGCCTGATGTCTAAAGTTCGCCCCGGCATTTCCGATATCAGTCATGAACGCAAAATGATTCAACCGTTTTGCTTATCCAATGAATATTTCTTTATTGAAGGATATAAATTATGGCTGTTATTAACACGAATATTATGTCGTTAACTACCCAGAACAATCTTAACAAAGCACAGTCAGCACTGGGTACCGCCATTGAGCGTTTATCTTCTGGTTTACGTATTAACAGTTCGAAGGATGATGCCGCAGGTGAAGCAATTGCTAACCGTATGACATCTAATATCCGCGGCCTGACTCAGGCAACCCGTAATGCCAATGATGGTATCTCTCTGGCGCAAACGGCGGAAGGTGCACTGAAAGAAATCAACACCAACTTGCAGCGTGTTCGTGAGCTGACAGTGCAGGCGAAAAATGGTACCAACAGTGCCGATGATATCAGCTCTATCCAGGCTGAAGTCGATGCCCGTCTGGCGGAAATCAAACGAATCGGAAGTGCCACTACCTTTAACAACATCCAGTTATTTGATAGTAAGGGTAAAGGTATTGATATTCAGGTCGGTGCTAATGACGATGCTGGTGCGAATGTTATTTCGATTTCTCTGTCTGATGACGGTTTTAAAGCCACTACACTGGGAAGTGATTTCAGCGTGAGCGGTGCGTCCGGTCTGTCTGATATTGATGCCCGTATCGCTTCTGTGGATGCTGCCCGTAGTGGTCTGGGTGCTATCCAGAACCGTTTTGAATCTACCATCAATAACCTGAATGCGACCATCAACAACCTGTCAGCCTCTCAGTCGCGTATCCAGGATGCGGACTATGCGACCGAAGTGTCCAGTATGTCGCGGGCACAAATTCTGCAACAGGCAGGTACCTCAGTACTCTCTAAAGCCAACCAGGTCCCGCAGACAGTGCTTTCTTTACTGCAAAACTAATCAACGCTGTCAGATTTTCCCGGAACCCCGCAGTGCGGGGTTTTGTCTTTGGTTCGCGCAGAGTGTCAGGGGTAGGCATGCAGAAAATACTTTTTTCAATCGACGGGTTGCAGGGGGCCACGGCGGCCGAAGCGACCGTTTTCGGGCTGGCGGGCTGGTTTATCCGCCAGGGATGGACGGTGGATGTCTGCGCCAGAGTCATCAGTCGTCAGTATCAGCAGCGTCTGTCAGCGCTTTCCGACCACGGGAAGGTCCGTTGTTTTACTGATGCGCCGGAACAGGGCGTGACACCGTTCAGCGATAGCGGTGAAATAACCTATGACCTGGTCTGGGTTTGTAACGGTTATCTCGCCTGCGGGATCCTGCACAGTCTGCAACAACGCTGTCTGCGCGGACAATTTCTGTTCCAGCATATCTCCTGGCCCCTGAAGCCACAGTACCATCAGTGTGCCACCGAAAAAGCGCTATCATGGCGTACCCTGACGGACTCTGCCTTCCACTATGCATCACTGGCCCTGGGGGGGATCACGCCCCCGGCGCTGACATTACTGCCACTGGCTTATAATGACACCGATCCCGTATCGGATGACGAACCGCAGGAGCCGGCGGGGGATCTGCAGCGGGTGCTCTGGGCCGGCGAACTTACGGCTGCACAGAAGGACACCCTTGGCCGGGACTTTACGCGACGAGGGATCCGCGTGGACTTTATTTGCGGTCAGGAAAGCGCGGGGGAACTGACGAATCAGCAACTCACGCGCTATCAGGTGGTCGCCGGTGAACATCAGCTGATAGCCAGAGCTCTCTGTCTGGGGATCCCTGCCTGCATTACCGGAAAAGCCGGCTGGCAGGGGTATCCGGCACACGATGATTTACTGGCGGCCGCGGATAACTTTTTCGTCGCGGCTGACTGCCCGCCAATGGAATGCGGGCAGTGGGCAGAGGCGCTGATCAGCGGATATCAGGCCGCCCTGCAGCGAGCGGCGGATTTTCGGGAAGAGGCGTGTGAAAGCTGGTCTTATTCTGCGCTATTACCTCCGTTGCTGGCCAGGCTGCCCGCCCCGGAATTACGGGTGCCGGATACCGTCGCTGCCGAAGAATGGCGGTTGGCCCAGGGTGTCCTGGCCAGTCTGGCCGTTAAGCGTCAGCCTCTGGAACGCTGGCTGAAACACCGCTGTTTGTCGGAAACACGGCGGGCGGTTCTTTCTGCCATGGTTGCCGCCCATCCGGGCACCGGACGGATCGGGGTGATGATCACCGGCCCGCAGTCGCAGAGTGGCGCGACAGAGCGGACGTTACTCTCCGTGCAGCAACAGAGCCTGCCGCCGGAGAGTGTTGTGTTGCTGACCGATGAGGTTTCTGCGGGGTTTAGTCATCTTACCGACCGCCTGCTTCCGGCTTCAGCCGGACGCCGTGAACTGCTGGAGGTCATCGGACAATCAACGGCGAATAGCTGGCTGATGCTGCAGCCGGGGACCAGGTGTTTGCCGGATACGCTGCTACTATTCGCCGTTTACCTGCTGGAACATCCGCACACCTCACTCTGTTACAGTGATACGCTGGAAGGGGAAGAGATGGCTGATGCCCGTCTGAGCCTGAAGCCGGATTGTAATATTGATCTGTTACGGGCCTGTCACTATCCCGGAGAGGAATTACTGGTCACCGGTACCTGTCTTAGCCGTTTTCTGCCGGAGTCTGCCGGTCCTTCTCCTCTGCCGATGGCTGAGTTGATGTGGCGCGCTATCGAAACGTACGGGCCGGGCACTCTGGGTCATCTGACGGAGGCATTGCTACTGATCCCGGACCGATCTCCGCCGGCGGATAACGGTGAGGCACGCCGTGACGAGGTTCGCCGGCATCTGGCGCGCTGTGGCATTGACGGGGTGGTGACGGCCGGTCCGGACAACGCGCCGGATCGTGTCCGCTACCTGCAGTCTGCCAGGCCGCAGGTCAGCATCATTATCCCCACTAAAGATCATCAGAGTCTGTTAAAGCGCTGTCTTGACTCTGTCACCGGGCTGACACCGGAAGGGGGTATTGAAATCCTGATCGTTGATAACGGCTCCTCGCAGCCCGGAGCCTGTGAGTATCTGGGCCAGTTACAGGCACTTAAGCTGAGTAATCTCCGTATCCTGCACTGGTCAGCTCCGTTTAACTTCGCTGCCCTCTGTAATTTTGCGGCGGCACAAGCGCAGGGCGAATATCTTTTATTTCTGAATAATGACTGTGAGGTGACGGAATCCGGCTGGCTGACCGCACTGACCGAACTGGCACAACGACCGGAAGTCGGGATCACAGGGGCCAGAATGTGTTATCCGGATGGGCGGCTCCAGCATGCAGGGTTTATTGCCGGCCCTGAGGATTCAGTGACCGCGATCTACGAGGGTGAGAGTACGACGGCGGAAGGCTATTTTCACTGTCTGCAGGCCACCCATGAGGTTTCAGCGGTCAGTGCTGCCTGCATGATAGTCCGGCGAACATTGTTCGAAACACTGGGCGGCTTCGATGCGGAAAATTTCGATTATGATCTGGCGGATGTCGATTTATGTTTCAGGATGCGGCAGGCCGGCTACCTGGTGTTGTGGACCCCTGAGGCGACCGTCAGTCATATGGGTGGGGCAACCCGTTTATCTGCGGCACTCTCCACACCGGATCCGCAGGCGGCAGAGCGGTGTCGTGCCGCCCTACGCACGCGCTGGAAAACCGGATTATGTCAGGACATCCGGTATCAGCGGCATCTTAGCCGGAGCGGCTCGCTGTTCAGCCTCTCACGGGTGACCGACAGACTTCAGTCACCCTTACCCGGACGCCCGCTACCGGTGATCGTGGCCGGTCATATCAATGAGACCGGCTGCGGCCATTATCGCGTAATTCAGCCTTACCGGTTGCTGGAGCAGCAACTGCGCGCCGAAGGCGGATTAATCCATGGTCTGCCGGCAGCGATAGATGCGGCAGGTGTTTCCCCGGATATTGTGTTGCTGCAGATGCCCTTTGACCCGCAGATAGAACAGCGGATCACGCATCTGAAACAATATTGTTCTCCGAAGATCATCATGGAATATGACGACTATTTCATTAATCTGCCGTTAAAAAACCACCATCGCGGAAAACTTCCCAAAAATATTGTCAGCCAGTTGCGCCGTACAGTGAGCCTTGCAGATCGGCTGGTGGTGTCAACCCCGGCGCTGGCGGAGGCCTATGCCGGATTTCATCCGGATATCCGCGTAGCGCTGAACCGCCTGGACCCGGAATTATGGGGCGGGTTACCCGCAACGCGACGGCGTGGGAAAAAACCCCGCGTCGGCTGGGCCGGCGGAAACAGTCACACCGGCGACCTTCAGATCCTTCAGCCGCTGATCTGTGAACTGGCGGATGAGGTGGACTGGGTATTTATGGGCATGAAACCGCAGAGTGCGAGGTGTGAATTCCATCCGGGGGTCCCGTTTGAATGGTACCCGCAAAAGCTGGCCAGCCTGCAACTGGATCTGGCATTAGTGCCGCTGGAAATCAATCTTTTCAATGAATGTAAGAGTAATCTCCGACTGCTGGAATTGGGAGCCTGCGGCATTCCGGTGATCTGCAGTGATATTGAACCTTACCGGGGGGCATTACCGGTCACGCGGGTCAAAAATCACTTCCGCCACTGGTTACGTGCAATACGGGAGCATCTGGCCGATAAAGAGGCCCTCGACCGGCAGGGCATCCTGCTTCAGCAGGCGGTACGTCGCCACTGGTTAATGACACCGTCAGCAGTGGATGAGTGGCAGTATGCGTGGCTGGAACATCAGGAGCAAAAATCATGAAAACACCTCCCGGTCGTATTGGTGTCGGCATCGTTACCTGTAATCGTCGGGAGGGATTACTGAAGCTGTACCACTCCTTACCACGACACCTGCTGGAGGCTGTGATTGTGGTCAATGATGGCCAGCCGGAAAAAGATTATCATGATCTGGAGGTTAAACTGGTGCAAAACCCCGAAAATCAGGGGGTCGGGCGCAGTAAGAATACCGCATTGCGCTATCTGCAGCAGCAGAATATTGAGCATTATTTTCTGATAGAGGATGACATTTATCTGAAAGATGAGCGGGTCTTCGAACGGTATATCAACGCCGCGGCTGAAACAGGTATACAGCATTTTAATTTCGCGTTGCACGGACAATACAATGTGAATAAAGAAGGCCATCCCCGCCCACGCTATCAGGTGAATTACCCGTCATTACGCTTACCTCTGTACCCGAGTTGTGTGGGGGCATTTTCCTACTACAGCCGGCAGTGTCTGGAACATGTCGGTCTGATGGATGAGGATTTTTACAATGCGCTGGAGCATGTGGAACATAGCTGGCGCATCATCCGCGCCGGTATGCATCCTCCTTATTCCTACTTCGCTGATATTGAAGCATCCGGAGATTATCTCGGCGATGAGGGCTGGAGTATGAATCAGTCCACTATCTGCCGGCAAGCGAGCTTCCGTGCGATTTGCCTGGCCGCAGCGATGCAATTCCGCGAAAAGCACGGACATCAGCTTAAAGATGAACCGATTGTCGGTGAAGAGGAGGTGCTGAAGTCCCTGCGCAGTATCCGCCAGCGTTTTGCTATGACCGGCCGGTGAGACCCGGGTCTCAGCCGGTTAATAAACTGAATTTTAAGTCGTTATTTGATCGATGGCTGCGGTGTCTTGCGATTGATAATTTCTTCACGGTCTCACAGATTCAGGACGGTAACCGTGGAGAACTTATATACCGCAGAAGGTGAAGCGGATAAGCCAACCCTCTGGCGGCAATATATTCCCCTGGTAAGACATGAAGCTCTGCGTTTACAGGTCAGGCTTCCCGCTTGTGTTGACCTGGATGATCTTATCCAGGCCGGAGGCATCGGGCTACTGAATGCCCTCGACCGCTACGATGCCGGTCAGGGCACCGCCTTTACCACTTACGCGGTACAGCGTATTCGCGGGGCGATGCTGGATGAGCTAAGGAGCCGTGACTGGGTTCCCCGCCGCGTTCGCCGGCAAGCCCGTGAGGTTGCATCGGCGATTGCCGCGCTGGAACAGATTTCTGCTCAGCCAGTGAGAGAGCAGGATATTGCCGACCGGATGAAGATAAGCCTGGCCGATTATCGGCAGATCCTGCTGGAAACTAACACCAGTCAGTTGTTTTCGCTGGAAACGCTGTGTGATGAGAGCGGGGACAGTGCAGAACGGATCATGCCGCACTCTGAGGAAGCGGACCCTTTCCGCCAGCTAGAGGACAGGCAGTTACGTGAACAGGTACTGAAGGCGATTGACGGGCTGCCAGATCGGGAGAAGCAGGTGCTGAGTCTTTATTATCAGGATGAACTGAATCTGAAAGAAATTGGCGCGGTTCTGAATGTCGGGGAGTCACGCGTCAGCCAGTTGCATAGCCAGGCGATAAAGCGGTTACGCGCTCGTCTGAAGGACGATTAACGGAATATTCTACGCCGGAGCACGTAATAACTATGAAAATGACTTATCAGCGTCTGAGCCGTTATATACGGGATTATAAATATGCGCAACATAAGTGCAGCAGCTGCGGTAATGAACTGAGCCGGGTGCGCTTATTATTTTCCGGAAAACTGATCACGCACAAAGATATTATGGCGATGGATCATCCGGTAAGTCCGGAAGAGTGGCAGGAATTTATGGCGCAATTAGAACCCGTCTGCCGTTTCTGCTCGACGATCTGCACAGGCAGGAAAGCGACATTGTTTGATATTGAAGGGTTCAAAGCGCATCTGGTCAGTGATAATACCTTGTGTCTCGCCACGGTCAGGGAATATGTGATGCGGATGCGACGACTTGACCAGATACTGACCGGAAAGGGGCTGACAGTTGCACGGCTGCCTGATTTTGGTTCCCCGTCACAATGGGAAAGGCTGCTGCCTGATAAAAGCCGGATTAACTACCGCATTGCACTGACCAAATATGCCTGTTACGCGGAGAAACTGAGCGACACCGCCCATGAAGCAGAGGGCTCTGTCTGAAGCCGTAAAGGTATGTGACCCTTCTGAAGACCGCGGCCCGGCTTAACCCGGGCCGCGGTCATTTCAGGGCGCATGACGCGCCCATTCCTATCGTCTGATAATGACATTGCCGCCGGAGCGATGCACACCGAACGTATCGCAAGTGGGCTGACTTTACCGCAAAACGCCGTCACCCTGTCGGAATACGTTACCGGCTCTGGCTGGCATCGCAGCTATTACCGGGGCAGCAGAAGCAATGCCGGGCGGATTCAGCCGATGCCTGGCAGACGGGCGGGAAAGGCAGTGGCTCAGGCGGGAGGCGGAGGAAGAACCATGACTGTGGCCCGGTGACCGGGCCACAGATCAGCGATCAGCCGATGGTCATCAGACTGGCATTACCTCCGGCCGCCGCCGTATTGACGCTTACTGAGCGCTCGATCAAGAGTCGCTCACTTAACAGAGAGGTTTCTCCCCGCGCAAATCCCTGCACCGAGACGATAGGGCCGTTACGTAGCGCCACCTGACGACACAGCAGGCTCAATTGATCCGCGTCCCCATGGAAAATCACCGCATCATAGGCGTCTTCGATCGCCGATGCACTGAGATCGACCTCTCCGCTTACCCCGGCCGGTAAGGCGCTCAGCCACTGACGGTGGAGTTCATCGTCAGGCCACAGCACCCGGCATCCGGTACAGAGGGTGAGTGCCAGCTGGCACAGCGCATCTTCCGAAGTATCCGCCAGGCATAAGACGCGCTCACGGGGAAGCAGGGTATAGCTGTTACGTTCCCCCGTCGGACCGGTTAAGATTTTGACGCGCTGGCTCTGATTTTCCTCCGCAAAACGTTGGCATTGCTCTGTCAGGCGTGGGTTTTCGTGGCTCCGGGCATAGGAGGCCAGGGCGACAAACGGTGCCGGTAAGGTAATCTCTGACTCAGGCAGGAGTGAAGGCAAATGTGACAGGGTCACTTTTATCGCATCGTCAGGCCGTGAGGATAATAACCGGTACAGATACAGAGGGCCGCCGGCTTTCGGCCCGGTACCCGAGAGGCCTTCCCCCCCGAACGGTTGCACGCCAACGACAGCACCCACCATATTCCGGTTGACGTACAGATTACCGGCATGGATCCCCGAAGTGACCTGGTGGATCGTCTCATCGATACGGGTGTGTACCCCAAAGGTCAGCCCGTAACCCGAACTGTTAATGCTTTCCAGTACCTTCGCCAGACCATGACGGGGATAGCGCACAACGTGCAATACCGGACCGAAGATCTCCTGCTTAAGGTCGGCAGGCGAGTCGATTTCGATTAAGGCCGGGATAACAAAGTGTCCCTGGCTGAGACGGGCCGCTTTCTCCGATGCGGGATGAGTAATACGCGACACGGTAAAACCTTTTTCCGCCATCGCTGAAATGTGCTCTTCAATCATCCGGCGGGCATCATCGTCGATCACCGGACCGATATCCGTGGACAGGTATTCCGGATTCCCGGTGCGATACTCCGCCATCGCGCCACGCAGCATCGTCAGGGTATGGTCAGCCACATCTTCCTGCAGACAGAGCAGTCGCAGGGCAGAACACCGCTGACCGGCACTGTCGAAGGCAGAAGCCACCACATCCAGTACGACCTGTTCCGTCAATGCCGAAGAGTCGACGACCATTGCATTCATGCCGCCGGTTTCGGCAATCAAGGGGACCGGCTGGCCTGATGGATCCAGACGTCCGGCAAGATTACGTTGCAGTAATGCGGCCACCGCCGTAGAACCGGTGAAAATCACCCCGCGGATGGCCTTATCTGCGACCAGTTGGGCACCGACACGCTCCCCGGCGCCAGGTAACAACTGCAATACACCGCGCGGAACGCCGGCTTCGTGCAGGATCCGTACGGCCTCCATGGCAATTAATGGCGTCTGTTCGGCTGGTTTTGCCAGTACGGCGTTACCGGCGGCTAATGCCGCCGCAATCTGTCCGGTAAAAATGGCCAGCGGGAAGTTCCACGGGCTGATACAGACGACCGGGCCCAGTGGGCGATGAGTTTCATTGTCAAAACTTTCATGGACAGCGGCAGCGTAATAGCGAAGAAAATCTACCGCCTCGCGGATTTCGGCAATAGCGTTCGGATAAGACTTTCCGGCTTCACGGATAAGCAGCCCCATCAGCACCTGCATCTGTCCTTCCATACGGACGGCAGCATTCTGCAGTATAGCGGCCCTTTCCTGCGGGGGGGTTGCAAACCAGATAGAGCAGGCATGGGTGCTGGCAGCAATCGCTGCCGTTACTTCCTGTGAGGTCGCTTCACGTACGCTGCCCACCACATCCCGGCGTGCGGCCGGATTTACTACCGGCAGCACAGGGTGCTGTCCGGGTTCCGGTGGCGCATCGATCAGTGGCTCAGCCAGCCAGTGGCGGGAGGCACTATTGAGTAAGGCACTGGATAAGGAGGCCAGGCGGTGTTCGTTTGCCAGGTCCAGTCCTTCAGAGTTCTTGCGAGTGTCACCGTATAACTCACGGGGTAGCGGAATTTTCGGATGTGGCAGGCCAGCGGTACCTTCTTCGGCAGCGAGCGTGTCGGTAGCCAGTACCGGGTCGATAATTAACTCATCCAGCGACAGGTTCTTATCGGCAATACGGTTAACAAATGAGGTATTCGCTCCGTTTTCCAGTAACCGGCGAACCAGATACGCCAGCAGGGTTTCATGTGTGCCTACCGGCGCATAAATGCGGCAGGGGCGATTCAGCTTACCTTCAGACAACGGACCGACGACCTGCTCATAGAGCGGTTCACCCATCCCATGCAGGCACTGAAATTCATACTGGCCGGGGTAATAGTTATTGCCGGCTAACTGATAGATGGCCGCCAGGCTCTGTGCATTGTGGGTCGCGAATTGCGGGTAAATCAGATTTGGGACCGACAGTAATTTACGGGCGCACGCCAGGTAAGAGACATCGGTATACACTTTGCGGGTATAAACCGGATAACCTTCGAGCCCTTCGGTCTGCGCCCGTTTAATTTCACTGTCCCAGTATGCCCCTTTAACCAGGCGGATCATCAGCCGGCGATGGCTGCGACGGGCCAGATCAATCAGGGAATCCACGACAAAAGGACAGCGTTTCTGATACGCCTGGATAACAAAGCCGATACCGTTCCAGCCTTCCAGTGCCGGTTCAAAACAGAGTTTTTCCAGCAGATCGAGTGACAGCTCCAGCCGGTCGGCTTCTTCAGCATCAATATTAATCCCGATATCGTATTCCCGGGCCAGCAGGGTCAGCGACTTCAGTACCGGATAAAGCTCTTCCATGACGCGGTCATATTGCGCCCGCTGATAACGCGGGTGCAGGGCCGAGAGCTTGATGGAAATGCCGGGGCCTTCATAGATCCCGCGGCCATTTGAGGCTTTACCAATGGCATGGATCGCCTGCTGATACGAGAGCAGATACGCTTCGGCATCTTTACGGGTCAGAGCTGCTTCACCCAGCATGTCATAGGAGTAGCGGAACCCCTTATCCTCAAGGCGACGGGCATTCGCCAATGCTTCGGAAATGGTTTCGCCGGTGACGAACTGTTCGCCCATCAGGCGCATTGCCATATCCACCCCTTTGCGGATCACCGGTTCACCGCTTTTACTGATGATTCGGTTAAGCGATCGGGACAGGCTGGCTTCGTTGTGGGTTGCGACCAGTTTGCCGGTGACCAGTAAGCCCCAGGTAGCGGCATTGACAAACAACGAGGCACTGCGCCCGAGATGTGACTGCCAGTTTCCGTGGCTGATTTTATCGCGGATCAGCGCATCCCGTGTCGGTTTATCGGGGATCCTTAATAACGCCTCAGCAAGGCACATCAGTGCGACACCTTCCTGAGATGACAGGGAGAACTCCTGTAACAGCCCCTGAACCATTCCGGCCCGGCCTCCGGTCGTTTTTTGCTGGCGCAGTTTTTCGGCCAGCTGATGAGCCAGCTGGTGGGTCTTTTCAGATAATGCGGGTGTCAGACGAGCCTGCTCCAGGATCATTGGCACCGCATCGGTTTCCGGGCGACGCCAGGCCGCCGTGATGGCGGCACGGATCACTGACTGAGGGAGTACCTGTTCGGCAAAATCCAGGAAAGGTTGTACCGGTTCCTCTTTCTCTGTCGCTTTTTCCGGTTCATTACCAGGAGCAGAGAGTTCAGAAAAAAACGGGGTATGACCGGACTCTATCGCTTCAAGCAGGTTAAATACGGCCTGGCGGATCAGCCAGTGCGGGGTCCGGTCTATCTTCTGAGCGGCCTTTTTCAGGCGCTCCCGCGTCTCTTCATCCAGTTTGACACCCATCGTGGTGGTCGTTGCCATACAGTTCTCCGTCAGTTGTTATCAGGCAGGGTTGCACCTCAATATCCATCATGTTGCAACCTGTTGCAACTATGAAAAACTTATGAAACCGAAAAGTGTTACCCGACGCAACGCTGGCACAAATTCGGTGTGCAGTCATGAGGGGTTTATCCGGGGGGGTTTGCCATAATTATTCACTTCCGTAGGTCAGAGGTGCATAAATTCCGGCAGAAAAAACATGATCGGTCGCAGGTTGTTGGAAAAAAGCGGGTGCAGCTGTGGGCTTAAAATGTTACTTCGTTGTTAAATCAGGGTGGGTGAATAACAGACGCAATGATCGGTTTCCCGTCAGACAACGGGGTTGTCCACGATTATTGCGTGCTATTTGCGGGGATTTAGCCTGATAATAACAGGAAATGGAGATAACTATGACCGTCAGTACCCCTTTATTAGTAACCTTTGTAATTTATATCTTTGGCATGCTTCTGATAGGCTTTTTTGCCTGGCGTTCCACCAAAAATTTTGATGACTATATCCTCGGCGGCCGGAGTTTAGGCAGCCTGGTCACAGCGCTCTCTGCCGGTGCATCGGATATGAGCGGCTGGCTGCTGATGGGGCTGCCGGGTGCGATTTTTCTTTCCGGTATATCGGAGAGCTGGATTGCCATCGGGCTGATTATCGGTGCCTGGCTGAACTGGAAAATTGTTGCCGGCAGACTTCGGGTTCATACGGAGCATCACAATAATGCGTTAACCCTGCCGGACTATTTTACCAGTCGCTTTGAAGACCGCAGTAAATTGTTAAGGATTATCTCTGCGGTGATCATTCTGGTGTTTTTCACTATTTATTGTGCTTCCGGGATTGTAGCAGGGGCCCGACTTTTCGAAAGTACCTTTGGGATGAGCTACGAAGCGGCGCTATGGGCCGGTGCTGCCGCGACTATCGTCTATACGTTTCTGGGCGGGTTTCTGGCGGTCAGCTGGACTGATACGGTGCAAGCCAGTCTGATGATTTTCGCGCTCCTGCTGACCCCGTTAATGGTTATTTTTGCCGTGGGCGGTATTCCGCAAGCGATGACGGTGATCGAACATCATGGTCCCGGCTTTACCGATATCTTTAACAAAATGGATGTGATTGCCATCGTCTCTTTATTGGGCTGGGGACTGGGGTATTTCGGACAACCGCATATTCTGGCACGATTTATGGCTGCAGATTCACACCGTTCGATGAAAACGGCGCGGCGTATCGGAATGACCTGGATGATCCTGTGCCTTGCCGGTGCCGTATCCGTCGGTTTCTTCGGTATTGCTTATTTTGATAATAACCCTGCGCTGGCAGGGGCGGTGAACAGTAATGGCGAGCGGATTTTTATCGAGCTGGCCAAAATTCTGTTTAACCCGTGGATTGCCGGGGTTTTACTGTCGGCAATTCTGGCCGCGGTGATGTCGACCCTGAGTTGTCAGTTACTGGTGTGTTCAAGTGCGCTGACCGAAGATTTCTATCGGGCATTCTTCCGTAAAAATGCCGGGCAACAGGAACGCGTCTGGGTTGGCCGGCTAATGGTCCTGGTGGTGGCGGTTATTGCCATCCTGCTGGCCCGGGATCCGGACAATAAAGTCCTGGGGCTGGTCAGCTATGCCTGGGCAGGTTTCGGTGCAGCCTTTGGCCCGGTGGTGCTGTTAAGTCTTTGCTGGAAGCGTATGACCCGCAATGGTGCTCTGGCGGGGATGATTGCCGGAGCGGCAACGGTGATTATCTGGAAACAGTATGCTCTATTCGGGCTTTACGAAATCATTCCGGGTTTTATCGCCGGCTTACTGGCCATCGTGATTTTCAGTTTTGTGGGTGAACGACCTTCCACGGCGGCGACACAGCGTTTTGAGAATGCGCGGCAGGAATTTCTCAGCGACTGAGATTGCTGTGGCATAAGTGTTGTCCGTGAAGCCTGTGAGATAACCTCACAGGGTTTTCTTTTTACTGGCTCTGCACCGGTCCCGAGTGAGGCTGGCGGACCGGTGCAACCGCCTCCACTGGTCCTGTGCACCCCGGTAAACTTTAATCCCTGTTCCCGGCCAGGTCCTGAGAAAGGGTTCACAGGTTTTCTTATCTGCGGACCACAACGGACCTGCGGTAGCGGATGAAACCGCTGTGTGGATGATCTCTGGCGCAGGTCTCACCACGGACAAATATTCTCTTCTGTCGGGGCTGCCACTTTCTCAGCTCACCACGTCAGCCTCTGACGTCGTTTAATGGTTAGGGTCAGTCCGGAGCCTGGCAGGGCCCGGTAATATCTCAGCGTATATCAACGGAATTATGCGGACGGATAGCGGGGATGGTCATTTAATAGTACGACACCCTGATGGGTATTTTATGAATACCCTAACCGCTAAGCAGGAAATGAAATACGACCATGAGGTTATCTGCGGTATCGTAAACGTCAGCCGGAGTATTTATCCCTGCCTCCCTGCATCAGATATATTTTTCTTTCGGCTGGCAGATATTCTTTTTTGTGTTACCTGAGGAGAGTGAGTAAATCCTGCCGGCTGGCGGGGATGAAAAATACCGCCTCTTTTTGCTATGCCGGGAAAACCGGAGGAGAGTTCTGTTTTTTTCGCACTATTTGCGAGTGGGTAAAAAATAACCACAAATAATCCATCTCACTGTTATAAATGGATAATTGTTTTTTCTTTCATTAGTGTCAGGCAGAGAGATGACTATTTTTATGCCGGATAAGTAAAAATATTGTTGCATTCCCCGGGGCGCTGGTACAAGTTATTCCCTGAGAGTTTCAGTATTACGAAGTTTCTCCGGAGAGTGTACATGAATTGTGACTGTCGGTATGACATCAGAAACATTTCACTTACGTCGCCAGACGTGGGAATGCGGTATACTCAAAATTCACTTTTCTTATTCTGCTTAAATTCATTACTTCATGTCTCTTTAACCGGTACCCGTTTTTTCAGCGGTGTACTGTTCTCAATGGCTGTTCGTGGCTCAGAAGGAAGCCTGTAAACCTCTAAAGCGTTCACGTATACGCGCCTGTTATTCAGGCCGGAAAATGAAACCAACTGTAAGGTGCCAACATGGGAAGACAGAAAGCAGTGATTAAAGCGCGTCGTGAAGCGCGCCGGGTGATCCGTAATGATTCCCGTAGTCATCGTCAGCGTGAAGAAGAATCGGTGACCTCGCTGGTACAAATGGGCGGTATGGATTCGATTGGTATGGCCCGCGATAGTCGTGACCGTTCTGTGATTGCAGCACGTAACGACGCACAGGCGAATTATCTTTCAGCCATCGAACACAAGCAGCTTATATTTGCCACCGGTGAAGCCGGCTGCGGTAAGACCTGGATCAGTGCAGCGAAAGCTGCAGAGGCGTTATCCAATAAAGACGTTGAAAGGATTATCGTCACACGACCGGTGCTGCAGGCAGACGAGGACCTGGGCTTCCTGCCCGGTGATATTTCTGAAAAATTCGCACCGTATTTCCGGCCGGTTTATGATGTGCTGGTTAAACGTCTGGGGGCCTCTTTTATGCAATATTGTCTGCGCCCGGAAATCGGTAAAGTTGAAATTGCTCCCTTTGCTTATATGCGTGGGCGGACGTTCGAGAATGCGTTTGTGATTCTGGATGAAGCCCAGAACGTTACTGCGGCTCAGATGAAAATGTTTCTTACCCGTCTGGGCGAGAATGTGACGGTGATTGTTAACGGTGATATTACTCAGTGTGATTTACCCCGGGGGGTAACCTCCGGCCTGGCCGATGCTTTACAGCGCTTTGAAGAAGATGACCTGGTAGGTTTAATCCGCTTCGATAAACAGGATTGTGTCCGTTCTGAGTTGTGCCAGCGTACGTTAGAGGCTTACAGCTAAGCCATTCCGGCAATGTCACCGGGGGTAATGACCACCGGCAGAGAGAGTTGATTTCAGAGAGGTCTCAGCGGAAACGCGGCGACCTCTTTTTTTACCGTGCAATGTCACCGGAGAACCTATGGAATTATGTCATCCGCTACCGCCTTTTACGGCCGGGACGGCGGCAGAAAAGGTCAGAATGGCGGAAAATGCCTGGAACAGTCGTGACCCGTTGCGGGTAAGTCTGGTTTACAGCCCGCAGACATACTGGCGCAACCGTAACGAAGAAGTCCGTGGTCGCGAGGAAGTGGTTCAGTTCTTAACGCGAAAGTGGCGTAAAGAAATGGATTACCGGCTGATTAAACAACTCCGGGCCTGGACGGACAATAAGATAGCCGTGCGTTTTGCCTATGAATGGCATGATGAGGCGGGGAACTGGTTTCGTAGCTATGGCAACGAAAACCGGGAATTTAATGAACAGGGATTAATGGTTAAGCGTTTCGCCTGTATCAATGATTTACCTATCAGTACCGGAGAACGCCTTTTCTTTTGGTCCGGCACTCAGCGGCCTGCTGACCATCCTGAACTGGACAGTCTGGGGCTCTGACCCCACGCAGGTATTACTCTCCGGCCTGGGTTGGGTGGAACGGTTCCCCCGACGGGAGGTACTTATCTCCCGGTCACTGCCTGTCACCAGGGCCGGGATTCTCTTTACCAAGACCGCATAGCTGTGACTCCCGTCATTTCTGATACCGCCGGACAGTCTGGAACGGATGTTTTTGGTGCTTTCCGATCTTTCTGCACAGGCTAACTATCGCCCGCAACCCGCAACCCGCAACCCACAACCCACAACCCACAACCCACTGAGAACGGAATAGCTGGCACGACACGGCTCTTTTCCACCTCCTCTCCGCCCGTCTCCGGGCCTTTTCTGCGCTTTTCTGACGCTATGTATAGCATTTTGTTGGCTGTTACAGGGCACAACTTCCGCCGCTGGTGGCCTGTTGGCTGGAGATTTACTGTCAGGGCTCACCTTATTTTTGACCCCTCAGGGTCGCGATGAAGCAGGAGTCTTTTGATGATGCAATCAGAACAATTTGCCGCTGCCGCCGGTATCAGCGCGGAACTGGCATCACGCTGGCTTGAGCCGGTAACAGAAGCGATGGAACGTTTTTCCATTATTCATCCCATGGATCAGGCCATGTTTATTGCTCAGACCGCCCATGAGTCAGAAGGGTTTACCACCCTGACAGAAAGTTTTAACTATACCCCGCAGGCGTTAGAGCAACTCTTTCCGGCTTATTTTACCCCGCAGCAAGCTACGGCGCTGGGACGGACCGCGGAGCAGCCTGCACAGCAACCGCGAATTGCAGAACGACTCTATGGACAGCGGCTGGGTAACCTGTCACCGATGGAAGGCTGGATTTATCGTGGAAGGGGGCTGATTCAGGTCACCGGCCGGGATAATTATTGTCGTTGTGCCTCTGGCATTGACCTGCCACTGCTCAGCCACCCGGATCTTCTGGCAAGCGATACGCCCGCAGCACTTTCCGCGGCCTGGTATTTCGCCTCACAGGGATGCCTGGCGTGTTCCGGAGATCTTGAGAAAGTGACGGAAATTATCAACGGTGGCAGTAACGGTCTCGCTGACAGGGCTGTGCGTTTGCAGACCGCACTGACTGCATTGCAGCAGGTGTAAATGATGAAACTGAAATCAATTCTGGCCATCCTGATTGGCATCTTCTGGTTACTGACGGTGGTGATGAGTGCTGTGGTGGCTTACCGCTATAAAAGTGCTGTTACTGCACAACATCAGGCAGAGCAAGAACAGCAGTATCAGGCGCAGATTATCAGAATGCAGAATGGGCAGTGGCAGCAACTGAACGCACTTTCTGAAAAAGCTCTGCAAACGAATTTACGCGCCAGTGCGCAAAATGAGGAAAATATTAATGAATTCCGGACTCTTCTCCGCCGTCAGAAAACCTGTGATCTCCCTGTGCCTGATGCTATTGCTCAGCGGTTGTACCGCTACACACAAGATTTACGTGCCGGCACAATGCCAGCCCCTGCCGGCGGCACTACTGCAACCCGTGCCGGTACCGTTACCGCCGAGCGTTTGAATTATTGTCAGGCCGTACTGTGGATCTACCCGTTACTGAATGCGATTGATACTGCAAACCATCAGTTACAGGCCATTTCACAGGCAGATAAACTCCGGGACCGCGAGACCTCCGGTCAGCAATAATGGCTCAGAGCGTGCGGGCAAAAGGCGTTATCTCTGCCGGAAAACAAGGATGTTCTATACTGAACTGTAAGCAACACGATTCAGCAGAGGAAAACGTTATGCCACAGAAGACTGTACTTATTACCGGTGCCGGTAGCGGATTCGGCAAAGAAAGTGCGCTGCTGCTTGCTAAGGCCGGCTATCAGGTCATTGCCGCGACGGAAACCGTTGCTCAAATCCAGCCGCTGAAAGAGACAGCCCGGCAGCAGGGACTGGAGTTACGGGTGGAAAAGCTGGACATCACTGATGAGAATGACCGCCTGCTGGCCGCCACCTGGCCGGTCGATATTCTGCTGAACAATGCCGGGATATCCGAAGGCGGGGCGGTGGTAGATCTCCCCGAAGAAAAACTACGTCGCCAGTTTGAGGTGAATGTTTTCGGGAGCATTCTTCTTACCCAGTTGTTTGCCCGGCAGTTTATTGACAGGAAAGAGGGCAAAATTGTGTTTGTTTCTTCTGTCGCGGGGATCACCACGGATCCTTTTGCCGGTGCTTATTCGGCCAGTAAACATGCGCTGGAGGCCTTTGCCGAAGCGTTACACAAAGAATTGCGCGAGTTTGGTGTTCAGGTGGCAACGGTAAACCCGGGGCCGATTCTGACCGGATTTAATGACCGTATGTTTGAAGCGTGGCAACACTGGTGGCCGGAAGACAAAGAAGATACGGTCTTCGACTATTCAGAAATTGCTTTCCCGCATGAACAATATCAGCCACATCAGGTCTCTGAACTGATTGTAAAAGTCGTGACCGGTGAAGAAACACATTACCGGAATGTTGTTCCGCAAGAGATTACCGACGATACGCGCCGCCAGATGGATGAAATATGGGAACGAAAAGTGACGGGACGCGCAGAGCGGGATCCGCTGGTACAAAAAGCGTATGAACTTCGCCCGGAAACCCCGAACGGGAAATAACCGATCCTGTGAGCCAACAGAAAAGGCCGTATCCACTTAAGATTGCAGAATACGGCCTCTGAATTCATGTTATTACCGAACTAACGACGTTTATTGCCCCGGGAGAACGTGGTTTTACTTTTATCCCGCAGATAGGAGATCAGAAGTACGCCGGCCACGATCACCAGAAGTATGGCTATTACCAGAAGCAGATAGTCCATCATATGAATGTGCCTTAGTGTTGGAAAGTGAAATTTCAGCTTTTAAATCAGAGGTCTTAGACATAACTCGCTGACAAAACAATATTTTCTTTACTTCCGGATGTCTGTGAGGGGTTGTCTTAATTTCACATTCTGCCGGAGGGTGCACACAGTGATCTTTACCTGATCATGCCGCGGGTTCGGGTCTGCGCCCCGATGCAGCAAAGGGGAGGAGGACTTTGTAATCTGTGAAATTCAGCGTATTCCGGGTATTTTTGCGAGCATTGCGGTTACCGGAGGCTGAAGAACCGTGATGGCTGAATACAGTATAGAATATCGCCTGAAAACTTACCCGGCGTACCGGATCGTGCTGTAATAAAGCGATGTCATGACTGTAATAGCGCGGTATATTGCAGAACTGACACTCGAACTGGACAAATCCCGCTATGCATCGTCGTTCTTTTCTGGCGTATGTTATCGCCGCTGTGATCACCGGGCGAGAGAGCCTGAGTTCCGCCAGTGAGGCAGACGCCGTGCCACTGTCGTCTGCAGAAGTGATACCACTCTGGAACGGAACCCCCCCGGGAGGCGGAGGCCCCGATGGCAGGTTGATAAGCTCCGCGGGTGGCGCACTGAGCCATATTGCCCACCCTACATTGAGTGTTTATTCGCCGGCCCGCTCAAATGGTTATGCGGTCCTGATTGCTGCCGGTGGTGGCTACAAACGAATAGAGATGCGTAAAGAAGCATTACCCGCCGCGGCCTGGCTGACAGCTCGTGGCTTTACTGCCTATGTTCTCACCTATCGGTTACCTGACGAAGGCTGGGGTGAGGGATCGCTGGTTGCGCTGCAGGATGCGCAACGGGCATTACGTATTATCAGGCAACGGGAAAAGCATCTGAGTGTATTAGGTTTTTCTGCCGGGGGACATTTACTGGGGCTGGCCGCTGTGCGCAGTGATTTTGTCAGTTACCCTTCGACAGATGCTATCGATACACTTCCCGCAAAAGCTGACCGGGCCGCATTAATCTATCCGGTGATCACGCTCGAACCACCCTATACACATACCTCTACCCATCGTATTCTCGCCGGGACCGGGGCTTCTCTGCGGCAGGATGCTCAGTGGTCAGTACAGAATTTTGTAACGCCGCAGTCTCCTCCGTTTTTTCTGGTACAGGCAAAAGATGATCCGGTGTCAGATCCCGAAAATACGTTGATCATGCAGGCTGCCTGTCAGCGTGAACATGTCCCGGTGGAGTTGTTTCGTTATTCCCGGGGCGGGCATGGATTTGGTATGGGAAAACCCTGCACACCGACGGTGGAGTGGCCTGCACATTATGCGCAGTGGCTGGCGGCCTGGCGGCGTGCTGAAAATTAAGGGGCAGGAGAGATTTTTCTTCTGAGTGAACAGGCAGGGAACTGAGGTTTTGCAGGATCAGAGGGATGAATATCCCACTTGTCCGAAGGTTTTTGATACCAGGCTGCTGAGTTTTCAGTTTGTGGTTTATTCGGTTTATCCCGGTGAATATTCCGTTCGCTGCATTGTCAGCCATACCGCCTTTGCCCCGATGTGGCCGACCGGGAAAAGGGCGCCTGGCCGTATTCTCTGCACGCTCCGCTTTGCAATAAGCCAACCCTTCGCTGCGTGGTACCTTTTCCCACTCAATGGCGTCATGTCGCCCTTAACGCGGTGCTGAAATCAGGTAAGAAGCAAACATTAATATTGTTATGAACAGCAGGAACAGATGCGGGTTCCGGGAAGTAAGGTTTCTGCACGCTATCTCCTATTCAAAAATACAGAGAGATGGCCGGATAGCGGTGAGGGAGGGATACACTCGCTGCGCTGCACCTCGCCCTTCGGGGGACCGGAGGCCCTGCAAAACCCGGCAGGTTTTGTCGAACCCTGCGAGGGTTCTCACCCTCCCGGGAGAGTGCCTGCTGACAGGCAATAAAAAAGCCTGAACTTTCGTTCAGGCTCTCTTAAAAAATGATGGCGGTGAGGGAGGGATTCGAACCCTCGATACGTTGCCGTATACACACTTTCCAGGCGTGCTCCTTCAGCCACTCGGACACCTCACCACTTTTTGTTGTCAGTCGCTGTAGCGGCTAACGGGGCGCTACTATAGGGAGTCAGTCGCAAACGGTCAAGAATTATTTTTCTCTTTTGTTTTACCCGGTTAGCGAATGAACGAATTGCTTTATATGACCGCAATTCGCTGCATTTTCACGCAGGAATTGCGGTTGCCAACTCAGTCTTTCAGTTGTTCAGAATAACGCTTACGCAGTTTCTGAAGTTTAGGCGGGATCACGGCCAGACAGTAACCGTTGCGCTGACCTTCACCATCCCAGTAGTTCTGATGATAATCCTCAGCCGGATACCAGGTCTGTAATGGTTCCACCGTGGTGACTATCGGCGCACTGTGCTCAGAGGCCGCGCGGGCGATGGCGGCTTTTGCTTCCTGCTCCTGCGCCGGGTTGGCCGGGAAAATAGCAGAACGGTACTGTGTACCGATGTCATTCCCCTGGCGGTTTAGCTGGGTAGGGTCATGAGTCGCAAAACTGATATCCAGCAGATCCCCGTAGCTGACCAGAGCCGGATCGAAGCCGATACGGATGGCTTCAGCGTGGCCTGTCGTGCCTTCACAGACTTTCTGGTAGGTCGGATCCACGGTGGTTCCGCCGGTGTAACCGCTTTCGACCGAAACCACACCATTAATGCTTTTAAATACCGCTTCGGTGCACCAGAAGCAGCCCCCGGCAATTACTGCATATTCAATAGTCATAATTAATTCTCTCTTGTGTACTGCTTCATTGTGCTTCTGAGTATATCAGATGCGCGCAATAACCCGTTTTTCAACCCGTTCCGGCATTAAATGCCGTCAGCAGTCCGGACTTCCGGTGTTATCTGAACGATTTTTCATCAGTTTTCCAGCACACTGGATCCTGCCTATCCGCGCAGGAAATGTCGCCGGTCAGTCACTGTTCTGTCGCCACGCAGCGGAAAGAACAGACGCCTGTGACAGGATAAATTCCGGAAAGCAGTCTATTATTAACAATAAAGTAACAAAAGTTAAGCGCAGGTGAACATTTCTGAACGCCGTAGTTTATCGTGGCGTCCTGCAATGTTTAATACTTAAGCCCGTCGACAGGCCAGCCGAAATGGCCCTCGCGGATATCGTTATCGCGTGGGGCGGAAGAGTGGCTCAGGAAGCCTGAAACCCTGTGAATTTCAATATAACAAAGCGACGGCTTCCACCGGGAGGAAATTGTGCAAGAGAGTCAACAGGCTCTGCCAGAGATTAGCAGTGAACATGCAGCATTCTTTTTCGATTTGGACGGAACTCTTGCCTCCCTGCAACCGGAACCTGATCTGGTCTCGGTTCCCGGACATGTCAGGGATGATCTTTGTCTTCTTCACCGGAACACGTCCGGTGCGTTAGCCATTATCTCCGGTCGCCCGCTGGCGCAAATTGATGCCTTGCTTGCACCTTTACGCTTGCCTGCGGCAGGGATCCATGGCGCGGAGCGTCGTGAAACCGATGGAAGGCTGACCGGTACCCCGGTCGGTAGTAGCATACTGGCCGCTATTGAACACTCGCTCACCGAAGGCATTATCCCGTTACCGGGGGTCGTACTGGAAAAAAAACGCGTCGCTTTTGCGTTGCATTACCGGCAGGCCCCCCGGCACAGGGACGCCGTCCGGGCGCTGGCAACACAGGTGGCGGCACATTTTCCGGCACTCGAAGTTCAGCAGGGGAAATGTGTTATCGAGCTTAAACCTGAAAGTGTCAATAAAGGCGTCGCTATTAAAAAATTTATGGAAAGTCCGCCTTTTGCGGGCAGGGTACCGGTATTCCTGGGAGATGACCTGACTGACGAGCAGGGGTTCATTCTGGTTAACCAGTTAAAAGGGATCTCGGTGAAAATTGGTGAGGGACCTACACACGCACACTACCGTTTGCAGAATAACGATGCTGTTTACACCTGGATAAAGCGGTTGCTTTCACCTGGTGCCGGTAATCCTCACTCATAAGGAGTCTTCAGGATGGGTCAATTAGTCGTAGTGTCTAACCGGATAGCCTTGCCGGTTAACGGAAAAAGTAGTGCAGGCGGGCTGGCCGTGGGCATTCTGGATGCATTAAAAAAGAACGGTGGATTATGGTTTGGCTGGAATGGTGAAATAGCGGAAATTTCCGGAGAAGAGGAGCCGGTGACACTGATATCACATGAAGGTATCAGTTATGCTTCATTCAGCCTTAATCAGAATGATTATGACCTCTATTACAGCCAGTACTCTAATACGGTGATCTGGCCCGCTTTTCACTATCGGTTGGACCTGGTCGACTATCAGCGGACAGCCTGGGAAGGCTACTGCCGGGTCAATAAGTTACTGGCCGAACGGCTTAGCCCTTTACTCAATGACGATGATATTGTCTGGGCCCATGATTATCACTTATTGCCCTTTGCCGCAGAATTACGTAAGGCCGGTAAAAACCCACCCATTGGTTTTTTTCTGCATATTCCTTTCCCGGCCCCGGATGTTTTTAATGCATTGCCGGATCATAAAATTATCCTTGAAATGCTCTGCAGCTATGATCTGCTGGGCTTTCAAACGGAAAATGATAAGCACGCGTTTTTGAGCAGCCTGTCAAAGGTCACCGAACTGAGTACGACGCAGGAGGGCCGCTATCAGGCCTTTGGCCGGACTTTCAGCGTTGCGTGTTACCCTATCGGGATCGAGCCTGACAGTATTCAGCGCATCGCCTCAGGGCCTTTACCACCGAAAATGGTGGCAATCCGGGAAGAACTGGGGGATGCGAAAAATATTATCGCCTGCGAACGACTGGATTATTCCAAGGGCTTACCGGAGCGGTTTCTGGCCTATGAAGCCCTGCTGGAGCATTATCCCCATCACCGTGGTCATATCCGCTATACCCAGATAGCACCGACTTCCAGAGGGGAAGTCCAGGCGTATCAGAAAATCCGTCATAAACTGGAAACCGAAGCCGGAAGGATTAATGGTAAATACGGAACCCTAAGCTGGACACCTCTGTATTATCTTAATCAGCACTTCGACAGACGTCTGCTGATGAAAATATTCCGCCTGACTGATATTGCACTGATCACGCCGCTCCGGGATGGGATGAACCTGGTAGCTAAAGAGTATGTTGCCGCACAGGATCCTGAAAACCCTGGTGTGTTAATCTTGTCGCGCTTTGCCGGGGCGGCCTGTGAACTGACCTCAGCGCTGATAGTGAATCCATACGATCGCGGGGAAGTGGCTGCTGCCATCGACCAGGCGATGACGATGCCCCTCAGTGAACGTATCGAACGTTATCAGCAGATGATGGCGGTACTGACGCATCAGACGATAGATCGCTGGCGGGATGTTTTCCTGCAGGATCTCCGCTCGCTGGCTGTCTGACTGAGTCATCAATCACAGCCAGGCTCCGGCTGAACGGGGCCTGGCTGTCTAAAGAAACGACCACATCTTCCAAAGTTTCACAAACCTCTTTGATGATTTACTGGCTCACGTGTCTTCCGGCAGAATCTGTTGCCCCACCGGTCAATCTAACGATTTTATTTCATTAATGATCTGCTTGCCCTGCGTTAACGTTTTCCAACGTTACTCAATTAAAATACCCATGCGATTTTAGTTAAAACCTTTTCTTTTCATAATCTATTCTTATTTCCGGAGAATAAATAAAGCTATTCTGTTTCTTTAAATAAGTATGAATGATTATTCAATGCGGTCGTTAGCCAGTTTTGTTTATTATAAATATCAAGAAGTAGAATATTTTAATGTTACTTTGTACGGACAAGAGACCTGATATTTTGTGTGGTTATTTTCTTTAAGAGGGCAGCAGGTTTTGATAAAAAAATATAAATAGATAAATGACTCTTTAAAAATAATTATCCCGCTGTCGTTGATGATCTGTATCAATTCCCACAGCAAATGAATGAAAAAAATCATTGTATGACGGCTATTAAGCGGTTAAATTCAAATAAGATAAATCCCAACGATTTGTAAAAAGAGAAGACTTGAATCATCAGACTAACAATAAGTGAGGATATATTGAGTGTTCTGTGAGGGTTTTTATTACCTGCTCTTCCTTATCCCGGTAACCAGAGGTAAATTTCTGGCATATTTTACAGAGAGATAGTCGATACATGTCGTTGCTCTATTTCCCGGAATATAATTTCAAACGCAGAGGAAACTATAATGAATTCGGCCAACCTGGTTAAAAATATTTATGATATAAATCTTTCATATTTATTACTTGCGCAACAATTGATCCGTCTGGATAAGTCCTCTGCAATGTTTCGTCTGGGCATTGATGAGTTAATGGCAGATAAGTTGTCAGAACTCACACTTCAGGGACTGGTTAAACTTGCAGAGACTAACCAGTTGATATGTAAAATCCGGTTCAATGATTATCTGGATATTGAACGTCTGACGCAGGATTCGCGAGTCGATGATCTTCAGCAAATTCATACCGGTATTATGCTGGCCAGCAATCTCTTACAGTCGTTTTCTTAGATATTCCGAAGCAATGACGGGAGAACAGTATGAAAACACACAGTGTGATACAGGAAGGTCATGATATTCAGCTGGCGACTGAACTTATTCATCTGGGTGCCAGACTACAATTACTTGAAAATGAAACAATATTGAGTCGCGGGCGTCTGATTAAATTATATAAAGAAATTAAGGGCTGTCCGCCGCCTAAAGGCATGCTTCCTTTTTCCACCGACTGGTTTATGACCTGGGAGCATAACATTCATGCAACGGTATTTTTCCATGCCTGGCTATTTATGCAAAAAACTCATCTTACCCGGGGTGTGGATGCGCTGATAGCGGCTTACCATCTGTATCTTGAGCAGTGTCCGCCCGGGGAAAACGGACCATTACTGGCTCTGACCCGGGCATGGACGTTGATCCGGTTTACGGAAAGCGGAATGCTTGAACTGGTGGCATGTCGCTGTTGTCACGGCCAGTTTATCAATCATGCACACCAGCCAAAAGGGAGTTTTATCTGTAGCTTATGCCAGCCACCTTCCAGGGCGGTGAAAAGGCGTAAACTTCCCGAAGACGGTGCCGATAACCTGGATAAGTTACCTGCTGATAAATAACTCGCGGTAATAAAAGATTGTTTTAATCGTCAGTTATCCGTATGGAACCGGGGAGTGTAATCCATTCCTGCCAGCATAGGGATATTTTGCATAACAGAACGAGGGTGTAAGGGAGTCTCCGTGTTAATTATTCTGGGATATATTGTAGTTATCGGTTCCGTATTGGGAGGTTACACGCTGGTAGGTGGCGAAATGGGCGCATTATTTCAGCCTACAGAATTGCTCATCATTGGTGGCGCGGGAGCAGGGGCTTTCCTTGTCGGTAACTGTGGAAAATCGATCAATAAAACACTGAAGGCGATTCCGTTATTATTTCGTGGCTCAAAGTATACCAAAAAACATTATCTTGATCTGATGACATTACAGTTCCGGTTGTTATCTAAAGCCCGGCAGCAGGGGGTGCTGGCGCTGGAGAAAGATATTGAAAGCCCGGCGGACAGCGAGATATTTAAATCCTACCCGGCCTTACTGGGAGATGAGATGATCGTTAATTTTATTACGGACTATCTTCGTCTGATTATTAGCGGAAATATGAATGCTTTCGAAATCGAATCATTGATGGATGGGGAAATAGAAACCTACGAATATGAAAGTGACGGCCCGGCGAAAAGTCTGTCTGCAGCCGGTGATGGGCTGCCGGCGTTTGGTATTGTTGCGGCGGTGATGGGAGTCGTGCATGCACTGGCCTCCGCAGACCGGCCTGCAGCCGAACTGGGAGAATTAATTGCTCGTGCGATGGTCGGGACGTTTTTAGGTATTCTATTATCCTATGGTTTTGTCTCTCCTCTGGCGGCGGTATTACGGCAGAAATACGCTGAAAATACCAAGATGATGCAGTGTATAAAAGTGACCTTATTATCCAGCATGCATGGGTATCCGCCGCAAATTGCGGTGGAATTTGGCCGTAAAGTCTTATATTCCAGCGAGCGTCCTTCCTTCAGTGAGCTGGAAGAATATGTGCGGGATAATAAATCGGTTAAAACTTCAGCGGAACAGGATGCATGAAGCAGAATGAATCCAGGATCGTGGTTGTCAGGAAAAAACGATCCTCAGCTCACCAGGAAGAACATGGTTCCTGGAAGATTGCCTATGCGGATTTCATGACAGCGATGATGGCTTTCTTTCTGGTGATGTGGCTGATTTCTATCTCTACGCCGAAAGAATTAGAGAAGATCGCGGAATATTTTCGCATGCCCCTCCGCGTCGCTTTATCGGGCGGTCAGCGCAGCAGCGACAGTGAAAGTCCGGTGCCCGGGGGCGGGCAGGATGTTACGCGTAAGAAAGGCGAGGTCGATAAAACAGACGCAGCGAGAAGCCGCGTACGCCGTGCTGAGGATCGACCGTTAAAGAAACTGAAACAGCGGCTGGAAACTTTATTGCTCTCTGACCCGCGACTCAAAGAGTTACGACCGCATTTACTGATCACCATGGCCAGCCAGGGGCTACGGGTACAGATTATCGATAGCCAGCAACGGCCTATGTTTCGTCGTGGCAGTGCCGACGTTGAGCCTTATATGCGCACCATTCTCCGGGCGATAGCGCCCATACTGAACGATGTACCGAACAAAATCAGTATTGCCGGGCATACAGATGATTATCAGTATCAGGGCGGTGATAAAGGCTTCAGTAACTGGGAACTCTCAGCCGACAGAGCGAATGCTTCACGTCGTGAACTGGTCCGGGGTGGGCTTAACAGCGGTAAAGTGCTCAGAGTGCTGGGGATGGCGGACACCATGAAACTGAGTCACCGGCAGGGTGACGAGGCCCAGAACCGGCGAATTAGTCTTCTGGTTTTAAACCTGCAGGCTGAACATGCAATTGAAGCAGAAAACAGAGAGGGGCAGGGAATCACACTTTCTGACCCTGCTGAACTTCATTTATCTTCGAAAACTGAGAGTAGTGCTACCGCACCGGCGACCGGTGGGCTGCCGGGATCGGTAACCTCCCCGTCAGTCGTGGGGCCGGGTGCATCGCCGGGATCCGTATCGACCCCGTCAGTCCCGGCCGCGGTTGCAACACCGGGACCGGTATCGACCCCGCCAGTTCCGGCCCCCGTTGCATCGCCGGGATCCGTAGCGCACCCGTCAGTCGTGGCCACGGATGCGTCACCCGGGTCAGTAGCGACCCCGCCACTTTCCGCGTCAGGAGAACGGGCTGACCCGGCGGCGGCACAAGCGGTATCTGCAGCCTCCCCGACCGGTTCGCCAGTGTCGGTTACGGCGGAGATGCCCCCCGCCGGAGGGGAGAAGCGCCCTCCGGCGAGCGCTCTTCCGGCTGAGAATCAACGGCAGAGTCCGGCGTCGTCCCCTGCCACCCTCCCTATTGCGCCACAGAGGTAGTCAATCGGACTATGGATATCAGTGATTTTTACCAGACTTTTTTTGATGAAGCCGACGAATTACTGGCGGATATGGAACAACATCTTCTGGACCTCGACCCCGGGGCGCCGGATGCGGAACAATTGAATGCTATTTTTCGGGCAGCACATTCCATCAAGGGCGGGGCAGCCACGTTCGGATTCAGTGTGTTACAGGAAACGACCCATATTCTGGAAAATATTCTGGACACCGCTCGTCGCGGTGAACAGATCCTGAACAGTAATATTATTAATCTGTTTCTGGAAACAAAAGACATCATGCAAGAACAGCTGAATGCCTACAAAAACTCACAGCAACCCGACGAAGAGAGTTTTCGCTATATCTGCGATATGTTGCGTCAGATAGCCCTGACAACGTCTGACCCTCATGAAGACTCCCCGATGTTACTCTGTTCAGAAGATAACGCCCCCGGGGCGACGATGCCGGCGAAAACGTCCTGCGGACTTCGGGTATGTCTGAGTGATCTGAAAGACGGAGAACCGGGTCGGTTGCTGGAAGAGATGCGTAACCTCGGTCAGGTCAGTGATATCTGTCAGCAGGAAAACCGGCTGGAAGCCACCATGACCGGGGTAGGCGCGGATGACCTGATGGCGGTGCTTTGTTTTATCGTGGATGAAGAGCAGGTCACATTTCCGCCGTTGCCGGTCGCACGCGCGGAGGATCCTGCGGATGAAACGACCACAGCCGGGGGAAGCCCTTCCGCGAGAACGGCCAGACAACCCTCCGTGGCAGTCAAAGTCAGCGAGTCAGCCAGTATTCGTGTGGCCGTTGAGAAGGTCGATCAACTGATCAACCTGGTGGGGGAGCTGGTGATCACCCAGTCGATGTTACAACAGCACGCGAATACGCTGGAAGCCGGAATTCATGGTGACCTGCTGACCAGTATGAGCCAGCTGGAGCGGAATGCCCGCGACCTGCAGGAATCCGTGATGTCTATCCGGATGATGCCGATGGAATATGTCTTCAGTCGCTTTCCCCGCCTGGTGCGTGACCTGGCGGCCAGGCTGGAAAAGAAAATCGAGCTGACCCTGGAGGGAAGTTCGACCGAACTGGATAAGAGCCTGATAGAGCGAATTGTCGACCCGCTGACACATCTGGTCCGCAACAGCCTTGATCACGGAATTGAGTTACCGGAACAACGGTTGAAAGCCGGTAAAACAGCCGCCGGTAATCTGATACTGTCTGCTGAGCACCGCGGCGGTAATATCTGCATTGAAGTGACGGATGATGGTGCCGGGCTGAATCGTGAAAAAATCCTTAGCAAAGCTAAAGCCTCCGGTATTCCTGTGCATGACCATATGACCGATGAAGAGGTGGGGCTGCTGATTTTTGCGCCTGGTTTTTCCACGGCCGAGCAGGTTACCGACGTTTCCGGGCGTGGTGTGGGCATGGATGTCGTGAAACGGAATATCCAGCAAATGGGCGGCCATGTGGAGATTAATTCCCGGGAAGGTGCCGGGACAACCATCCGCATCCTGTTACCGCTGACACTCGCTATCCTCGACGGAATGTCAGTCCGGGTCGGCAAGGAGGTCTTTATTCTGCCGCTGAATGCGGTGATGGAGTCTCTTCAGCCGCAAAGTCAGGATCTTAAAGCATTGGCGGGAGGGGAGCGTGTTTTAGAGGTCAGAGGCGAATATCTGCCGCTGGTGTCCCTGTCCGGCGTGTTCGAGGTCAGTAATGCACATCAGGATCCGACCCGGGGGATAGCCATCATCTTACAAACCGCGGGTAAACGTTATGCCTTACTGGTTGATCAGTTGATGGGGCAGCATCAGGTTGTGGTAAAAAATCTGGAAAGTAATTACCGCAAAGTCGCAGGTATCTCTGCGGCAACGATTATGGGGGATGGCAGCGTGGCATTAATTGTTGATATTGCCGTACTTCAGTCTTTCAATCGCGATAAGTGCCTGGCGGCGAATGCCGGTTAATCGTTACCGATCCGTTTGCGGAGTGAATGTGGAAAATAAAGCCGAAGAAATTGCAGCGCAGGAATTCCTTGTTTTTACACTGGGAGAAGAAGAATACGGAATTGATATTCTTAAAGTTCAGGAAATACGGGGTTATGATCATGTGACCCGGATTGCGAATACCCCGGCGTTTATTAAAGGGGTAACGAATTTACGGGGCGTTATTGTACCTATTCTCGATATGCGGATTAAATTTCTGCAAAATAATGTCTCTTATAATGAAAATACGGTCGTCATTGTACTTAATCTTAAAAATCGTGTCGTGGGGATTGTCGTTGACGGCGTGTCTGATGTATTAGCACTCAGTAAAGATGATATACGAGCGGCCCCGGAATTTACCGTGACGTTGTCGACGGAATATCTGACCGGGCTGGGTGCCCGGGGAGAGAGGATGCTTATCCTGGTCGATATTGAAAAGCTGCTGAACAGCGATGAAATGGCGCTGGTGGATAATCTGAATCAAGACTGATGGTGGTGATGCTCAATGAGACAACCTATGTGTGCCTTTCCCCGGCACCGCATTCGCATATTTTTCTCCGGATCATAAAGATTTTCAGCAACAGTCCGATATATGCATCGTCATGCTTATCACAGAGGTCGTTATGTTCAGTCGGATAAAAATTGTCACCAGTTTATTGTGCGTCATTTGCCTGATGGCAATATTTCAGTTTGCCAGCAGTGGAATATTTTTTCATATGCTGAGTAACAGTAATGAAAAATCGGGATTTAGTCAGGCATTAAGAGATCAGCAACAATATATTACCGGAGTCAATAATGCGCTGCTGCAAAGCAGGAATAATGTCAGTCTGGCCGTCATCAGTATTTTGCAAAGCGGTGATGAAGAGACACCTGAGCAGATAAAAGGGATGCTGAAAGATGCCGAAAAGGAACTCAAAAAAGCTGATACAGGTTTTGATGCCTACAGAAATGCGCTGACAGAAAGCGGAGTTCGTGACCCCCGTCAGCAGGAACTCAGTAAGGCTTACAAGGATTACCGCAGCGGGCTGACAGAGTTGTTATCGATGGCAGAGAGCGGAAATATCAGCGGTCTTTTATCCTTACCGGTCGTGGATAAACAAACGACGTTCGAAAATGCCCTTGCTGTCTGGGTAAAGGCTAATGACGCATTGACAGATAAAGGCATCTCTCAGGGGCAGAACGATTATAAGCATGCGCTATGGATGATCATCGGTGTGCTGATAATCACCCTGATTGTGGTGATCATGGTCTGGATAGGGTTACACCGTATCCTGATCAGGCCACTGCGGGAAAGTATTGAGCATATCCGTCAGGTGGCGAACGGCGATTTAACGCATCCCATTGATGTCATGACAAAAAATGAAATGGGTGAGTTACTGAATAGCGTCAGGTATATGCAACAGGAACTCCGGCATACGGTCGGTCTGGTACGTGACAGTTCCGAGTCGATTTTTTCAGGCGCCAGCGAAATTGCTAACGGAAATAGTGATCTGTCAGCACGGACCGAGCAGCAGGCGGCCTCTCTGGAGGAAACGGCTTCCAGTATGGAGCAACTGACCGCGACCGTGAAACAGAATGCCGAAAACGCCCGTCAGGCGTCTCAGTTAGCTCTGAATGCCTCGGAAACCGCGCGTCACGGCGGTTCGGTCGTTGATAATGTGGTACTGACAATGAAAGACATTGCCGGCAGTTCGAAAAAGATTGCCGACATAACCAGTGTGATAGACGGCATTGCTTTTCAGACTAATATTCTGGCCCTTAACGCGGCCGTTGAGGCGGCACGTGCCGGTGAGCAGGGACGGGGGTTTGCCGTTGTCGCCGGCGAAGTGCGTAATCTGGCACAACGCAGTGCCCAGGCCGCAAAAGAGATCAAAACGCTGATCGAAGATTCAGTCAATCGTATCGATTCGGGATCTCAGTTGGTCGAAAACGCAGGAATAACCATGGGTGAGATCGTCACTGCGGTGACGCGGGTGACGGATATCATGGGCGAAATTGCGTCAGCCTCCGAAGAGCAGAGCAGGGGAATCGACCTGGTCAGTACCGCAGTGACCGAAATGGACCGGGTTACCCAACAAAACGCAACCCTGGTCGAGGAATCCGCGTCAGCAGCGGCGAAGCTCGAAGAGCAGGCCGGATTACTGAAACAAGCCGTTGCCGTCTTCCGTATCGGGCAGACACAGCGGGGGGAGGATGAAGTGAAATTACTGGCTAACAGTGAAAGTCAGAAAGCACCGGTACGTCCGGAACAGGCAGCGCTGCCTTCTGCAGATAACTGGGAAACGTTCTGACCCCGTTGTGGTAGTTATCCGCCGGGCCGGTCCGTTGCATCACTTCAGACCGGCCGGTGGGTATGACGGCGTCTGCCGCTCCGGGCGAGTGGACGTTTGTGTGTGACAGAAAAAGGTAGCCCTGCACCGATGGCCAAATTACCGGATAACTCCCCGCAGCCGAAGAGAACCACCGGCAGTAACGCCCCAAAGCTGGTGTTATCTGAAGCGAACTTTCAGCGTATTTGTCAGCTTATTTACCAGCGTGCAGGTATTGTCCTGGCGCCCCATAAACGGGAGATGGTGTATAACCGCCTGATGCGCCGGTTACGTTTACTGGGGATGCATGATTTTAGTCACTATCTGGCTTTGCTGCAAAGTCAGCCGGCCAGCGGTGAATGGCAGGAATTCATTAATGCACTGACCACCAATCTGACCTCGTTCTTTCGCGAAGCCCACCACTTTCCAATTCTGGCTGAACATGCCGCCGCCAGGCAAGGCAGTTATAGTGCCTGGAGTTGTGCCGCATCGACCGGGGAAGAACCTTATTCTATTGCGCTGACGCTGGCTGAGACCCTGGGGATGGCTCCGGGTAAGTTTCTTGTCTATGCCACAGATATTGATACGCAGGTGCTCGGTAAAGCGCAGCAAGGCATTTACCGGCAGGAGGCGCTGGATATGCTGTCACCGGAGAAATTACAGCGCTATTTCCTGAAAGGAAAGAGCACCCGGCAGGGCCAGGTATGTATTCGTCCGGAACTTGCGGGGATGGTCCGGTTTGAACAACTGAATCTGCTAAGTCCTGACTGGAAGTTACCGGAGAAATTCGATGCCATCTTCTGCCGTAATATCATGATTTATTTTGATAAAGAAACACAGGCAAGGATCCTTCGTCAGATGGAGCGCGCGCTGAAACCCGGTGGCCTGTTATTCGCCGGGCATTCTGAAAACTTCAGTCAGATAACCCGGGCATTCTGGTTGCGGGGTAAAACGGTCTACAGTCTGGCAAAGGAAAAGTGATGAGTAAAATTACTGTACTGAGTGTGGATGATTCAGCACTGATGCGACAGCTGATGACTGAAATCGTGAACAGCCAGCCGGATATGGAGATGATTGCCACGGCACCGGATCCACTGGTAGCCAGAGAGCTGATTAAGCAGTTCAATCCGATGGTGCTGACGCTGGATGTGGAAATGCCGCGGATGGATGGTCTGGAGTTTCTTGAAAAGCTGATGCGTTTGCGGCCCATGCCGGTGATCATGGTCTCTTCGCTGACTGGTAACGGGTCAGAGGTGACCCTGAAAGCGCTGGAACTGGGGGCCGTGGATTTTGTGACTAAGCCGCAGCTGGGCCTGCGGGACGGGATGCTGGCCTATTGCCAGACCATTGCGGAAAAAATTCGCGTTGCGGCCCGTGCACGGCTACAGAAACCAGCCCGGACCAGGCCTGCCGGCTTACTGGCGGCTACCCCTATTCTCAGCAGTGAGAAACTGATCGCTATCGGTGCCTCGACAGGAGGCACTGAAGCGATCCGTCGGGTGCTGGAACGTTTGCCGGCGGTCTCTCCGGCGATACTGATCACTCAACATATGCCCCCCGGATTTACTCACTCCTTTGCCGAACGCCTGAACCGTCTCTGTCAGATCACCGTGAAAGAGGCGGAGGATGGCGAACGCGTATTACCCGGCTTTGCGTATATCGCGCCCGGATCCTTACATATGGAACTATGCCGTAGCGGGGCAAACTATCAGATCCATCTCCATGAACGCGACCTCGTTAACCGCCATCGGCCATCTGTCGATGTCCTGTTCAATTCCGTGGCCAGATATGCCGGAAGAAATGCCGTGGGGGTCATCCTGACAGGGATGGGCAGTGACGGGGCCGCCGGTTTACTGAAAATGCGTCAGGCCAATGCCTGGACGATAGCACAGAGTGAAGCGACCTGTGTGGTTTTCGGGATGCCGCGGGAAGCCATATTGCTCGATGCGGCTTGCGATGTGGTCGACCTTGAAAATATCAGTCAGCAGATGCTGGCCCATATCAGTCACGGACAAGCGCTCCGTATCTAGTCTTTAAAGGAAGTCTAAGGTATCTATTATGGCAGACAGTAACTTACATTTTTTAGTGGTAGATGATTTTAATACCATGCGGCGTATTGTCCGTAATCTTCTGAAAGAACTCGGTTTTACCAACGTTGAAGAGGCCGAAGATGGTGCCGATGCGCTCAATAAACTACGGACGACGACCTGCGACTTTGTCATAACCGACTGGAATATGCCCAATATGGACGGGCTCGAGTTACTGAAAAATATTCGTGCCGACGAACAGTTAAAAGCGATGCCGGTATTAATGGTTACAGCCGAAGCAAAAAAAGAGAACATTATTGCGGCGGCACAGGCCGGCGCCAGTGGCTATGTGGTTAAACCGTTTACCGCCGCCATTCTGGAAGAGAAGCTCAACAAGATCTTCGAAAAACTCGGAATGTAAGGGGGGGATCATGAACCGTATACCACTCCCTGAGGGTGAAAGAGCCGTGCAGGAAATCATCAGTAAGGTCGGCTCGCTGACCCGTATGTTAAGGCATAATCTGCGTGAAATGGGTCTGGAGCAGGCGATAGCGGATGCTGCTGAAGCTATTCCCGATGCCCGCGACAGGCTGGATTACGTCGTACAGATGACAGCCCATGCCGCAGACAGGGTACTGAGTTGCGTCGAAGCCGCCCAGCCTCGTCAGGACAGTATGCAACAGCAGGCAACGGCTCTCAGTTCACGCTGGGATAACTGGTTTGAGGCGCCGTTCGAAGAGGCTGAAGCAAAGCAACTGGTAACCGACACCCGCAGTTTTCTTACAGAGACGAGAGAATATACGACCTTCACCAGTCAGCAACTGTTATCCATAATGATGGCGCAGGATTTTCAGGATCTGACAGGGCAGGTCATCAAACGGATGATGGAAGTGATTCAGGAAATAGAGCATCAGTTGCTGATGGTGCTGCTGGATAATATTCCGGAGTCTGCGCTGTCATCGAAAACCGAAAAAGATGCCTTACTGAACGGGCCACAAATCAATAGCAATGTCAGCGGCGTCATCGCTAATCAGGACCAGGTCGATGATTTACTCGACAGTCTGGGGTTCTGAAACACCCCCATCGGTGTCGTACGACTGACAATCTTTGCCTCACTCTGATCCGGTGCGGACAGTGTTGTTTGCACCGGTTTATTCCCGGTCAGTGGCCGGGGGAGGATTCCGGCGTTCCAGGGCGCTTACTTTATTCCGCTGCTGAAAAGGGTACGGCTGAAGTTTTGTCACGTGCGTGTGGGTTTTACAGGGCAGAGGCCAGTGGGGGATTCCGGCGTTCCAGGGCGCTTACTTTATTCCGCTGCTGAAAAGGTTACGGCTGAAGTTTTGTTGCGTGCGCGCGGGTTTTACAGGGCAGAGGCCAGTGGGGGATTCCGGCGTTCTAAGGCGCTTACTTTATTCCGCTGCTGAAAAGGGTTCGGCTGAAGTTTTGTCACGTGCGCGTGGGTTTTACAGGGCAGAGGCCAGGGGAGGATCCCGGCGTTCTAAGGTGCTTAAATTATTTCGTTGCAGAAAAGGGTCCAGCTGAAATTTTGTCCCGTGCGCGGTTGTGCTTCCGGGCCAGAGCCCGGAGGGTTTCCACACGACGATCCCGCCGCAACCTGCCGGGGTTCCTCTGATGGATCCACGCCGCGGCGCTATCCGCAGAGCCATTCACAGAATGGCACGGGTAACCGGAAAGCTTTTACAGGGTGTGGCTATTCAGTGTTCTTCGCTTGTGCGCCGTACGGGCTTATCCCGGAAATAACCCCAGGCTTTGCTGACTGAAGGACCGATAACCGGGCCTGTTCTCTGGCATGCTGGTCTTTTAGTGACGGAACCGATAATGCCGTGGCCGACGAAAACCAGGAAGAAAAGACAGAAGCGCCCAGCGCCCACAGGATAGAAAAAGCCCGTGAGGAAGGGGATATCCCGCGATCAAGGGAGCTGACATCATTACTGATGCTACTGGCCGGTTTTTTGCTGCTGAGCAGTAATATCAGCGCACTGGCGGATGCCTTAACCCGGGCCATGCGCGGGTTTCTGGGGGCAGGGTTAGCTGCGGGTGAACCCGGGCAACTGAATGTTGTACTGATATGGCAGGTGGTGTTTGCCGTACTTCCGGTACTGCTGGGGACAATGCTGGTGGCGCTTTGTACCCCGATGCTCATTGGCGGATTTTCGCTGAGTGCCTCGTCTCTGACTTTAAAGCCGGGCCGCATGAACCCCGTCAGTGGGATTAAGCGGCTCTTCAGCGGGCAAATTTTTGCTGAGTTAAGTAAAGCCTTACTGAAAGTGATTATCGCGATGGTGATCACGGGGGAATATCTGTATCAGCACCTGCAGGATTATCTGCTGCTAATCCGTTTGCCGCTGAGTAGTGCCATCCCGCGGGGGTTACAGTTGCTGTTGCCCTGTGCACTGTGGGTCGTGCTGGGGATGATCCCGATGGTGGTGTTTGATGTTTTCTGGCAATTCTATAGTTATTTTAAAAAGCTCCGTATGTCACGTCAGGATATTCGTGATGAGTATAAGCAGCAGGAAGGTAATCCCCAGGTCAAGGGCCGTATCCGGCAACAGATGCGAGCGGCTGCCAGGCAACGAATGATGGCTGCTGTGCCCTTAGCCGATGTTGTCGTGACCAACCCGACCCGGTTTGCTGTCGCATTACAATACCAGGAAGGCAAAATGCAGGCCCCGAAGGTAGTTGCCAAAGGTGCGGATAAGGTGGCCGCGCGGATCCGCGATATCGCCAGTGAGCACCGTATCCCCACCCTTGAAGCCCCGCCACTGGCCCGGGCCCTTTACCGTCATACGGAACCCGGGGAATTTATTCCTGGCGCGCTGTATGGTGCGGTGGCTGAAGTGCTCGCCTGGGTCTGGCAAGTCCGTCGCTGGAAAACCGATGGCGGAGAAAAGCCGGCTACCCCGCATCATGTTCCGGTCCCCGAAGAGATGGATATAAAAGGAGTCACAGAACCCCATGGATAATCTGGCTAAAAAGCTGCGCCTTCCTGCTCACTGGAAAGAGGTTGAGTGGCAGATTCTGGCAGGCCCGGTGCTGATCCTGATGATTTTAGCCATGATGGTGCTGCCGTTACCCCCGTTTCTGCTGGATATGCTGTTTACCTTTAATATTGCGCTGTCGATTATGGTGTTACTGGTGGCGATGTTTACCCGTAAAACCCTCGAATTTGCGGCTTTTCCTACCGTACTGCTGTTTGCGACCCTGCTTCGGCTGGCCCTGAATATCGCCTCCACCCGTATTATTCTGCTGCAGGGGCATACAGGGGCGGCCGCGGCCGGCCGGGTCGTCGAGGCATTTGGCCATTTCCTGGTCGGCGGTAACTTTGCTATTGGTATCGTGGTGTTCGTGATCCTGGTGGTGATTAACTTTATGGTGATCACCAAGGGAGCCGGACGTATCGCGGAAGTCGGAGCGCGTTTTGTCCTGGATGGGATGCCCGGCAAGCAGATGGCGATCGATGCCGATCTCAATGCCGGACTGATCGGCGAAGATGAAGCTAAAACCCGCCGCAGCGAGGTAACTCAGGAAGCTGATTTTTATGGCTCGATGGACGGAGCCAGTAAGTTTGTGCGGGGAGATGCGATTGCCGGCATACTGATTATGGTCATTAACATCATTGGCGGGTTGTTGGTTGGCGTCGTCCAGCACGGGCTGGATATCGGCCAGGCAGCGACCAGTTACACACTGCTGACCATCGGAGACGGTCTGGTCGCCCAGATACCGGCGCTGGTTATCTCGACGGCGGCAGGGGTGATCGTGACCCGGGTCAGCACCGACAGCAATGTCGGCGAGCAGATGGTGACTCAGCTGTTTACCCATCCGCGGGTGATGCTGCTGAGTGCCGCAGTGCTGGGCCTGCTGGGGATCGTGCCTGGTATGCCCAACCTGGTATTTTTACTTTTTACAGGGATATTGCTGTTCCTTGCCTGGTGGCTGAAAGGAAAAGAAGCCGGCCTCAATACCCCGGGTTCGTCAGGGCAGACAGAGGCTGCCCTGCCGCCGGCACCGGAGGTCACCTGGCAGGATGTCATTCCGGAAGATCCACTGGCTATGGAGGTCGGTTACCGGCTGATCCCGCTGGTGGACGAACTGCAGCAGGGGGATTTGCCTGGCCGTATCCGCGGTATTCGTAAAAAATTTGCCGCCTCGACAGGGTTTCTGCCGCCGGCGGTGCATATCCGCGACAATATGACCCTGGCAGCCCCGGCTTACCGTATTCTGATGAAAGGTGTGGAGATCGGCCGCGGCGATGTCTGGCCGGGACGCTGGCTGGCAATTAATCCTGGCGGTGCGACCGGAGAACTGCCGGGAGAGCTCACCCGGGATCCGGCATTCGGTCTGGAAGCCCGATGGATAGACGGAACATTACGCGAGCAGGCGCAGACTCTGGGCTATACCGTCGTCGAAGCCAGTACGGTGGTAGCGACCCATCTGAATCATCTGATTGGTCAGTATGCCAGCGAACTGCTGGGACGTCAGGAAACCCAGCAACTGCTGGACAGAGTCAGCCGTGAAATGCCATTACTGACCGAGGGCCTGGTACCCGGGGTGTTCCCGCTGACTCTGCTGCACAAGGTATTGCAGAATCTGCTGCAGGAGCAGGTCTCAATACGCGATATGCGTACTATTCTGGAAACCCTGGCAGAACATGCCCCATTGACCACCGATGCTGAACAACTGACGGCCGTGGTGCGTATTGCCCTGGGACGGGCGATAACCCAGCACTGGTTTCCGGGCCAGGATGAAATGCAGATCATCGGGCTGGGCCCGAACATGGAAACTTTACTGCTGCAAATCGAACAGAATGGCGGGATTCTGGAGCCGGGGCTGGCCGGACAACTTGACAGCCGCGCGGCGATAGCGATCGAACACCAGGAAACGCTGGGGGTGACTCCGGTACTGGTGGTTCAGCATCCGCTACGGGCGATGTTATCCCGCTCTCTGCGCCGGAGCTATCCGCAACTGGTCGTGCTGTCGGTCGCGGAACTGAACGCCCGGCGACCTATCCGTCAGACCGCATCACTGGGGGACTAAGGGATGAGACGGCTCAGCAGGTGGCTGTCGGCGGGGTTACTGGCCGTTGCGCCAGCGCTGGCGGCCGATATCACACTCAGCAAGACACTGGCCGGGCCGGCATTAAGTGTGCGCGGACAATGGGCCACGTCACAGCCGCTGGTTTTCAGGGGCCCACCGGAGGGCCGAATACAACAGACCCGCTGGTTTTACCGGTTAAATGGCCCGATCCCCGCGGGGTTTCAGGCGCAGTTATGCAGGGGGACGGTATGTATCGCACTGGACAGTGGACGGGGAAATACGGGGTATTTTACCGATGCTCCGGTATCGGGAAGCTTCCGGTTCAGCTTTCGGGTCCTCAGTGGTGAGGCTATCCGTCCGCAATTGCGGGTGATCAGTGCAGGGGTGACGATCAGTTACCGGCAGCGATCGGCTGCCGGTCAGCAGTCAGCCCCGGTAAAGGCCGGGGCGACGACGGCAGTTACATCCGGTCAACCGTTCTGATGCCCAAAGTCTCCAGACCGCACTTCAGGGTCTTCGCGGTCAGGCTTGCCAGTTTCAGGCGGCTCTGACGGGTTTTCTCGTCGGCGGCGGCCAGGATCGGACAATGCTCATAGAACCCGGAGAACAGGCCAGCCAGGTCATACAGGTAAGAACACATCACATGCGGAGTCCCTTCACGGGCTACCTGCAACAGAGTTTCTTCGAACTGTAACAGGCGGGTCGCCAGCGCAGCTTCGCGGGTTTCGGTCAGGAGAATATCACCTTCCACGGTCTGCACATCGGCACCGGCTTTACGGAACACGGACAGCACCCGGGTATAGGCATACAGCAGGTAAGGGGCCGTATTGCCTTCAAAGGCCAGCATATTATCCCAGTCGAAAATGTAATCCGTGGTACGGTTTTTCGACAGGTCAGCATATTTTACCGCACCAATCCCGATGACTTCCGCCAGATTCTGCAGTTCGTCTTCGCCCATTTCCGGGTTTTTGCTTCTGACCAGCGTCAGTGCGCGATCGTGTGCTTCATCCAGCAGGTCAGCCAGTTTAATGGTACCGCCGGCACGTGTTTTAAACGGACGCCCGTCTTTGCCCAGCATCATCCCGAACATATGGTGTTCAAGCGGGATATTTTCCGGTACATACCCGGCTTTGCGGACAATGGTCCATGCCTGCATCAGGTGCTGATGCTGACGGGAGTCGATATAGTAAAGCACGCGGTCCGCTTTCAGCGTTTCATAACGGTATTTGGCACAGGCAATATCCGTGGTGGTGTACAGGTAGCCGCCATCCTTTTTACGGATGATCACTCCCATCGGTTCGCCTTCCTTATTTTTATACTCATCAAGGAAAACAACCACGGCACCTTCACTTTCCACGGCCAGGCCTTTTGCTTCCAGGTCAGCAACAATTCCCGGCAGCATCGGGTTATACAGGCTTTCACCCATCACATTGTCACGGGTCAGGCTGACGTTAAGACGGTCATAGTTGTGCTGGTTCTGAGCCATGGTGATATCCACCAGCTTTTTCCACATCTGCGCACAGTATTCGTCGCCACCCTGCAGTTTAACGACATAACCGCGGGCACGTTCGGCAAAGGCCTCATCCTGGTCGTAAAGCTGCTTGGCTTCACGATAAAATGCTTCCAGGTCGGCGAGGGCGATTTCTGTGTCCTGTTCCTGTTGTTTCTTTTCCAGGAAGGCGATCAGCATACCGAACTGAGTTCCCCAGTCACCGATATGGTTGGCACGGACCACGTCATGGCCGAGAAACTCCAGCGTCCGTACGGAAGCATCGCCGATAATGGTGGAACGTAAATGACCGACATGCATCTCTTTGGCGACATTCGGCGCAGAATAGTCGACAACGATACGTTGTGTGGCTACCGGAGAAATATTCAGTTTATCGTGGCTCAGTGCCAGCTCCGCCTGTTCTGCCAGGAAGGCAGGCTCCAGGAAAATATTAATAAAGCCCGGACCGGCGATTTCAGTTTTTCCGGCGATACCTTTCAGATCCAGATGGCTGAGAACCTGCTCTGCGAATTGTCGCGGTGCCTGACCCAGTTTTTTAGCAATAGCCATAATACCGTTGGCCTGATAATCACCGAACTGTGGTTTGGCAGACTGACGTACCTGCGGTTCACAGTCAGCAGGAGCTCCTGCTGCGATCATTGCCTGACTGACTTTTTCTGAAAGAAGAGCCTGAATATTCACCGAATTACCTTCATAAGCTGTTAAACCCCTGACCCGACAGCAAAAGACTGGCAGGCGCACGCATGCAAAAAAGCGCAAAGGGTGTTAATCGAAATTTAGTGCGGCAGTATACGTGAAACCGCGGGTGACGTCAGTAGTCTGATGGTGTCTTCCTGCCGCGCCGCGTTGTACCGGCCTGTCGCCGGGACGACACGATTTTTATCCGGTGGCTTTACATACGGCGGGTAAGCCGCAAAAATAGCGCCCCGGATCCTATTCTGATAAACGACGATGACTGACAAGCCAACTTTTTCCCAATGCCTGCCGGACCTGGCAGCCGATTTAACCCGTTTTTCCAGTGACCTGACCACGCTTGCGGAGCGACTGGGATTATCCCTGACAGAATTACAGCCGGATCATATTTCTGTGCGTTGCCATCAGAACACGACCGCAGAACGCTGGGCTGCGGGATTCTCACAACTGGGGGAGATGTTTTCACAGGCTGAAATTAATCAGCGGCCGATTTGTCTGTTCCGCCTGCACCAACCGATCAGTTTACTGGGCTGGCAGATTCGGGTGGTGGAATTACCCTGGCCCGGCAATAAACGTTACCCGCATGAAGGGTGGGAACATATTGAGGTGGTCCTGCCGGGCGATCCTGAGACTCTGGGGCAACGGGCGATGGCTCTGATTGCCGATCACGGGCTGACCGCCCCGGGGATTTCGTTTAAAACCAGTCGCCCGGCAGGGGATCAGGATGTGCTGCCTAATCCCACCCTGGCGGTGACGGATGGTAAAACCACCCTCAAATTCCATCCGCATACGCTGGAAGCCATCGTCGCCAGCGAGCAGGCTAACTAATGCAGCCGGTTGCCGCCTGTGCCGCGAGGGCAAGCCGCCCGATAGCCTGTGCCAGGGTTTGCGGGTGGCAGGCATAATTCATCCGAACGCATTGCGGGTCACCGAAGGGGCCACCGGCGCTAAACCCCAGCCCGTGCTGTTCGAACCAGAGTGCCGGAAAGTCCACCGCCAGACCGCGCGCATCAATCCAGGCCAGGCTGGTGGCCTGCGGGGTGATCATGTTAATGCCAGGGATTTTCCCGACCGCATCGGCCAGTTGGTCACGGTTAATACGCAGAAACTCCTGCTGAGCCTGTAACCAGTCATCGCCGTGCTCCCAGGCGGCTTCGGCGGCAATCATTCCCGTGATTGCCGGCGGCGCCAACAGGCCCTCTGTAGCCTGTAAAAAGCGGCCACGTAAATGCGGGTCAGCGATGATGGCGACCGAGAGCCCCAGCCCGGCAATATTAAAGGTTTTTGCCGGCGAGAACAGGGTAATGGTCCGTTGTGCGGCATCTTCATTCAGCGCAGCAAACGGCTGATGTTTTTTACCCGCGGTCAGTACCAGGTCAGCATGAACTTCATCGCTGCACACCAGCAGATCATGGCGGCGGGCAAACGCTTGCAGCTGCAGTAATTCTTCGCGCTCATACACATAGCCGCCGGGATTGTGCGGATTACAGAGGAACAGCCATTTTTCGTCACCCCGCATCTCTGTTTCCGGAACAGAGACCGGCATCTGCCAGTGCTGACCCGATTGCCTGACCGGCATCAGAGATTGCCGTCGCTGAAGGCGGTGTGCGAACTGACTAAAAGGCGGGTAGTGCAGGGAGGTTGTGATTGACGCCTGATCGGGACGACTCAGATAGCGCAGAATTATCTCAATCGCGCATTGTGTCCCCGGCAGCACGACCAGCCATTCCCGCGGCACCTGCCACTGGTGATGCCGGGCAAGCCAGGCCATACAGGCCTCAGCCACTTTTTCCGGCGCGACCGGGTAGCCGAAAATACCGTGCGCGACCCGTTGTTGTAAGGCTTCAATGACGCAGGGAGCGGTCCGGTAATCACTGTCGGCGATCCACAGGGGGAGAATATCTTTTCCGGCATATTTCGCCCATTTAACGCTATCACTGTGAACCCGGTCGATCCTTTCCCTGAAATTGAATGTCATTATTACTCCTCCCGTTTACAGGACGGCTAAACGTTATTCCTCGCATCAATATCACACTGTAACAATCAGCCCGAACTTTTATAAGGAGAATGTCATGGCTACGCTGGAAATCTGTTGCTACGGTGCGGAGTGTGCCCTGAATGCTGAGCAGGCTGGCGCTGATCGTATCGAGTTATGTGCAGCCCCGCCGGAGGGTGGCCTCACACCCTCCTATGGCCTTCTGCAGACGGTCATTTCTCAGGTGACCCTCCCGGTACACCCTATCATCCGCCCGCGGGGGGGCGATTTTTGTTACAGCGAAACGGAGTTCCGCGTGATGAAAGCAGATATCGCACTGGTGCGTGAAATGGGGTTCCCGGGGTTGGTGATTGGTCTGCTCGATGCCGGCGCGCATATCGACCTGCAACGGATGGAAGAGGTAATGACTCTTTGCGACGGGATTTCGGTCACGTTCCACCGGGCTTTTGACCTCTGTCATAACCCTTACCGCGCACTGGAAGAGTTGTCCGGACTGGGTGTGGACCGGATACTGACCTCCGGGCAGCAGGAGTGTGCCGAAAACGGGCTGGTGCTGTTAACCGCGCTGAACCAGTGGAGTCAGGCCATGGGCGGACCGGTGATTATGGCCGGTGCCGGCGTCAGGCTCAGTAACCTGCAACGGTTTGTGGATGCCGGACTGACCGAAGTTCACAGTTCAGCCGGGAAACCGGTCAGTTCACCGATGCATTATCGTAAAGCGGGGGTCAGCATGAGTGCCCTGGGGCCGGCCGATGAATTTACCCGCTATGTCGTTGATGAAGAGATGGTGTCGGCGATGAAGAGTATGCTGCAGTAAAGCTGTCTCCGGCCATCGAACAGCGGGTTGCCGGCGATGGCGGTTTACCTGAATGTAATCCTTCACTGATCTGCTGGCGACAGGTTATCAGCAAAGACAGTCTGACCGTTCTGCCGACGGCGCTGAAAGCACGGGCAGGGAGGATATTTCTGAGCATTTACGTGACAGCGTCACTTATATTGGCGGGCAGGGCAAAGGGTCCGGCTGCATAGGTGCTACGGGGTTGAGTAAAGCACTCACAGTATGGCTGACGGTCGTCCGGTGACGTTTGCGGTTGACCGTGTGTAGCAAACCGATTCACTGTCTTACTGTCTTGCTGTCTTGCTGTCTTGCTGTCTTGCTGTCTTGCTGTCTTATCGTCTAACGCTCTGCTGTGGTGGATCCCGCGGGTGATAGCGCTGTCATCCGGCAGGCCTCTCCCCGCAGTACGGGCGGAATAACGCTGCAAGGCGGGTATTGTGACGACAGAGTGAGAAGAGGCCGGGGTGGTGGTGACGTTGTCACTTTATTTGCCGGTGTCACGCAGAAAGAATGGAGGCACCGTGATTGCCGAAAGACGGGAGGGTGAGCGCGGGCCAAGAAAGTTCGACCGGGGTTTGTACCAATACGTCCGGAAACTGCCGGGTAACAGCCTGACGAACGACGGGTCACCTCACCGGCAACCCGTCCGGAGCCGCCAGACGGGCTCCGTTAACAGTATCAGGGTTTACGGGCAATCAGCACTGCACGTAACGGCGCAGGATATCCCTCAACGGTCAGTTGCGGGTTTTCAGGGTCAAGAAACTCTGCCAGTGAATCGCTGGTCATCCATCCGGTCCGGCGCTGCTCATCGGTCGAGGTCAGCGCATGGTCGGCAATCCGCACATCCACAAAACCACATTTCTCCAGCCAGTGCTTCAGCGCTGCGGCGGAGGGCAGAAAATAGACGTTTCGCATCTGTGCATATCGCTCACCCGGTACCAGGACCGCATTTTCATCACCTTCGATGACCAGCGTCTCCAGCACCAGTTCGCCACCGCTGACCAACTGGCTCTTCAGTTGCCACAGGTGCTCCAGCGGAGATCGGCGGTGGTAAAGTACGCCCATCGAGAACACGGTATCGAAGGCATTCAGTTCAGGTAACTGCTCGATACCCACCGGTAACAGATGCGCACGCGGGTCATCACCCAGCAGTTTACGCACCGCCTCAAACTGGCATAAAAACAGCTGCATCGGGTCGATACCGACCACCATCGAAGCGCCGGCGCCCAGCATCCGCCACATGTGATAACCGCTGCCGCAACCGACATCCAGAATCATCCGTCCTTCCAGCGGGGAAATATGCGGCAGTACCCGATCCCATTTCCAGTCTGAACGCCACTCCGTATCAATATCGGTGCCGTACAACGCGAAAGGACCTTTGCGCCAGGGCATCAGCTGGCGCAGTAACGTCTCGATCCCCTGGCGCTGACGTGGTGTCAGGTCATCGCGGTCCGCCGTGACGCCGTTGACCAGATCCAGGCGTTGTGGTGTCAGCAACGGTAAGTGGTCAATGGTTTTTTTCCAGTGACGGAAATGACCATGTAAACTTTCACGCTGCCACTGGCTCAGTTGAGCCGGCAGCACTTCCAGCCAGGGTGCCAGAGGCCCCGTGGCGATTTGCTGATAAAAACGTCCAAAATCAATCATTTTAAAGCCACAAGTGAACCAAAATTAAAACACTGAAACCACAGTTCCGCATGACGGAATCCGGCCTGTGCCAGCCGTGATTTATGTGTCGTGACGCTGTCTGTCAGCATGACATTTTCCAGCATGCTGCGTTTCTGACTGATTTCCAGTTCGCTGTAACCGTTGGCACGTTTAAAGTCATGGTGCATATCGAACAACAGCTCACCGGTCTTCTGATCATCAAAACTGAATTTTTCTGATAACACCAGCGCACCGCCGGGATTCAGACCCCGGTAAATTTTTTCCAGCAGTTGCAGACGCTCTGCGGGGTCAAGAAACTGCAGAGTGAAATTCAGCACCACCAGCGACGCATTACTGATATCGACAGAACGAATATCGTCCTCAATCACCTGTACCGGTGTCTCTGCCCTGAAAGCATCGATATGACGACGACAGCGCTCCACCATGGCGGGGGAGTTATCCACGGCGATAATTTCACACCCGGGATGGTGAATGTTACGGCGGACGGAGAGGGTGGCGGCCCCCAGCGAACAGCCCAGGTCATAGACACGGCTATCCGGGCGGACAAAACGTTCTGCCAGCATCCCAATCATGGAAATAATATTTGAGTATCCGGGCACTGAGCGCTGGATCATATCCGGGAAGACTTCGGCAACCCGTTCATCAAAAGTCCAGTCACCTAATCGTTCAATAGGTGCTGAAAAAAGGGTATCACGGTCAGACATCACACTATCCGCAAGGTCCAGAAAACGACTATTCTCGCAGAAACTGGCGCAGCCTGCACCCACCTGCGTGACTTTTCACGCATCTCAGCGTCAATTCAGGCTGCAGCGAATAAAAACAGCGCTTTTATCGCGGGCTGTAGCGGGCACGTCTCAGAACAGGGTCGCCTGGTCCGGCCATTCGGGCAGGGGCGGTAACCCGTCGCTGTATGGCTGGATCTGCGGCCATAAACGGTGCAGTAGCGGAAAAACGTCACCCATCTCCGGGGTATGGATAAACAGCAGCGGCGAGTGGGCTGCCTGCCACTCCTGTAACCGTGCGGACCAGTCAGAAAACAGAGCGGCGGAATCATTGACATCATCACTGCCGATAAAGCGGATCATCGGGGCGTCGGCGGTCCGTACGGCATGAACCGGGACTTTCGGCTTTTTGGCTTTGGCATCCCGTGCGGCTGCGGTTTGGGAGGGTGACGCATGTACCGCCCGGCTGTCGAGGATCACCCGATTGACACCGCGATCGGCCAGTCCCCGGTTCAGCATCCGTTCGGCCTCTCCCCGGGCAAAGAACTCCGGATGACGGACTTCCACCCCGTAGCTGAACGCCCCGGGCAGGGCAGACAGAAACTGCCATAAATCCGGTAACTGAGCAGGAGCGAAGCTCGCCGGTAACTGTAACCAGTATTGAGCAATACGCTCGCTGAGCGGATCCATGCGACGTAAAAACTCACTGAGCAAATCGTCACAGTGACGTAATTGTGCGTGGTGACTGACGGAGGCCGGAAACTTAAAGCAAAAGCGGAAGTCCTCTCCCGTCATGGCTTTCCAGCGCAGGACGGTTTCTGCCTCCGGCAGAGCATAAAGCGTGGTATTCCCTTCCACACAGTTAAAATGCCGGGCATACTCTTCCAAAGTATGCAGGCCCGCCCGTTTCCAGTTCGGGTGTTGCCATTGAGGTAATCCGATGCGCAGACTCACGGGGCATCCTTCTTCGGTGACTGACCAGATAAAATATCGCGCAAGAATAGCCCGGATCCTGCCGGCAGCGAAACGGGCTGCGACCGAATGGCGAGGAATCAACCGCTTTCACGCGCCTCTACTTATCCTCGGGCAGATTTTCCAGTATAATACGCCCCATTTTGTAGCCGGCTGATTTGCCGGCACACACTCCGGACACATTTTCAGACCGCTGCGGCAAGGTCAAAAAGGATAGCGTAATGCGTACAGAATATTGCGGACAGCTCAACCTGTCCCATGTAGGACAGAAAGTCACTCTTTGCGGCTGGGTAAACCGCCGCCGTGACCTGGGAAGCCTGATTTTTATCGATATGCGCGATCGTGAAGGTATCGTTCAGGTCTTCTTCGACCCTGACTATGCACAGGCTTTTTCTCTGGCGTCAGAACTGCGTAACGAGTTCTGCATCTCGCTGGAAGGTGTGGTTCGTGCCCGTGATGAGCGTAATAAAAACAGCGAAATGGCGACCGGTGAAGTGGAAGTGCTGGCTACCGGCCTGACCATTATCAACCGTTCTGAACCTCTGCCGCTGGACTCAAACCACGTCAATTCTGAAGAAGCCCGTCTGAAATATCGCTACCTGGACCTGCGTCGTCCTGAAATGGCTCAGCGTTTCAAGACCCGTGCCCGTATCAGCAGCTTCGTACGTCGCTTTATGGACGATAATGCGTTTCTCGACATTGAAACTCCGATGCTGACCAAAGCCACACCGGAAGGCGCACGTGACTATCTGGTGCCGAGCCGTGTTCATAAAGGTGAGTTCTACGCGCTGCCGCAGTCTCCTCAGCTGTTTAAACAATTGCTGATGATCTCCGGCTTCGACCGTTATTACCAGATAGTGAAATGCTTCCGTGATGAAGACCTGCGTGCAGACCGTCAGCCTGAGTTCACTCAGATAGACGTGGAAACCTCGTTTATGACGGCGCCTCAGGTTCGTGAAATCATGGAGCGTATGATCCGTGAACTGTGGCAGGAAATTCTCAACGTCGATCTGGGCAATTTCCCGCAGATGACTTACGCAGAAGCCATGCGCCGTTACGGTTCTGATAAGCCGGATTTACGTAACCCGATGGAACTGACAGATGTGGCTGACCTGCTGAAAGACGTTGAATTTGCTGTCTTTGCCGGACCGGCCAATGATACCAAAGGCCGTGTGGCGGCATTGCGTGTGCCAGGCGGTGCTCAGCTGACCCGTAAACAGATTGATGAATATACGAAATTTGTCGGTAACTACGGTGCGAAAGGCCTGGCCTGGATGAAGGTGAACCAGCGTGATGCGCTGCCGGAAGGTATTCAGAGCCCGGTGGCGAAGTTCCTGAGTGCAGAGATCCTCGAAGCTATCCTGCAACGTACCGGAGCGACCGATGGCGATTTGATCTTCTTCGGCGCAGACAAAGCCGGTGTGGTAGCCGACGCCATGGGCGCGCTGCGTCTGAAAACCGGCCGTGATCTGGAGATCACCGAAACTTCCCGTTGGGCGCCGCTGTGGGTGGTTGACTTCCCGATGTTCGAGGATGATGGTGAAGGGCACCTGGCGGCCATGCACCATCCGTTCACCGCACCGCGTGATCTGTCGCCACAGGCGCTGATGGCTGCGCCAGCAGAAGCGATCGCGAATGCTTATGACATGGTCATCAACGGCTATGAAGTCGGGGGCGGTTCGGTCCGTATCCACGATGGCAGCATGCAGCAGGCTGTGTTTACGTTGCTGGGCATCGATGAAGCACAGCAGCAGGAGAAATTTGGCTTCCTGCTGGATGCGCTGAAATATGGTGCACCACCGCATGCCGGTCTGGCCTTCGGTCTGGATCGTCTGGCCATGCTACTGACCGGAACAGATAACATCCGTGATGTTATTGCCTTCCCGAAAACCACGGCTGCTGCCTGTCTGCTGACCGATGCTCCGGGCGAAGCAAATCCGGAGGCTCTGGAAGAGCTGGCATTGCAGGTAGTGAAAAAAGAGAAAAAACCCGCGGAACCGGCCGGTCACTGATGACAAATTATAAGCACACGGTCTCGGTATTGGTCGTCATTTATGCGCAGGATACCGGCAGGGTGCTGATGTTACAGCGCCGGGATGACGCCGGTTTCTGGCAGTCGGTCACCGGCAGCCTGGAGCCAGGGGAGAGCCCTGCGCAGGCGGCCCGCCGTGAAGTGCGGGAAGAGACAGGCCTCGATATCGATGCCGAAGGGTTTCCGCTGGTGGATTGCCGGCAGGAGATTACTTTTGAGATCTTCCCCCACTACCGGCACCGTTATGCCCCCGGGGTGACTCATAATCAGGAGCATTGGTTTTTGTTACCGTTACCCACCGGCTTACCGGTGACATTGACCGAACATTTATCCTGTCAGTGGTTACCTGCGGAACAGGCGGCGGTGCTGACAAAATCCTGGAGTAACCGTGAGGCTATCGAAAGATTCCTGATGGATCCGCCATGATGCCGGGATAAAGTCCCTGTGGTTCTGCAGAGCGCGCTGTACCCGATTATCTAATAACGAGATAGTGAGAGAATTAATATGGCTGGACATAGTAAATGGGCTAACACCAAACACCGTAAAGCGGCTCAGGATGCTAAACGGGGTAAAATTTTCACCAAAATTATCCGTGAGCTGGTGACTGCAGCCAAACTGGGGGGCGCGGATGCTTCCTCCAACCCGCGTCTGCGTGCGGCGATGGATAAAGCATTATCTAATAACATGACCCGTGACACTATGGATCGTGCGATTGCCAGGGGTGCCGGTGGCGAAGACAATGCCAACATGGAAACCATCGTTTATGAAGGCTATGGTCCGGGCGGCAGTGCGATCATGGTGGAATGTCTGAGTGATAACCGTAACCGTACGGTATCTGAAGTGCGTCATGCCTTCACCAAAACCGGCGGTAACCTGGGAACCGACGGCTCTGTCGCTTATCTGTTCAGCCGGAAAGGGGTGATCTCTTATGCGCCGGGCCAGGACGAAGATACCGTAATGGAAGCGGCACTCGAAGCCGGTGCGGAAGACGTTGTCAGCTACGATGATGGCGCTATCGATGTCTTCACTGCCTGGGAAGAACTGGGGAAAGTCCGTGATGCACTGGACGCGACCGGTCTGACGGCAGACAGCGCTGAAGTCACCATGATCCCGTCGACCAAAGCGGAAATGGATGCCGAAACGGCACCAAAACTGCTGCGTCTGGTGGATATGCTGGAAGATTGTGATGATGTACAGGAAGTTTACCATAACGGTGAAATTTCTGATGAGGTTGCGGCGACGCTGTAACCGGTCTGAGGCGTTGACCGAGCGAGAGTATGTATGGCGATAATTCTGGGTATCGATCCGGGGTCAAGGATCACCGGGTATGGTGTTATCCGCCAGACGGGCAGACAACTCACGTATCTTGGCAGTGGCTGTATCCGGACCAATACCACTGAGTTACCGGAAAGACTGCGGCTTATCTATGCGGGAGTCAGCGAAATTATCACGCAATTCTCCCCGGATTACTTCGCCATCGAGCAGGTGTTTATGGCGAAGAATGCAGATTCGGCACTTAAACTGGGACAGGCCCGCGGCGCCGCCATCGTGGCGGCGGTCAATCTGGCGCTGCCGGTCTTTGAGTACGCGGCCAGGCAGGTGAAACAAACTGTCACCGGCACCGGGGCAGCGGAAAAATCGCAGGTGCAGCATATGGTCCGTAACCTGCTGAAACTGCCTGCGAATCCGCAAGCGGATGCCGCCGATGCCCTGGCGATAGCCATTACCCATTGCCATATCAGTCAGAACAGCCTGCGGGTCAGTGAGAATCCTCTGCTGATGGCGAGGGGACGGTTACGCTGAGTCTGTCGCACGTCAGTGATTAAGGCTGGATATTCATCCAGCCTTTTTTATGTTATAACCCTGTTCAGTGAAGATAACAGAAGGATATGCACAGTGATTGGTCGTCTACGGGGTCTCATTCTGGAAAAACAACCGCCGCTGGTTCTGATTGAAGCCAATGGTGTCGGCTATGAAGTCCATATGCCAATGACCTGTTTTTATGAATTGCCGGAACTGCATCAGGAAGCTGCCATCTTTACCCACTTTGTGGTACGTGAAGATGCACAGCTGCTGTTTGGCTTTAACAGCAAGCAGGAGAGGACCCTGTTCCGGGAACTGATCAAAGTGAACGGCGTCGGGCCGAAACTGGCGCTGGCTATCCTTTCCGGGATGTCGGCACAACAGTTTGTTCAGGCGGTTGAGCATCAGGAAATCGGTGCGCTGGTCAAGCTACCGGGCGTCGGCAAGAAAACGGCGGAACGTCTGGTGGTCGAAATGAAAGATCGTTTCAAAGGTCTGCACGGCGATCTGTTCTCCGGGGAAACCCCCTTTGAGTTATCGGCACCTTCATCGGCCCCTGCAGGTAATAATGATGCGGAATCAGAAGCGGTGGCGGCGCTGGTGGCGCTGGGCTATAAACCTCAGGAAGCCAGCCGTATGATCAGTAAGGTGGGTCAGCCGGGCGCTGACTGCGAAACATTAATCCGTGAAGCATTACGTGCTGCGATATAAGGATCGTTATGATTGACGCTGACCGACTGATCTCTGCGACACCTCAGACCGAAGAAGAGAGTCTGGATCGTGCTATCCGGCCTAAATTACTCGGAGAGTATGTCGGGCAGCCGCAGGTCCGTGAGCAGATGGAAATTTTTATCCAGGCTGCCAAAATGCGTAATGATGCACTGGATCACCTGCTGATTTTCGGGCCTCCCGGGCTCGGGAAAACCACTCTGGCCAATATTGTTGCCAATGAGATGGGCGTGAATCTGCGGACCACCTCCGGACCGGTGCTCGAAAAAGCCGGCGACCTGGCGGCGATGCTGACCAACCTGGAACCTCATGATGTGCTGTTTATCGATGAGATCCATCGGCTGTCGCCGGTGGTGGAAGAGGTACTGTATCCGGCAATGGAAGATTATCAGCTGGATATTATGATCGGTGAAGGCCCAGCAGCACGTTCTATCAAGATCGACCTGCCGCCGTTTACCCTGATTGGTGCGACGACGCGGGCTGGCTCTCTGACGTCGCCGTTACGGGACCGTTTTGGGATCGTTCAGCGTCTGGAGTTTTACCAGGTCAGTGATCTGCAGCATATCGTCGGTCGCAGTGCGGCCTGTCTGGGGCTGCCACTGAGCAGTGAAGGCGCACTGGAAATTGCCCGCCGGGCGCGGGGTACCCCGCGTATTGCTAACCGGCTTTTACGCCGGGTACGGGATTATGCCGAAGTGAAAGCCAGCGGTGAGATGAGCGGTGTTGTCACCGGCAGTGCGCTGGATATGCTGGATGTTGACAGCGAAGGGTTTGATTTTATGGACCGGAAGTTACTGCTGGCGATCATCGATAAATTTACCGGCGGTCCGGTCGGACTGGATAACCTGGCGGCAGCGATTGGTGAAGAGCGGGAAACCATCGAAGATGTGATTGAACCCTACCTGATCCAGCAGGGTTTTATTCAGCGTACCCCCCGGGGAAGAATGGCGACACAACATGCCTATCGCCATTTTAGTATCGTCCGGGATGAAACCTGATCACCGGCGACGCGCCCGCAGGCCAGCCCTAGCTGGCCGTTTTTTTCATCATACTCAGCACAAACAGGGCGGCGGCACAGAGCACGACCGAAGGGCCGGCCGGTGTATCATAACCCGCTGAAAATGCCATTCCGCCGGTAACCGCCAGCATTCCGCACAGTACGGCATAACCTGCCATCTGTTCCGGGGAGCGGGCAAAGCGGCGTGCGGTCGCGGCCGGTATGATCAGCAATGAGGTAATAATCAACGCGCCGACAAACTTCATGGCCACCCCGATAGTCAGTGCGGTGACCAGCATCAGCAACAAACGGCAACGTTGTAAATTGATCCCGTCTGCCTGAGCCAGTTCCTGGCTGATAGTCATCGACAGCAGTGAGCGCCATTGCCAGAGCAGGATCCCCACCACAACCGCCACGCCGGTACCGATAAGCCAGAGATCCTGCGGGGTGACCGACAGTAAGTCACCGAACAGATAGGCCATCAGATCCACGCGGATATTCGACATCAGACTGACAACCACCAGACCCAGCGAGAGTGAGCTGTGCGCCATAATCCCCAGCAGGGTATCGATCGCCAGATGCTGCCGGTGTTCCAGCAGCACCAGCAGCAGAGCCAGTAACAGGGTAATGGCAATAATCGCGTAGTACGGATTAATATTCAGCAGTAAACCAAACGCGACGCCCAGTAATGAGGCGTGGGCAAGCGTGTCCCCGAAATAGGACATCCTGCGCCAGACGACGAACGAGCCGAGCGGGCCGGCGGCCAGTGCCAGCAGCATGCCACCTGCCCAGCCCGGAAGCAGTAATTCCAGCATCAGTGATTGTTCCCTTTTTTCAGTACGATCCTGCCGTGAAGGTCATGACGGTGATTATGGTCATGCCGGTAGATGGCCAGTTCCTGTGCGCCACGCGGACCAAACATCGCTATAAATTCAGGATGCTGTGAAACGACCTCCGGTTTCCCGGAACAGCAGATATGGTGATTCAGGCACAGGACGTCATCGGTTCTGGCCATCACCAGATGGAGATCGTGAGAAACCATCAGCACGCCGCAGTTCATCTGCTGGCGCAACTGATTGATCAAATCATAGAGTGCGACCTGACCATTCACATCCACGCCCTGAGTGGGCTCATCCAGCACCAGTAACTGCGGATTACCCAGCAGGGCACGGGCCAGCAGTACCCGCTGCATTTCGCCGCCTGAAAGCTTCTGTAAAGGATAACGGGCCAGATGACCGGCCTGAACCCGTTCCAGGGCGGGCAGTATTTCGGATTTACTCACGCCCGGGGATAGCGCCATAAAACGGGTGACATTCAGCGGCAATGTCGGGTCGATATGAAGCTTCTGTGGTACGTAGCCGATACGTAACCCGGGACTTCGGGTTATCCTGCCTTCATCCGGCGTAAGTAACCCGAGCACAATACGAACCAGTGTCGATTTACCCGCGCCGTTAGGACCTAACAGGGTCAGAATACGTCCGGGCGCGAGGGACAAGGAAATGTGGCTGAGCACATTACGCTGTCCGAAAGAAACAGAGATATTATCCAGTGCGACTAAGGCAGACATAGTATTTACAGTTTGCAACAGAAACATTATGTTATAATATCACACTTTCTTACGGTTCTACGAAGGATTGAATTAAAATGTTACATTTTAAGCGGCGATATTTACCGGCTCTGCTGGCGGCCGGAATCGGCTCATTTTTACCGGCTATGGCGAACAGTGCGGTAGTGACCTCCATCCGCCCGCTGGGCTTTATTGCTGCAGCCATCGCGGACGGGGTGACACCGGTAGAAGTGGTCCTGCCGGACGGCGCCTCTGAGCATGAATATTCACTGCGGCCTTCTGACGTAAAACGTATAAAAAACGCAGACTTACTGGTCTGGGTGGGGCCGGAAATGGAAAGCTTTATCACCCCGGTGTCTGCTTCTCTCCCGGCGGAAAACACCCTGCAACTGGCGGCGTTACCGTCTGTGCAAAGCCAGCTGATGAAAGGGGATGATGACGAAGATCACGGGCATGAACATGAACATCATGACCATGACGGCGAAGAAGCAGGCCGGGAGAACTCTGATAGTCATCACCATCATGGTGAATATAATATGCATATCTGGCTGTCTCCGCAGATAGCTGAAGCGTCGGCGGTTGCTATTCACGATAAATTATCGGAACTTATGCCGGATCGCAGAGACAAACTGGATGCGAACCTGAAATTATTCAGGCAACAACTGTCGCTGACAGATAAACAAATCCGTCAGCGCCTGTCGCCGGTTTCGCAGGAAGGTTATTTTGTGTTTCATGATGCCTATGGCTATTTTGAACACACCTTTGGCTTGTCACCGCTGGGCCACTTTACCGTGAATCCGGAAATACAGCCCGGAGCCCAGCGATTACATCAGATAAGAACACAGCTGGTTGAGCAGAAAGCGGTATGCGTTTTTGCTGAGCCACAATTCAGGCCAGCCGTCATTGATGCGGTAGCCAGAGGTACTCATGTCCGCAAAGGCACGCTGGATCCTCTGGGTATGGGCATCAGTCTGACACAGGATAGTTACGTCAGGTTCCTGTCCCAATTGTCCGGCCAGTATGAGAGCTGCCTGAAAGGAGCATAGAAGGAAATCAGATAAGTGCAACAGATTGCCCGTTCTGTCGCCCTGGCATTTAATAATTTGCCGCGTCCCCATCGTGTTATTCTGGGGTCGCTGACCGTGGTGACTCTGGCCGTCGCCGTCTGGCGGCCACCGTTTTATCATCATCAGGAACCCACTGATGTCACAGGAACGATTGTCAGGAATATTGAAAGCGATACCGATCGCTTACGCACCATGTTACCGGAGGCCAGTGAGCCCATAGATCAAAGTACACCGGCTCCGGAAGACGATGTTCCGCCGGATACGCCGGAGGACAATGATGTCCCGGCGACCCGCGACTATACCGTGTCATCCGGTGATACCCTCAGTAGCGTACTTAATCAGTATGGCATCGATCTGCAGGATATCAATGCATTGGTGGCCAGCGATAAGGATCTGCGTAATCTGAACGTCGGCCAAAACCTGAGCTGGTCACTGAATACCGAGGGGCAGTTACAGTCGCTGAGTTGGGAAATTTCCCGCCGGGAAACCCGTAATTATGAGCGGGATGCCCGGGGTGGCTTTACTATGACCCCGTCTGTCCAGAAGGGTGTCTGGCAGGATACGGTCCTGCAGGGCGCGGTAAAGGGGAGTTTCGGGGCCAGTGTGCAGAAAGCAGGGCTGAGCCCTGCCGAAGCCAGTGCCGTCGTGAAGGCGCTGCAGTGGCAGTTGGACTTCCGTAAACTGCGTGCCGGCGATAAATTCAGCATTCTGTTATCACGGGAAAACCTCGACGGAAAATCGATGCAGAGCCAGTTACTCGGCGTACGTTTGCGTTCCGGCGGTAAGGATTATTATGCGTTCCGGGCCGACGATGGCAAATATTATGACCGGAGCGGGTCGGGCCTGGCGCGGGGCTTTATGCGGTTTCCGACGGTGAAACAGTATCGGGTTTCATCCGGATTTAACCCGCGCCGGCTGAACCCGGTCACCGGTCGTATTGCACCGCACCGGGGAGTGGATTTTGCCCTGCCGATAGGTACACCGGTGCTGGCCGTCGGTGACGGTGAAGTCATGGTGGCTAAGAATGGCGGCGCGGCCGGCAACTATATAGCCTTGCGTCATGGCAGGCAGTATATGACCCGTTACATGCATCTTAGTCGTCTGCTGGTAAAACCAGGCCAGAAGATAAAGCGCGGAGATCGTATCGCGCTTTCGGGTAATACGGGACGTTCGACCGGCCCGCACCTGCATTTTGAGGTCTGGATCAATAACCAGGCGGTCAATCCGCTGACCGCGCGTTTACCGGAAATGGAAGGTCTCAGCGGTAAATCCCGTAAAGCGTATCTGGCACAGGTGAATGACTGGCAGTCGCGCCTAACCCTGAACTGATCCTGTGACTCACTGAAAAGCCGGTGTATTTTTACCCGGCTTTTTGCATTTGTGCAGATGAATATTGCAAATAATCCCTTCAGCACTATCATAAGCCGGTCAAAACAGAGGTCAGTGCATGAAGAATGATAAGAAAAACGCGAAAGAATTTATTCCGGTTTTCAGACCGGCATTTCTGAAACCCGTCTACTGGGGTAACTGGCTGGCGATAGCCGCATTAGGCACGATGGCATTATTGCCGGTGACCGTGCGTGACCCGGTGCTGGGGACATTGGGCAAATGGGTTGGTCGGGTGGCGAAGAGTGCCCGGCGCAGGGCGCGTATTAATCTGCATTACTGTCTGCCGGAGCTCCCTGAACAGGAGCGTGAGCAGATCATCGACCAGATGTTTACCACCGCCCCCCAGGCGATGGTGATGATGGCCGAACTGGCAATCAAAAATCCGGTAGCGATCCGCAAACGCGTCGTGTGGCATGGTTATGACATTATCCGGCAGATGAAGGATGAACAGCAGAATGTCATTTTTCTGGTACCGCATGGCTGGGGTGTTGATATTCCGGCGATGCTGCTGGCCTCTGAAGGCCAAAAAATGGCCGCTATGTTCCATAACCAGAAAAATGAGTTAATGGATTATGTCTGGAACCGTCTGCGCAGGGTGTATGGCGGCCGGATGCATGCCCGCAATGACGGAATAAAACCCTTTATCAGTTCAGTCCGTCAGGGATACTGGGGGTATTATCTTCCCGATCAGGATCATGGCGCCGAACACAGTGAGTTTGTGGATTTCTTTGCGACCTACAAAGCGACCCTGCCGGCTATCGGGCGGCTGATGAAGGTCTGTCGCGCCCGGGTCGTCCCGTTATTTCCGGTTTACAACGGCAAGACACATCAGCTGGATATTTATGTCCGCCCGCCGATGGATGACCTGATGGACGCCGATGATAAAACGCTGGCGCGCCGGATGAATGAAGAGGTTGAAGTTTTTGTTCGTCCGAATCCGGAACAATATACCTGGATACTGAAGCTGCTGAAAACGCGGCGGGAAGGGGACATTGAACCTTATGTCCGCAAGGATTTATAACCCGGCCTGAACCTGAGTCTCTGATCAGGATCCGTGCTCCCGGACGCTTAGCGTTGCGTGGAGCACGGTAGCCGGAAATTATTCCACCCGCAGTACCCGACTGGTATTTGTCGTCCCGCTGGCACCCATCACATCTCCCTGAGTTACAATGACTAAATCGCCGGACATCAGATACCCTTCTTCGCGCAACAGAGTGATGGCATCATGCACGGCAGCCAGACCATCGGTATAACTCTTAAACTCTACCGGCGTCACCCCCCGGTATAATGCCGTCCGGCTCAGCGTTTTCGGGTGACGCGACATCGCAAAAATCGGCAATCCGGAGGTGATCCGGGAGGTCATCAGCGCTGTTCTGCCCGACTCGGTCATCGTTATAATAGCCGTCACCCCCTTCAGGTGGTTGGCTGCATACATCGCTGACATGGCGATGGCTTCTTCGATATTATCAAACTGTACGTCAAGCCGGTGTCGGGAGACGTTCACACTGGGGATCTTCTCTGCCCCCAGGCAGACATTCGCCATCGCGCTGACGGTTTCCGCCGGGTACTGTCCTGCGGCGGTTTCTGCAGAGAGCATCACCGCATCGGTGCCATCCAGTACCGCATTAGCCACATCCATCACCTCGGCGCGGGTCGGCATCGGGTTCGTGATCATCGATTCCATCATCTGAGTGGCCGTAATGACGGTCCGGTTGAGCTGGCGCGCGCGTCGGATCAGTGTTTTCTGAATACCAACCAGTTCCGGGTCACCGATTTCGACCCCCAAATCGCCACGGGCCACCATCACCACATCGCTGGCAAGGATAATATCGTCCATGGCCTGCTGGCTGGCAACCGCCTCGGCACGCTCAACTTTTGCCACTATCTGGGCATCGCATCCTGCCGCCTCCGCCAGCTGACGTGCGTAGCGCAGGTCCTCTCCGGTACGTGGAAACGATACCGCCAGATAGTCGACGCCGATCAGGGCGGCCGTATGAATATCGGCTTTATCTTTTTCGGTCAGTGCTGCCGCCGACAGTCCGCCACCCAGTTTATTAATGCCTTTATTATTCGACAGCGGGCCGCCAACGGTCACGCGGGTGAAGACCTGAACATCGTTCACCTGTGTCACTTTAAGCTGCACACGGCCATCATCCAGTAGCAGGATATCTCCAGGCACCACATCCCGTGGCAGATCTTTATAATCTATCCCGACCTGTTGGTGATTGCCTTCCCCTTTGTCCAGCGTGGCGTCCAGCACAAAATCATCGCCGATATTCAGGAAAACTTTGCCATCCTTAAAGGTCGAGACGCGAATTTTAGGGCCCTGGAGATCGCCAAGAATAGCCACATGACGGCCGAGCTTACGGGCAATTGCCCGCACATTATCAGCCCGTGTCTGATGATCCACGGCACTGCCATGAGAAAAATTAAGACGCACAACATTCGCCCCGGCAGCAATGACCTTTTCCAGATTATTATCGCGGTCAGTGGCGGGGCCGAGGGTAGTAACAATTTTGGTTCTTCTGAGACGTCTTGGCATGAAAGACTCCGTTGGCGAATAAAGCAGCATGAGTGGTCTGCGCCGGGCAACCGGATCACATTCTAACTGATCCGGAAGTGCTGTTTCGAGCTTAAATGTTGTTATTTTGTTAACATTTCGCGCAGTATTCTTAGTACTTATCTCAACTCCATTTCCGCATGAGTTCTTTGATACGGTACAACATATCGGTGGATAGGGGAGGATTCGTGCGGAACAGGCGCTAAAAATGGAAAATAACGGCAATTTCTCCGCAATTGAATGTCCTCGTCTATTATTCAAAAAGGGAATAACAGTGTTCCCTTGAAAGCCACCCTGCAAGGATGATGGTAAACTCCGGTACAGGACGCGCTCGACAGGTGGCGGTGTACGTTAGTTAATTTTCAGTGCGGTCAGTGTGTTAAGATTATCCGACTGGCTGAACAGACTCACACACCAGGTAACTATCTGTGTATTTACCTGATGGCCTAAAAAGAAGTACAGTGTCACGCAAATAAATTAAAAGTGAAAAGAGACCGGCACTATCAGCAGACCGTGACGGTAACTCTGCAATGAGGAGAGTAGAATGGCGGTAACCCATCAGGCCCAGGCATGTGATCTGGTCATCTTCGGTGCCAAAGGCGATCTCGCACGCCGCAAACTGTTGCCTTCCCTGTATCAGCTGGAAAAAGCCGGTCAGATCCATGACGATTCCCGCATTATCGGCGTAGGCCGTGCAGACTGGGATAAAGCAGCGTATGTCGCAGTAGTGCGTGAAGCACTGGAAACCTTCATGAAAGAAAAAATCGATGAAGCGCTGTGGGATAAACTCAGCAGTCGTCTCGATTTTTGTAATCTGGATGTGAACGATGCCGCACACTTCTCCCGTCTGGGTAAAATGCTGGACCAGAAAAAACGTGTCACCATCAACTATTTCGCGATGCCGCCGGGGACCTTTGGCGCCATCTGTCAGGGCCTGGGTCAGGCAAAACTGAATGCAAAACCGGCTCGTGTTGTTATGGAGAAACCGCTGGGGACCTCACTGGAAACCTCGCGTGAAATCAATGACAGCGTGGGCGAGTATTTCGATGAGAGTCAGGTGTTCCGTATCGACCATTACCTGGGTAAAGAAACGGTGCTGAACCTGCTGGCGCTGCGCTTTGCAAACTCCATCTTCGTGAATAACTGGGATAACCGGACGATCGATCATGTACAGATCACGGTCGCTGAAGAGGTAGGCATTGAAGGGCGCTGGGGCTATTTTGATAAAGCCGGTCAGATGCGCGATATGATCCAGAACCATCTGCTGCAGATCCTGACCATGATTGCGATGTCTCCGCCTTCTGATCTCAGTGCGGACAGCATTCGTGATGAAAAAGTGAAAGTCCTGCGTTCGTTACGTCCGATTGATCAAACCAACGTCCGTGAGAAAACGGTACGTGGTCAGTACACTGCGGGCTTTGTACAGGGCAAGAAAGTACCGGGCTATCTGGAAGAAGAGGGCGCGAATAAAACCAGCAGCACAGAGACTTTTGCCGCTATCCGTGTGGATATCGATAACTGGCGCTGGGCCGGGGTCCCTTTCTACCTGAGAACAGGAAAACGTCTGCCAGCTAAGTGTTCGGAAGTAGTGGTGTATTTTAAAAATCCGGAAATGAATCTGTTTAAAGATTCCTATTCAGAGCTGCCGCAGAACAAACTGACCATTCGCCTGCAGCCGGACGAGGGGGTGGATATCGAGATCCTGAACAAAGTCCCGGGTCTGGATCATAAACATAAACTGCAGACCACCAAACTGGATCTCAGCTTCTCAGAAACCTTCAACGAATCTCACCTGGCGGATGCTTATGAGCGTTTGTTGCTGGAGAGCATGCGTGGCATTCAGGCGCTGTTTGTCCGCCGTGATGAAGTGGAAGCCGCATGGACCTGGGTTGACTCCATCATCAATGCCTGGACAACCGATGGCGACAGTGCGAAGCCTTACCAGGCTGGCACCTGGGGGCCGGTAGCCTCAGTCGCGATGATCACCCGTGACGGACGTTCCTGGAACGAATTTGAATAACATCTGCCTCTGCGTATGATTTCACTGACGGCCTGCTAAGCAGGCCGTTTTTTATTTAAGCCTATGAAGACTCTCCCGAAGGGTTGACTGCCAGACCCGGCCTCTTCGGTTTCTCTGGAGTCAGAAGACGATGTTCTGTTCTCCACGACCTGAGGGTATCGTCATTCGCCTTTACCGCACCGGCCCCAGTGGGAACCTCCGCCATACGGATCGCGGTTCTGCGGGCCACCGTTAACCGGTTAAACGGAGAAACTCCGGTAACGATAAAATTATTTTCATTGTTATTAGCAGGTTAGCTAATGACTCCCGGAGTCAGCTTTATATAATGAGCGCAATGCAGCGATTGCGCGTTATCCCCGGACGGGGTAAGGGGAGTGACAGTATGCCAGCCCGTCCGGCCTGACCACGGTCAGAGCCAGAGCAATTGCCTGCGTTAAAGGAAGCCCGACGCCGGGCCTGATGTATTCAGGATTATGGATGATAACGAATGAAAAAATACTCTGTCTTGTTGACGCTGGTAGCCGGCGTACTGGTGACGATGCCGGTAAATGCGGCCCGGCATAGCGTTTCTCTGGGTTATACCGGTGCGAAGGTTGCAGATGTGAATAATCTGCGCGGTCTTAACCTGAAATACCGTTATGAATGGAATACCCCGCTCAGCCTCATTGTTTCAGCCAGTTACCTGAAATCCACGACCTACTATGAACATCATCGCCTGTACCAGTCCTATGAGAGCAAAACCCGCATCCGGGAATATTCATTCCTGGCAGGTCCCGCCTGGCGGTTTAATGAATTCTTCAGTGTCTACGGTCAGGCAGGGATCACCGTCAATAAAACGGAAGTTAACTGGCTGAATGTGTTTACTCCTCCGTTAAACAGAGGGCTGGCCTATATGTTCCACAAACAAAGTCGCTCAACGGTGCCGATGGTAAGCCTGGGGACGCAGATTAACCCGCTTAACCGTATCGTCCTCGACCTGTCCTATGACATTGCCCGGCCGAAGGTATCGGGAGAGACGAAGACCTTCAGTAGCTTTAATCTCGGAGCCGGGGTGGCATTCTGACCGGTGCGACCCTGCGGACACAGAAATTTGTCTGATACGGTTTAACAAGCCATTACTGGCAGGCAGGCAGGAAAGGGTGAGGTGCCGGCCGGAAATTTCCGGCCGGACGGCGACTCCCGGGCCCCGGGAGCGGATCAGCCGTTGACGGTTACCGCCCGGGCGGCGGCAATGGCTTTGCTGACAGCTTCGTCGGTCGTGGTGGCACAGGCCAGTGCCACACCCATACGACGCCGGCCGGCCACTTCCGGTTTTCCGAATAAACGGAGTTGTCCCCCGGCAGACAGGGCCTGATCTACCCCGGCAAAGCGGACGTCACTACTGTTCAGTTCAGGCAGGATCACGGCGGAAGCCGCCGGACCATACTGACGGATGGCGCCGACCGGAAGGCCAAGGAAAGCACGGACATGCAGGGCAAACTCTGATAGATCCTGGGAAATCAGCGTTACCATACCGGTATCATGTGGCCGCGGAGAGACTTCGCTGAAGATAACCTCATCACCGCAGACAAACAGTTCCACACCAAACAGTCCATAACCTCCCAGTGCGCCGACCACAGAAGCGGCGATTGTCTGAGCACGTTGCAGGGCTGCCGGGCTCATCGCCTGAGGCTGCCAGGATTCCCGGTAATCGCCGTCTTCCTGACGATGTCCGATGGGGTCACAAAAATGGATCCCGTCTGACGCCTGCACGGTGAGTAACGTAATTTCAAAATCGAAAGCGACAACCGCCTCCACAATCACCCGTCCGGCCCCGGCGCGGCCGCCTTCCTGTGCATAATCCCAGGCCTTTTCTAGTCCGGCAGCATCACGAATAAAGCTCTGACCTTTACCGGAGGAGCTCATTACCGGTTTGACAATACAGGGAAAACCGATGTCCTGTGCGGCGGCAAAAAAGGCCTCTTTACTGTCGGCAAAGCGGTAACCGGAGGTTGGCAGTTGCAGCTCTTCGGCTGCCAGACGACGGATCCCTTCACGGTTCATGGTCAGTTTTGCCGCCCGTGCCGACGGCACCACGCGCTGTCCCTGCTGTTCCAGTTCCAGCAGAGTATCGGTGGCAATTGCCTCAATTTCCGGTACTACATAATCCGGCTTCTCTTTAGCGATGATCTCCGCCAGTGCTGCACCATCAAGCATATTGATGACATAGCTACGGTGCGCCACATGCATTGCCGGGGCATCCGCATAGCGATCGACGGCAATCACTTCCACTCCCAGTCGCTGGCATTCCAGCGCCACTTCTTTTCCCAGTTCACCTGAGCCTAATAACATTACGCGCGTAGCTGAAGGACGCAGTGCCGTGCCAAGAGTTACCATTGTTCCACCCATTAAATCTGATCATAAACACGGCGGGCAGTATAAACGAAAACGATTGCGCAGGCATTAACGGGCGATTTCTTTTTTATAATGCTACATTCAGCAGCAGAGGGCCGTGCGTATCCAGGTGACGTTGTCACATAAACGGGCAGACAGGCACCCGGCGGCGCGCAGAAATCGCCAGAATGATACCGTCATAGCCAGTCACACGCAGCCCGGGACCCTCCCTGAATGGCTGGCCCCGGTGGACAGGCCATACGATGACCAGGAAAAGAGAATGACAATACCTAAAGCAGCGAAACACCCCCATACCATGACCCTTCATGGCGAAACCCGTGTCGATAATTATTACTGGCTCAGGGATGACGAGCGCTCGGATCCTGACGTTTTGGCTTATCTGCAGGCTGAGAACAGCTACTGCCGGCAACAGCTATCCGACGTGGCGCCGCTGGAGCGGAAACTTTATGAAGAAATGGTGTCCAGGATCCCGCCAAAGGATCACTCGGTGCCTTATTGCAAGAATGGTTATCTTTATCAGCAGCGCTACGAAAAAGGGGGGGAGTATCCACTCTGGTTCCGTGCGGCCGATGAAGAGGGATTACAGCCGGACTGGCAATGTCTGATTGACTGTAATCAGCGGGCGAAAAATCATCCGTTTTATAATCTCGGGGCGCTGGATATTACCTCTGATAACCGGCTGATGGCGGTGGCTGAAGATTTTCTGTCCCGACGTCAGTATGAGATCCGCCTGTATGATTTACAGCAAAACTGCTGGCTGCCGGAGGTACTGACCGGGGTGTCGCCTTCGCTGATATGGGCCAATGACGGCAAAACCTTATTCTATGTCCGGCAGGATCCCGACACACTTTTGCCGTGGCAGGTGTGGCGTCACGAGACCGATACCCCGGTCACCGATGACCAGCTGGTGTATGAGGAATCGGATGATAGTTTTTATGTCAGCCTGGGGAAAACCACGTCCGAAGCGTTTATTGAAATCATTATCGATAGCACGACGACCAGCGAGATCTGGCTGGTGGATGCAGGACAGCCGTCCGCACCCGCCCGTTGCTTCCTGCCGCGCCGGGAAGACCATGAGTATGACCTTGACCACTATCAGAACCATTTTTATATCCGTTCAAATTCGGCAGGGATCAACTTTGCGTTGTTTATGGCAGAAGAGGCGACACCTCAGGAATCACACTGGCAAACCTTGCTGCCTGCCCGTGAACATCGGGTGCTGGAAGATTTTCAGATCTTCCGTGACTGGCTGGTCACCGGGGAACGTGAAAATGGACTGAGTTGCCTGACACAGTATCACCGCTTTCGGGATGAAACACGGGAGATTACCTTCGATGACCCTACGCGGGTAGCCTGGCTTGGGTATAACCCGTCACCGGAAACCTCACAATTACGTTACGGTTACTCGTCGATGACCACCCCGGCCACCACTTATCAGCTGGATCTGGACAGCGGTGAACGCCAGATCCTGAAACAATCGGCGGTCAAAGGCTTCAGCAGTGAACACTATCAAAGTGAATATCTGTGGCTGACCATGGAAGATGGCTGTCGTATTCCGGTTTCCCTGGTTTATCGGAAATCCCTGTTCTCACCAGGTAAAAATCCGTTACTGGTATACGGGTACGGGGCCTATGGCAGCAGTATGGAGGCAGATTTCAGCAGCAGTCGTCTGAGCCTGCTGGACCGTGGTTTCGTTTATGCGCTGGTACATATCCGTGGCGGCGGGGAGCTGGGACAGGCCTGGTATGACGCCGGACGTCTGGCCAATAAACAGAACAGCTTCAGCGATTTTACCGGTGCCACCCGGCAGTTGCTGGCGCAGGGGTACGGGGAGGCTACCCGCTGCTACGCTATGGGCGGCAGTGCAGGCGGGTTACTGATGGGCGCGGTGATCAATCAGGCACCGTCGCTCTATCATGGCGTTGTTGCACAGGTGCCGTTTGTGGATGTGCTGACCACCATGCTGGACGAGAGTATTCCGCTGACCACCGGTGAATATGATGAATGGGGTAACCCGAACAGGGCGGAAGATTATGCGACCATCCGCGCCTACAGCCCGTACGATAATATTGCCCCGGCCAGTTATCCGCATTTACTGGTGACCACCGGACTGCATGATTCACAGGTGCAATACTGGGAACCCGCCAAATGGGTAGCAAAACTCCGTGAGATTAAACAGGATGATCGGCTGTTATTGCTGCTGACCGATATGGAGGCAGGTCACGGCGGGAAGTCAGGCCGTTTTAAAGCCTATGAAGATATTGCGCTGGAAATGGCATTCCTGCTGGGGCTGGCGGAGGGCACTCTGGGCCACTGAGGGCTCAGGGTTGTCCTTTCAGATAGCGTTGCAGCGTCTGGCGAAACGCCGGACGCAGATCTGTCAGGTTATCCAGCATCCAGCGTAAATAGCCGGGATCTTTGCGTGCAATGAGGGCGACCGGCTGACCCCGGTACTTCCCGAACGGGAAAATATCGGCGGCCACGTCCCGGGAGGCGGGCTGAGACAGCGTACGCAGGCCAGTTAACTGCTGGCCTGACTCTTCCATAATGCGCAGTAGCAGTGCCGCGGTGACATAACAGTCATACAGGGCTCTGTGGGCATGCAGTCCGGCAGGTGGCGTCACATCAAGTTGCAGACTGTGGCGCAGTGCCTGATTACCGTATTTCCGGCCCGGCCAGAGTTGCCGTGCCATTTTCATCGTGCACAGCCATTCGCCGCCCATTTCAGGCAGCACCCGGCGGTCAAAGCTGGCATTATGTGCCACGTAGCAGGGGCTTCCCTGATAACGACCGATGACATCCTCAATATAGGGTTTTCCGGCAACCATTGCCGGGGTTATCCGATGGATAGCCATCGCCCGGGAGCTGATGGGCCGGTCAGGACAGACCAGATCGCTCATCGGGTTCATCATCTTTCCGTCGATGACGTCTATCGACGCAATTTCAACAATGCCGCCCTCTAACCCACAGGTTTCCGTATCAATGACCCTGAACATCAGCTTCTCTGTTTAGGTTCGTAAGGCAGGCGGGAAAGGGTCAGCGCCGTCTGACGATAAACGCCCAGCCGCTGCCGGAAATATTCACGCAGGGCTTCCGGCTGTTCCCGCTCAACAATCTCTGCGACTACCGGCATATTGTAGCGCTCTTTGAACGCCACGCCGGAGGCGGCTAAGTCAGTATTAATGCGATCTTTTTCTTCTGCACTGAGTAGGGCTAAATTAAAGCTCATCGTAGACTCCATGTTATCAGCCGCAAAAATAATGTTTTCTGTCGGGGCGATCAACCCTTTCCTGCCTCCGCAAAGCCGATACGCACAGGGCAGCAGCGTGTTCCTGACGAAAACCGGCGCACCGGCGGCAAATTACCTGTGGGATCCGGTGTCTCAGGCAGTAAAAACGAATTTTATCCGTGGATACAGACAGGTTATTATAGCTTCATTACACCCCGTAGCCGGAGTGACGGTGACTAATTTTTTAAACATTTTGCTGCGATTTTTTCATTTCAGTAGTCTGTTGCTGCTGACCGGATGTCTGACATATCTGATGCTGCTGACGCCAGCCGGTTACAGAAACCGCCTGGAAAAACGCTTATCGCCAGCCCTGCGGAGCAGTGCAGGGGTGGCACTGTTCTCTGCCATCGCCCTGTTTGCACTGCAGACGGTCATGATGAGCGGTGAAATTACCGCCCTTAGTCAGCCTGATATCTGGTCAGCGGTGGCGGGTACGCGTTTCGGCCATGCCTGGCTGCCGGAGATGATCCTTGCCGCCGTGTCGGTCATGCTGTTGCGGGCCGGCGGGGAGGCCGCCCGTTATCTGCTGCTGGTCACCCTGATACTGCAACTGATCCTGACAGCAATGACAGGCCATGCCGCGATGCATGATGGCTGGCGTGGTGTGGCAGGAGAGGTAAGCCAGAGCCTGCATGTGCTCGCCGCCGCTTTCTGGTGTGGCGGCCTGTATCCGCTCTTATTGCTGATGCAGCAAGGACAGCGGGACCCGCAAGATAACACGGCCGTTTTAACCATGATGAAATTCTCCCGCTATGGTCACTGGGCGGTCGCGCTGGTTATTCTCAGTGGCGTAAGTAATACCCTGCTAATCTCCGGGATCCCCCGACATTTTTCGTTCTGGCTAACGGGGGTGCTGGTTAAGAGTGTGCTGGTGGCGGGTATGGTGACGCTGGCATTACTGAATCGCTACTGGCTGGTTCCCCGGTTCAGGCACTCTCCGGCAGAGAGTCGGCGCCGGTTTATTCGTCTGACACAGGCCGAAATGGGACTGGCGCTGGGCGCCATCGCGGTCGTCAGCCTGTTTGCTACACTGTCACCGGGCTGATTCTGTTTTATTATGTGATATTAAAGGCTGAGACTGAAATGAAGAAACAATTACCCTGGCTGCTGCTGGCACTGAGCACGCCTGTGCTGGCGACCCAGGTCATCACCGTGAGTCGTTTTGAAACCGGAAAGGCCACCTGGCCGCTTAACCGCGAAGAAATCATGCTGACCTGTGAAAAAGATGGGTCGTTATTTGCGATCAATCCATCCACTCTGATGAACTATCCGCTGAATGCAAAGGCGGAACAGAAAGTCAGTCAGGGACTGGCGAGCGGGGAGTCTATTGCGCCGCTGGTGCTGGACGATAAAGCACACAGCGGGCAAAAGATGAGCCTGCAGCCGCTGATTGATAAAGCCGGCGGGCTGTGCGGTCATTAACTGACTGCCCGGATGGCCTGAAAAAGGGGGGCGCTGGAAATTATCAGGATCTGAACTATGATTACTGATACTAACCCATGCAACTGCCATAGGTTACCGCTCATCATTTTTTAGCGCACGGCTCTCTGAGCCATTTCCCTGGACCGGTCACTGGAGTTGTGTCCGGTCTTTTTTTCGGCACTGTCAGCGGAACAGACGTCCGTCCCTGACTAAATCCCGCGGATAGCTGTTTTTAATCCGGTTGCCGACCTTTTTAGCCAGGCCCAGTGGCTGTCCGTGATGCATCACCAGCATTTCATTACCCGGTAACGGACCGTCAGGATGAATATCCCGTCCCCGATACCACTCTTCTGCTTCTTCATCAGAGAAGGTGTAGATCAGTGAATGGTCAGGGTTTCCCAGCGCGATCACCGCCTCATGCTGCCAGCGGTAACCTTTGGCAAACGTTTCTGCCAGCCGCACTCCGATACGCGAAAAGCGGATCCGGCCAAACAAAGGGACGGTCGCTTGAGGAAAAAGCCAGATTTCTTTATCCCGTTGCCAGAGTTCCAGGTCTGCCGGCCAGATAAGCCCGGAAGCGGCCGCCAGCTGACGTACTTCTTCTGCCTGTTTACGGGATAACGGGGAAAACGGGAATTTGCCGACTTTATAAGTCGGTGCCGGCAGCGGAGGAACACTGCCGGTTTTGCGCAGGCAGGCAACAAAGAAACCTTCACTGTCAAATATCTGCGGAAAGACATGCAGATAACCCTCCGGGGTGGCGACCTGTTCTGCGCCAGGGAAAAGGGTATCAAGCCGGACAACTTCTGCCGCATCCGGATAACGGGCGAGCAGTGAGTCGATCACCTGCTGGTTTTCCAGCCGGTTCAGGGTGCAGGTCGAATAGACCAGTGTTCCTCCCGGTTTCAGGGCCTGAAAAGCACTTTCCAGGAGTCCCTGCTGAGTGCCGGCTATCTGCTCACAGCTCTGCGGGCTCCAGTTTTTCAGGGCCTTCGGATCTTTACGGATAACCCCTTCGCCTGAACAGGGGGCATCCAGCAGTACAGCATCAAAATACTCCGGCAAGGCCGGCCCGAAGACGGCGGCATCAAAATGTGTGATAGCCGCACGGGTGACACCGCAGCGACTGATATTTGCGTGCAGTACTTTGACCCGACTGGCCGAATACTCATTCGCCAGGATCATACCATCGTCGCCCATTCGTGCAGCGATCTGGGTGGTCTTGGAACCGGGAGCGGCCGCCATATCGATAACCGACTGAGGGCGTTCACAATGGGCAAACAGGGCGGAAACCGGCAGCATTGAGCTGGCTTCCTGAATATAAAACAGTCCGCTGAGATGCTCAGCCACACTGCCCAGTGGCAGGGATTCATCTTCACGGGTGATCCAGAATCCCTCTTCACACCAGGGAACCGGCGTCAGTTGCCAGCCATAACCGGCGACCTTATCCAGAAATGCAGCGACAGAGATTTTCAGGGTATTAACGCGAATGCTGCGGCGCAGCGGTAACCGGCAATAGGTTTTGAAATCTTCAAAAGATGCCCCGTCACCGAGCAGTTGTTGCATCTGCGCCAGGAAATCGTCAGGTAAAAAAAGGGATGAATCGGACACAGCGGAGTTCCGTCAGAAAATAATGCCGCAGTGTAACATGATAACGGGAAGCGCTGCTTCCCGTTATCATCACACCGGCTTAGCGGGGGATTGCAGTCCCCCATTGCTGCCAGTTTTTCGGTGCCTCACTCAGCAGCAGGAAATGCTTGCTGGCTGTGGCTTCCGGTGCCAGCGGTACCGTTGGCGGGGTAGCAAACTGAATGCCGCCGCGGATAAATTGCTGGAAGGTCCCGGTTTTTACCACACCGCCGGTTAAACCGAAGTTCAGCGAGTAGCCGGATGCCAGCCAGAACACAGAATTATTGCGTACAAGATACTGATAGTGCTGGCTGATACGCATCGCAATCTGTACCCGGTCTGCCATGGCTCCCAGTGAGGTACCGGTGACCGTCCCGACTTCCACACCACGGAACAGAACCGGCGTACCGATGGTCAGCGAACCGGCTTCCGGCGCATCGACGAAGAAGGTTTTCCCGTTCAGATACCGTGAATCGGTGATCGTTGATTGCTGCAGTTCGAAGGTACGCATTGATGCGCCTTTACCCGGATCCACGTTAACGTAAGGTTGTAACAGGGAATCCAGATGACTGACACCCGTGGATGAGATCTCGGGACTGATCACCGAGAACCGGCTGCCGGTCCGGGCAAAATCGTTCACATACTCCGGGTACAACACGGCTTTTGCCAGCACCTGGTTATTATCGGCACTCAGAGACAGGGATTCTATCTGACCGATAGTAATGCCCAGATACCGGATGGGCATTCCGTTGGAGAGTTTGCTGGCGTCATAGGTCTTCAGGGTGATCTGACTGCCGATGGCGCGGGCGGCTGTCTCTGAAGGGAACAGGGTACGTGTCTGCCCCTGCTGATGTACGACGCCCGGTACGTTATCGAAGCTGATCGCCCCTTTCAGGGCCCGGTTAAGCGGGGTCGCCTGCACGGTAATACCGCTGGTATTGATCTGCACGCGGGCTCCGCCCTCAGCCCAGAACACGGTATCGCGGGTGATCAGCTTACGGTATGCCGGGGAAATATGTACCGCCACCTCAAAGTTATCGGCATGCGGGGTCACGGCCACAATTTCGCCGACCTGATAGCGGCGGTAAAGCACAACCGACCCGGCCTGGATATCCGGCAGGCTGCTGGCCGTCAGTGTAAGAGTGGTGGAAGGGTTATCACCGGTCACACCTTCGGCGGCTTTACCGGCATCGGCATACAACGGATAGCTGGCCGCCGGAGCCCCACGGTCACCCGCTTCCAGCCGGATGCCTCCCTGCAGCCACTGGCCCGGGGTAGCACCGACCATCTGGATACCGTCCGGACTGACATTCACGCGGATCTGACTGTCGGCAACAAATTTACTGTTGCCATGGACAAAGCGGCGATAATCCGGCGCGATGGAGACGATAAAACTGACCCCGTCATTGGTCAGTTGCCGTTCGGAGACCGTCCCGATAGTGACACCATTCAGCACCACGGGCTGACCCGGAGCAATGCCATAACTGTCGGAGGCCTTCAGACGGATGTTCAGGCTGCCCGGGGTATGCATCAGAGTCTGGGTGGCGGGATAGACACTGAAACGCGTTTGCGGCTGTCCCCCTCCAGGCACCAGTTCGAGGGTATCTCCGGTCAGCAGACTGCTGAGTGAGGTATCCGTCAGGCCGAGTTTCGGGCTATGCAGTTCGATACGTGTTTCACTGCGCATCAGTCCGGCCACTGAAGGGTCAATAATCAGTTCGCCGCTGACATGTTGCGGATCAGCCAGGTTCAGACGGGTCAGGGTACCTACCTGTAAGCCCTGATAAATCAGCGGGGTAGATCCGGCCGTCAGATTGTTGCCATCCGGCAGATCCAGCTGAATTTTTACCCCTCTGTGGCTCTCTGCCAGATTCGGATAAAGCTGATAACGGTCATCGGCACGGGCAGGCTGGCTGTCCGACGGTGAATCAAAGGCAATAGCGCCATTGATCAGGGCCGGCAGGCTGTCCATTTTTACGTTTACGCCACTGAGGCTGAAGCTTGCGTCAACGCCTGACACATTCCAGAACCGGCTATCCTTTTTCACCAGCGAGCTGTAGCGGCGTTCAATCAGCAGGTCGATGACGACACCGTGATTATCATTATTGATGCTGTAGTTATACACCTTACCGACCGGGATTTTGCGGTAATAGACCACAGAGCCGGTGGAGAGTGAGCCAAGATCCGGTGCATTCAGATGCAGTAACAAACCGGTGGTGTTGGTACTGAAGCGGGGCTGAGAGTCGAGCGCGGTAAAGTTTTCCTGACGGTTACCGTCGCCCGGCATCATCGAGATATAGTTTCCGCCGACCAGGGCATCCAGTCCGGAAACCCCGGCGAGTGAAGCCTGCGGTGTGACCAGCCAGAATTTGGTGTTCTGGCGCAACGCATCTTTCATATCGTTCTTGATGCTGGCCCGAATGCGGATGGTGCGATAATCATCGCTCAGGATAATCCCTTCGACCGTACCAATCTGCACCCCCTGATAGCGGATTGGCGTGCGCCCCGGGACAATACCGTCCGCAGACTGGAAATTAATGGTAATGGTCGTTCCCCGGTCCTGATAGTTTTGCCACAACAGCCAGCCAGTGATCAGCAGGGCAATCAGCGGCAGTAACCAGAAGGGGGAGATCTTGCGTTTCTTTGTCACCGCTGAATTAATCGGCATATTCGGCGTTTCCTGTTGCATGGGCGTCCCAGAGTAATCGACTGTCAAGCCATTCGGCGGCCAGTATGGTAAGTATAACGGCGGAGCCAAAATAGAAAGCGGCCGGCCCCATAGTAAAAGCTAATAACTGGTCACGATTGACCAGTGACATCGTCAGCGAAATGACAAACAGATCGAGCATTGACCAGCGGCCAATCCATTTGATGGCTCTGAGCAGGCGGATCCGCGTTTTCAGCCCCTGAACACAGCGAAAATGGATACTGAGTAGCAGAGAAATCATAATTAAAACTTTACTGAACGGCACCAGAATACTGGCGATAAATACCACCATCGCCACCGGGAGGTTCCCGGCGCCGAGGGATAAAATACCGGAAAAGATCGTATCGGCCTGCTGAGAGCCGTTGAGGTAGATCACCGAAATCGGTAGCAGGTTGGCCGGGAAAAGCAGCACAATCGAGGCAATCAGTGCCGCCCAGGTCTTCTGTAAGCTGTAGGGGCGACGTTTATCCAGCGGCGTATGGCAGCGCGGGCAACGGCCACGGTGATCGGGTAACCCGCTGAAATGGCAATGCAGACAGATGCTTATCTTATCCGGGGCGGCAGCGACGGGCGTTTGCGGGTAAAACGTTTGCCACAGTGACTGAGGGTTCAGATTGATCAGGGTCAGCAGGCTCAGTACGGTCAGTGTAATAAAAGCAGCCAACCCGTAGCCGGCATTCAGTGCGGCGTAATCCTGCACCTTGATGGCGGCAACGGCGATCCCGACCAGATAAATATCCAGCATCACCCATTCTTTCAGTTTTTCCAGCATCAGTAAGACCGGCCGCAGATTCATGCCAAGCCAGTGACCGATACGCAGATAGAGAATGGCCAGTACCAGGGTGACGGGGGCGCCAATCGCACCGAAAGTGACCATTGCCGCGGTGAGGACATTGCCGGCAGAGACCATCTGATAAATGCCCCCGAGCACACTGGCATTGATATTCATGCCCAGCAAACGGATACTGATCAATGGCCAGCTGAAAGCACATGGCATCAGGATCATCATCGCAATGGCCAGGATCACCAGACGGGAGAGGGGCCAGGCATTGCCGCTGACAATTTTAGCCAGACACCGGGGGCAGTAAGCACTTTCGTGCGCATTTAACGGTGACAGGTTGAAAACCAGATCACATTGAGGGCACCGGTGGGCGGCGACAGGGGATAATGCCGGCCTGATTGTGTTAATTTTCATAAACGAAATTTATGGTTATCCGGTGGAGTTGTTAAAAATCCTGAATTATCCCAGGGGTAGTCTGCTATATTACTGCGGACGATAGTGAAGAGATTTCCCGGACAACGGATTGCTAAGAGTATAGTAACTCTGCTATTGATTCATTATGCCTGTGTATGTTTTTGTGCTATTCAGAAACATACGGAAGAAAGTAATACTTTGTTAATGTATATGGTTGGTCTATGAGCAAACAAGCATTTTATGATGAGCTTAACCGGGATTTCAACGCGTTGACCTCCGGTGAAACATCATTCCTGGCCCTGCTGGGAAACTGCAGTGCCTTACTGTTTGAGCGGTTGTCAGGGGTTAACTGGGCCGGATTTTATTTGCTGAGTGAACCTGACACACTGGTACTCGGACCGTTCCAGGGAAAAATTGCCTGCGTGCGTATTCCTGTCGGCCGGGGGGTCTGCGGCACGGCTGTGGCCGAAAATGCGGTTCAACGGGTGGCAGATGTCCATGCATTTGCCGGTCATATTGCCTGCGATGCAGCCAGTAATTCTGAAATCGTCTTGCCGGTCACCGTTAATGGCCGGGTGATTGGAGTACTGGATATCGATAGTACGGAATATGACCGCTTCGATGCGGAAGACGAAAAAGGGCTGTGTCAGCTGGCCGAAAGCCTGTCGGCGGCACTGCCCGGGACAGAAATCGAAAGATTTTTGCAACAGAACGGCAGCTAATTGACAGGATGCATAGCATTTAGCAACGTTGTCATTATAATGACGCCTGTTCATGTCCGCGTTGGTCGGCAAAACCGTTGTAATCAGGAAATTTCATGGAAAATCAACCTAAGTTGAATAGCAGTAAAGAAGTCATCGCCTTCCTGGCCGAGAGTTTCCCGCAATGTTTCTGCATTGAAGGTGAAGCGAAGCCCCTGAAAATCGGTATTTTTCAGGATATTGTTGAACGTGTACCGGCAGAATCGCAGATCAGTAAAACCCGGCTGCGTTCAGCACTGCGCTTATATACCTCCAGCTGGCGTTACCTGCACGGTATCAAAGCCGGTGCGAAACGCGTTGACCTGGATGGCAACGCCTGCGGTGAGCTTGATGAGCAACATGTCGAGCACGCACGTAAACAGCTGGAAGAAGCCAAAGCCCGTGTACAGGCCCACCGCGCACAGCAGCGTGTCCGTAAAGCGGAAAATGGTGAAACCGACAGCGAACCCCGTAAGCCACGTAAAGCAGCATCCCGTGCGACCCCATCGGCAGATGCGCCACGCAAACCTCGCGATAATGCTAAGAAATCTGCTACCCCTCGTTCAGCCAAACCGGCTGCAGCACCGCTGAAACCGGTAACAGATACTTCTGCACTGCACGCAGGCCAGCCTATTAAAGTCAAGGCCGGGCAAAACGCAATGGATGCCACTGTCCTTGAAGTATCAAAAGAGGGTGTTCGGGTTCAGCTTGCATCCGGCATGGCAATGATAGTACGCGCAGAACACTTGCAGTTCTGAAACGGAGAATGACCAGGGCATGAACACCTTTAAGTTAAGTATGATTGCTGGCCTGCTTTTTGCAGGCCAGACCTTCGCGTCAGATACCATTACCCGCGAAGATCAGATCCCGGTATTGCATGAGGAACCTCAGCATGTGACGGTCAGTGAACGTGTGACTACGCGTTTCACGCAATCCCACTACCGGCAGATCGACCTGAACAGTGCTTTTTCAGAAAAAATCTTTGATCGCTATCTGAACATGCTGGACTACAACCATAACGTGCTACTGGCGTCCGATATTGCTAAATTTTCTGACAAAGCAGGAACGGTCGGGGATGAGCTTAAAACCGGTAAACTGGATATTTTCTACGATCTGTTCAATCTTTCGCAGAAACGTCGCTTTGAACGTTATGAGTATGCACTGGAAGTCCTGAAGCGCCCGATGGACTTTACCGGGCATGACAGCATCAACCTGGACCGCAGCAAGGCACCGTGGCCGGTCTCAGAGGCTGAACTGAACAGTCTGTGGGATGCCCGCGTCAAATTTGACGAGCTGAATCTTAAGCTGGCCGGTAAGACCGAGGCGGAAATCCGGGAAACGCTGACCCGGCGTTATACATTTGCCATTCGTCGTCTGACACAAACCAACAGTGAAGATGTGTTCCAGATGGCGATGAATGCTTTCGCGCATCAGATAGATCCACATACTAACTATCTGTCGCCACGCAACACCGAACAATTTAATACCGAAATGAGCCTTTCTCTGGAAGGTATCGGTGCGGTTCTGCAGTCTGACGATGATGATTCCGTCATGATCAACTCGATGGTTGCCGGCGGTCCTGCGGCACGGAGTAAACTGCTGTCGGTCGGTGACCGTATTGTTGCCGTTGGTGAGCCAGGCAAACCGATGGAAGATATTATCGGTTGGCGCCTTGATGATGTGGTTGAGAAAATCAAGGGACCTAAGGGCAGCCGCGTTCGCCTGGAGATTCTACCGGCCGGTAAGGGGACTAAAACCCGCATCATCACCCTGACGCGCGAAAAGATCCGTCTGGAAGATCGTGCCGTGCAGATGTCTGTGCACAACGTGGGCACGCATAAAGTCGGTGTGCTGGATATTCCCGGATTCTATGTCGGCCTGACCGATGATGTGAAGATCCAGTTGCAGAAACTGGAAAAACAGCATGTTGACAGCATTGTTATTGATCTGCGCACCAATGGTGGCGGGGCACTGACAGAAGCGGTGTCACTTTCCGGGTTATTTATCCCGTCAGGACCTGTCGTCCAGGTGCGTGATAATACCGGTAAGATCCGTCAGGACAGTGATACCGATGGCATTGTCTACTATAAAGGCCCGCTGGTGGTTCTGGTCGACCGTTTCAGTGCGTCGGCATCTGAAATTTTTGCAGCCGCAATGCAGGATTATGGCCGTGCGCTGATTGTCGGTGAGCCGACCTTCGGTAAAGGGACCGTCCAGCAATACCGTTCACTGAACCGTATCTATGACCAGATGCTGCGCCCTGAATGGCCTGCCCTGGGCTCTGTCCAGTACACCATCCAGAAATTCTACCGTATCAACGGTGGCAGTACCCAGCTGAAAGGGGTTACCCCGGATCTGCTGATGCCGACCGGTGTTGAAACGGTAAAAACCGGTGAAAAGTACGAAGATAATGCCTTGCCATGGGATAGCATCCCGGCGGCTAAATACCAGAAATACGGTGACCTGAAGCCTTATCTGCCGGCACTGCTGGCCGATCATAATGCCCGTATCGCTAAAGATCGCGAATTCCAGTACATCCTGCAGGATATTAAGCGGTTCGATAGTATGAAGGACAAAATTGATATTGTTTCTCTGAATTATGCTAAGCGTGATAAAGAAAACAAAGAAGATGATGCATTGCGTCTGGACCGCATTAATGCCCGTCTGCAGGCAGAAGGTAAGAAACCGCTGGCGAGTCTTGATCAGTTGCCAAAAGACTACAAAGAACCTGATCCTTACCTGGATGAGACGGTGGATATTGCCAACGATCTTGCGCAGCTTGAAGACGCATCACCTGCGACCAAAGCGAGCGAGTAAGCGCAGTCAGCCTGAAAAAACACCGGTTATCCGGTGTTTTTTTTATATTCTCAGAGCCCGTTCGGTTCCGGGAAGAAAGGGCAGGAACCAGGGACAGTCCGGCGATAGTTTTTTGCACTCACTGGCGGGTCAGCAGGCTGATGATACCGGTTAAGTCACAGGAAACAGGTCCGTTGCTTTTAGTCGTGACATCATCGGCCGTCGGCCTGGTTCTGCTCAGTGGTGCCTGGCCACAGCGACGGCTGCATTTCTGGTCCTGTTATCGTCGGATCCGCCTCACTTATTTCTGTTATCGCTGTACCGGTAACATCACTACCCGCCTGACCCGATTTCCCCAATGCCGGCTCCCGTATTCCATCATACTCCGGCTATTGTGCCCCTGTTAATGCCGCCTTTAGTTTCCGGAACGAAACCACAGGGAAGTTAATATTCGTCTGCTGACAGCCCTCAGTATGACCGGTTTAGCCCCGGGGACATGATAAGCGGGGAGCAGGGAAGGTAATCAGCGCCGTCCCCGGCCCTGATGAAACGTCCGGTAACGAAATATCTGCCGTGATATTAAGTGATCGCGGGGGCGGGCGTGGGTAACGATTAATCAGGGTAGTTCCCGGGCATTAACGCCTGTTAGGGGATTTACCGGTCAACGAAAAATCCTGCGGTGACCTTAACAAGGGGCTCCCTGTGTTATCAGTGATTGTTATGAAGGACTACTGGCAGTCAGTAACGCTTTGCCGGAGTGACACGTGCGGTAACGAAATACCTGCCGTGATATTAAGTGCTCGCGGGGGCGGCCGTAGATGACGATTAATCAGGGCAGTTCCCGGGCGTTAACGCCTGGGGGATTTACCGGTCAACGAAAAATCCTGCGGTGACTTTAACAAGAGGCTCCCTGTGTTATCAGTGATTGTTATGAAGGACTACTGGCAGTCAGTAACGCTTTTCCGGAGTGACACGTGCGGTAACGAAATACCTGTCGTGGTGTTAAGTGCTCGCGGGGGCGGCCGTGGGTGACGGTTAATCAGGGCTGCTTCGGGCAGTAACGTCTGCCCCGGGTAAAGCCTCTCAGAAGAGACAGGCTATCACGGATAACGTTTTACGGAAGGGCAGGTAAGACGCCCGTAAACCGTCTGGCAAAGATAAAAATAACGACGACTTCACCCGTGTATTGTCAGGAACGACGGGAGTATTGACGTAATATGTCTGTCAGAATGTAAAGTTATGTCTTTTCAGGGAGCTACACTCAATCGCCGCTTGAAATGCCCGCTAATGCACATAGGATATGGGGCAGATAACCTGCGTAAATAATGAGGAAAATAAACGTTTATGATGCGTATCGCGCTATTTTTGCTAACGAACCTGGCCGTCATGCTGGTGTTCGGACTCATACTGAGCCTGACGGGCATCCGCTCCGCCAGTGTACAGGGGCTAATGATCATGGCGGGCCTGTTTGGTTTTGGCGGTTCGTTTATTTCGCTGCTGATGTCTAAATGGATGGCATTACGTTCTGTAGGCGGTGAAGTTATTGAACAACCGCGCAATGAAACCGAAAACTGGTTAATGAATACGGTGGCACAGCAGGCGCGCGCCGCCGGCATCGCCATGCCGCAGGTCGCGGTTTATCATGCACCCGATATTAATGCGTTTGCTACCGGTGCACGCCGGAATGCCTCTCTGGTGGCGGTCTCGACCGGTCTTTTACAAAATATGAACCGCGATGAAGCCGAAGCCGTGCTGGCCCATGAAATCAGTCATATCGCAAACGGTGATATGGTGACCATGACGCTGATTCAGGGGATTGTGAATACCTTTGTCATCTTTATTTCCCGTATCATTGCCCAGCTGGCTTCCGGTTTTATGTCCTCTGACCGGGATTCTGAAGAGAACGGTAATGGCAATCCGCTGGTCTATTTTGCGGTGGCAACGGTCCTGGAACTGGTATTTGGTATGCTGGCGAGTCTGATCACCATGTGGTTCTCGCGGTATCGTGAGTTTCATGCTGATGCCGGCTCTGCAAAACTGGTCGGGCGTGAAAAAATGATTGCCGCACTTCAGCGTCTGAAAACCAGCTATGAGCCACAGGAGCCTGGTAATATGATGGCATTCTGCATTAACGGGAAAGGGAAGTCGCTGAGTGAGTTATTTATGTCTCACCCGCCACTGGACAAGCGTATCGAAGCACTGCGCCGTGGTGATTATCTGAAGTAACCCTCGTCCGCCGGTTCGCCGGCGGTCAGTTGATGTTCAGGGAACCGCCGCCGGACAGGGGAGCATCCTCATATTTCCTGAACAGCGGACACTCCGCTTTGCCAGTGACCCCTCCCTCCGAGTGCAGATAACGCGATACCGTCATGCCCTTTGCCGTCAGGTACTGACAGCTGAGACCTAACCCGAAAGCAATTTTATGGCTCCCGGTCAGCACCCCGTAACCGGAGAACAACATGATCAGCCACAGAAGGGCCAGAATTAGCAGACTGCGTATGAGCATTTCATTTCCATCCCCGAAAGATTGAACCGTATCCACTCTTTGCTGACTCACCTTTAGCATGGGCGAAGCCCTCCCTGAAAGGGATCAGAGAACACTGAAAGTGTTTCAGACCCTCCCGCAATTGTGCATAACATCGGATGATCATTTTTTTATTGCAGAGTAGAATGTCGGCTCAGTTTCTCATGAAGTAACACAGGGTGTTTTGAGGCAAATGTATGAATGATTTTACGTCGGGACCGGGGCCGTTTGTTCTGCCGGCATTAATCGCGTTAGCGGTTATTTTTGCGCTGATTATCTGGTTCTTTGTTAACCGTGCCAGCGTTCGAGCCAATGACAAGATACAATTGCTCGAGGCACTGCTCAGGGAACAAAAAAAGCAGAATGCGCTGTTAAAGCGGCTGGTTGAATATCATATGCCTGTGGTACCGGATGTTGCCGGGGAACCGCCCGTGGTGGCTGAGCCGGAAGGCAATGAATACCTGCAATTTGTACCGGAACGCTAATCAGCCGAAATCAATATCAATGGTGACCCCTTGATCGCAACAGACCAGGGGCCACCGGAAGCGGGAAGGAGATAACCGGAACAGACATTGCCGGTTATCTCTGGCGTTCTCTTTCCCCGGGCAGGTAATCAACGTTACCGGCGGTGATTTGCGTCAGTCGCCTGCCGTCATTATCCCTCCCTTGTCTGTGCGGGGCGGGCAGAGACTGCGGATGTACGATGTTCTGCCGGAAAACGCTTTGCCCGGCGCAGGCCTTACCGGAAAATAGCCTGTGGAGCCTGTGGAGCCTGTGGAGCCTGTGGAGCCTGTGGAGCCTGTGGAGCCTGTGGAGCCTGTGGAGCCCTGAGTCGTGAGTCCTCTGTCCGGCTGTGCGGCTCACTCTTTATTTCCTGTCGCTCTGTCCATCTCCACGGTTCGGGCCCACCTGCCACCACTCAGTTATCATTAATCCGGCAATCACAGGCCCGCACGTACCCTCGCTATGTACACCTGTAACATGTTGTACAGTAAAGCGACTATCATTCATTTACATTCCTCTGCCGTTGGGGCCGGCGACGCAGCCGACAAGCTTTCGCGCTTTTGCAGGCATCAACCTCCCCGTGAAAAGCGGCAGAGCGGGTCTGCACAGGCTACGACACGGGGTCTGCCAGCTATCACTCCTGCCATGAATACCCCGGGGGCTCGCTCCATCAGGGAATTATCGTCCGGGCCAGGCCTGACCGGCTTCAGTGATAGGGAGAGACGGGCAGCCAGCAGGCTGACGGAGGCGGTTTGTCCTGACGAGGGGAAGCAGCAGCCGGTATTCGTGGCGAGCAACGGATTATTATCAAATATCCGCGAAACGGACCGCCGGGAGTCTGCCATTTCGCTCATTTTTTCCACGCAATACGGCGGATTATTGTGTCTTAAGGGCCGCCGGAATGACCGGTTATTCAGCCGGCGCGTGAACAAGGCTCAGCGAAACGCCGCATAGATGAACAGAATGCCAATATACCCCGGCTGATGAATGACTGACTGCAAGGCAGTTTGCTTCCCCGGTGAAGGGCGTCCACCAATGAATCAATATCGCTCACAGGTCAGTGATACTAAGTTTTATTTATGATTACTTCATAAAAAAAGAATATAACCGTGCTGACAGTTTTGCAGAGGTATTATTTTTGTTAATTTTTGGAGTGAATAATCTGCAGATCAATAGAAAAAATGTATGTCAGTGATTACTATCACTTTACTGCGATTAGGCGATGCGGTTATATATTTATAATATTACACTGTTAAAATCACTGAAATAGTATCGTCAGGGTATTATCCGCTGAGGTTTCCGGCGACTGAATGACGCTAAGTCGCCGGTTGACAGGGGAGCGCGGCAACCTCCGGAAGACTAAATTGTGCCTCATATCAATAATTATCGTCATTGTTCCCTCTCAGGATTAAAAATGGCTTGCCATTAATTAAAGGATATGTGATAACAATTGATAGATTAATCGAGGTACGATTCTGTATATGTATGGCATTATCAGTAAAGAAGTTATGAGTAAAGACGTTATCGTTAGAACTGCTTCCTTTGCCGAACCTAATATTAGTGCCTCATTCAGTGAGTCCCGCGTTTTTCTGTAATATCGCCTTCGGGCAAAATAAACATTTTAAGGAATTTGCAAAATGGCAAAGATTAAAGGTCAGGTTAAGTGGTTCAACGAGTCTAAAGGTTTTGGTTTCATTACTCCTGCTGACGGCAGCAAAGACGTGTTCGTACACTTCTCTGCAATCCAGGGTAACGGCTTCAAAACTCTGGCTGAAGGCCAGAACGTTGAGTTCGAAATCCAGGACGGTCAGAAAGGTCCTGCTGCAGTAAACGTTACTGCAATCTGATAAGCGACACTCTTTCAGGGTCACCCCTGACAGGATGAATTGCGAAACCCTGCTCAATGAGCGGGGTTTTTTCTTTTGAGTCCGGCAATGAACAGGTACACTGCCCGCTGATTTTATGAGTGGGGTAACAGCAGTGTTTATATGTCCGTTGTGCCAGCAGTTGCTTGAAAAGCAGCAGGGTGGATGGCGATGCGCCGGTAATCATCAGTTTGACCAGGCCCGGGAAGGGTATGTGAATCTTCTCCCTGTGCAACATAAAGGTTCCAAAATTCCTGGCGACAGTCCGGAGATGATGCAGGCGCGGCGTAATTTTCTGGATGCCGGCTATTATCAGCCGCTGCGTGATGCCGTCACGGCGATGCTGACAGAACATTTGCCCGGCCCCGACGTCAGGATCCTCGATATCGGGTGTGGCGAAGGCTATTATACCGCCGGTATGGCTGCGGCATTTGAATCCCGCCCCGGCGCGGAAATCTATGGCCTGGATGTGGCAAAAATTGCCATAAAATCGGCCGCTAAACGCTATAAAGCGATTCGTTTTTGTGTCGCCTCCAGTTATCGTCTGCCTTTCGCCGATAACAGTCTTTCCGCGGTATTACGCATTTATGCACCCTGCAAAGACGAAGAACTCGCCAGAACCCTGACTCCCGGCGGCTATCTGCTGACGGTGACTCCGGCATCGCGTCATCTGATGCAACTCAAAGCCCTCATCTATCAGGACGTTAAATTGCATGAGGAAAATGAACATCCGCTGGACGCCTTTGACTGTGTGCAGGAGCAACGGCTCAGTTATCCGATGTCTCTGCAACCACAAGCCTCGCTGGACCTGTTACAAATGACCCCTTTTGCCTGGCGGGCGACAGAAACGGTACGTGAAACTTTGGCTGCCTCTGAAGACTTTACCTGCGAGGCGGATTTCCGTCTGCGGTTATGGCAACGTAAACGCTGAAAAGCGTATATAAATGTCAGTAAATTTGTAAATGTAAAAATTATTTTTGACGGCGTTGCTGTAACTGATACATTAACACCCTGTTTATTATTCAGGAGTAATGGGCTTAGCCCGGGTTATGGATCGTCACCGACGTCGTTCAATGTTCATCTCAGGGTTGCACTGCAACACCTCCGGTTCTCTTTTCTCACAAATTCCCGTTCAGTTTTCGCTAACACCGGTTGTTTGCCGGCGACCTGCTGTGGTCAGGACATTAATGTCCCTGAGGAGCCACTAATGGAAATTTTTCTCGATCCTTCTGTCTGGGCAGGGCTGCTGACCTTAATCGTGCTGGAGATTGTTCTCGGCATCGATAACCTGGTCTTTATCGCGATCCTTGCCGATAAACTGCCGCCGAAGCAGCGCGACAAGGCCCGGATCATCGGCCTGAGTCTGGCGCTGGTGATGCGACTGGCTTTGCTGTCACTGATGTCATGGCTGGTGACGCTGACAAAGCCCTTATTCCATGTGGGCAGTTTCGGATTCTCAGGACGCGATTTAATCATGCTGGCTGGCGGGATCTTCCTGCTGTTCAAGGCCACCACAGAATTGCATGAAAGGCTGGAGAACCGGCCGGAAACCGATGACGGTAACAAGAGCTATGCCAGTTTCTGGGTCGTCGTTATTCAGATAGTGGTACTGGATGCGGTATTCTCACTGGATGCGGTGATCACCGCCGTGGGGATGGTGAGTCATCTGTGGATAATGATGACGGCAGTGGTCATCGCCATGGGCATCATGCTGCTGGCCTCACGGCCTCTGACACGATTCGTCAATGCGCATCCGACGGTGGTCGTACTGTGCCTCAGCTTCCTGCTGATGATTGGTCTTAGCCTGGTGGCGGAAGGTTTTGGTTTCCATATTCCGAAAGGCTACCTCTACGCGGCCATCGGCTTCTCGATAATCATTGAGTTCTTTAACCAGATATCACGGCGTAATTTTATCCGTCATCAGGCGCGCAGACCGATGCGGGAACGTACTGCAGAGGTGATCCTACGTCTGATGGGGGGGAACCGGGGCCAGCACCCGACAGATGAGGATGCCCGTCCGGAAGTCAGACCCGCCGGGACCGAAGCGTTTAAGGATGAAGAACGCTATATGATCACCGGCGTACTGACCCTTGCCTCGCGTTCGATCCGTAGCCTGATGACGCCACGCGGCGAAATCTCCTGGGTTAATGCGGAAAGTCCGATCGATGACATTCGTCAGCAGCTACTGGATACCCCGCACAGCCTGTTCCCGGTCGGCCGGGGAGAGCTGGATGAAATTATTGGTGTGGTCTGGGCGAAAGAACTGCTGGTAGCGCTGGATCATGGGGTCGATGTGGCTCAGTTTGCGGCAGCGACGCCGGCTATCATTGTGCCGGAAACGCTGGACCCGATAAATCTGCTCGGTGTGCTGCGCAGAGCCCGCGGAAGCTGTGTGATTGTCAGCAACGAATTTGGGGTGGTTCAGGGACTGATCACGCCGCTGGATGTGCTGGAAGCGATTGCCGGTGAGTTCCCGGACGAAGACGAAACGCCGGATATTATTCCCGACGGTGACGGATGGCTGGTGAAAGGCGGGACGGACCTGCACTCGCTAGAACAGTTGCTGGATGTTCATTGCCTGGTGGTCCAGGGGGAAGACCATGCGTCTCTGGCGGGACGGCTTATCGACCTGAAGGGGCAGATCCCGCAGGTCGGAGAGGTGATCACCCTCGATGACCTCAGCTTTACTATCGCAGAAGCCACGGACTACCGGATTGATCTGGTTCGTGTCACCCGCACTCGTCCGGTCGACCCGGACGAGGTGGCGGCCTGAAAAAAGGCCCCGGGTATACTCCCGGGGCCTTTCATCGTCTGTTGCGGCTTATGCTGCGTCGTTAATCACACTGCACCTTTATCGCCAGCCCGCCACGGGAAGTTTCACGATATTTTGCATTCATATCTTTTCCGGTCTCATACATCGTTTCGATCACCTTATCGAGCGAAACCCGCGGGGCACTGGTACGGCGCAGTGCCATACGTGCGGCATTGATGGCCTTCACCGATGCGATAGCATTACGTTCAATACAGGGAACCTGAACCTGGCCTGCCACCGGATCACAGGTCAGTCCGAGGTTATGTTCCATACCTATCTCAGCCGCGATACAGACCTGCTCCGGACTGGCCCCTGACAGCTCCGCCAGACCGGCAGCCGCCATCGAGCAAGCCACACCAACTTCGCCCTGGCAACCGACTTCGGCGCCGGAAATAGAGGCATTCATTTTATACAGGATCCCGATAGCCCCGGAGGCAAGAAAATAGCGCAAGGCCACTTCCTGACTGACCGGCGAGACAAACTGATGGTAGTATGAGAGCACCGCCGGGATTATCCCGCAGGCCCCGTTGGTCGGAGCGGTCACCACCCGGCCACCGGCCGCATTCTCTTCATTCACCGCCAGGGCGAACATATTCACCCAGTCGATCACATTCATCGGGTCAATGGAATGCTGACTGCCGGAAACCAGCAGGCGTCGCAGAGAGGCGGCACGGCGCGGAACACGCAACGGCCCCGGCAATACACCTTCGGTATTTAAGCCGCGGTCGATACAGGCCTGCATCGTCTGCCAGACGGTAGAAAAATAGTCTTCAATCTCGCTGCGGCTATGCAGCGCCAGCTCATTTTTCAGGACCAGACCGGAAACGGACTGACCGGTGCGATGGCAGCTTTCGAGTAATTCACGGGCGGTGTTGAACGGATAGGGCACTTCAACCTCATCGAGAACCGGTTGTCCGAACTGCGCCTCTTCAATGATAAAACCGCCGCCCACGGAATAGTAGGTCTTCTTCATCAGGCACATGTCGTCCTGCCAGGCGGTCAGGGTCAGCCCGTTTTCATGCAGCGGCAGATTATCGCTGCGGAAGGTCATGCCGCCTTCCCGCGGGAAATCCACCTCATGTGTACCGCCGGCCATCGGCAGGCGTTGTCGCTGGCCGACATCGGCTACAAACGCCGGAATGGCATCTATATCCACGGTATCCGGGGCCGCCCCGGACAGCCCCATGATGATGGCAATGTCCGTATGGTGTCCGTGTCCGGTGAGGGAGAGTGAACCATAGACATCCACTGAAATGCGGGTCGTCAGGGTAAGTTTATCTTCGGCAATCAGCGCATCAGCAAATTCTTTGCCCGCCTTCATAGGCCCTACCGTATGAGAACTGGAAGGACCGATACCTACTTTAAACATGTCGAAGACACTTATCACAAAAACTCCCGTACTCTGGTCAAACTGGCGATATCCGGCTGATCGCGATCGCTTTGCAGGCAGATCCGCACATCAGCACAGTAAAATGTGTTCCGGGTGTGGCACCCGGAATAATTATCGGCGGAAAAGGGAGATAAAGACAGGGATTATCGCTGAAAACGGTTATTCACCGGTTATCTGTTTTCCGAGGCTGCGAATAATACCTGCAGTCATGCCCCAGATAAAATGCTTTTGGTAATCCACCACCCACACCCTATGGGGATGTCCGTTACGCAACACCTCCAGCCGGAAAAAGTTCGCAGGCGAAAGCAGGGCGGCTAACGGTACTTCAAAGCTCAGTGCTACTTCCCCCGGTTCGGGTGTCAGCGGGGTGCCGGGACTTAATAACGCCACAAACGGGGTCACATGGAAGCCGGTCTGACTGCTGACGGCGGGGAGGGTGCCGATAATCTCGATCTGAGAGGGAGACAGCCCCAGTTCTTCACCGGTTTCCCGCAGGGCGGTCTGCATCAGTGATCGGTCAGCCGGATCCCGTTTACCGCCGGGGAAGGCGACCTGTCCCGGATGATGTCGCAAATGTGTGGCTCGTTTGGTCAGCAACAGGCGCGGTTCAGGATAGGTCACCACCGGCACTAAGACGGCCGCCTCACGGCCCACCGGGGAGGGCGGTGGACTTTCCGGAGGTAACAGCAACAGGAACCGCTGACGGAACTCCGCGCTATTCATTGCCGGCCGTTGCGGACAAACGCTGCAGTGCCGGCAGGATCCGTTGTACTTTATGAAAGGTTTCCTGATACTCCTGTTCCAGCACACTGTCGGCCACGATACCTCCGCCTGCCGTACAGTAAAGCTTTCCGCCTTCTGCGGTCAGTGTCCGGATAGTGATACTGGTGTCCATCGTACCGCAGCGGCTGAGATAACCGATGCTGCCACACCAGGCATTGCGCCGATGCGGTTCAAGTTCATCGATGATTTCCATGGCCCGGATTTTCGGTGCTCCTGTAATCGAACCGCCAGGAAAGCAGGCCCGTAGCAGATCTGTCGGGTGCAGCCCGGCCGGCAGGGTTCCGCGAACCGTGCTGACCAGATGATGCACCGCCGGGAAAGGTTCTACGACGAACAGTTCAGGCACGGTGACGCTGCCTGGTGTGGCAATACGGCCGATATCGTTACGCAGCAGGTCGACAATCATCAGGTTTTCTGCCCGATCTTTCTCTGCGATAGCGAGTTCTGCGGCCTGCCGGGCATCTTCGTGCGGATCACTCATCCGGGGGCGCGTTCCTTTAATCGGCCGGGTTTCTATCTCACTCCCCGAGACCTTAAGAAAGCGTTCCGGGGAGAGACTCAGCAGACAGCTCGACTCAAGACGAATAAAGGCACTGAAAGGTGCACGGTTTTCATGACTCAGATGTTCCCAGGCTTGCCACTCACTGCCTTCATAAGCAGCACTGAACCGTTGTGCCAGATTTATCTGGTAACAGTCACCGGCATGGATATACTCTTTTACCCGGCCGAAACATCGGGCATAGTCCGGAGCCGATAAATTACTTTCCCACTCGCTCAGTAAACGGAACGCAGGCCGGGCGGACGAGGGGCGTTCATTTAGCCAGTGCAGACGGTGACTGACATCGCCCAGACTGAGCAGAGTAAGGCGTTTCAGATGGTGATCTGCTATCATCGCCCAGTCATAAATGCCGACCGCCATATCGGGTGTCTGCAGATCGTTGATCGCCCGTCGGGGAAGGTGTTCAAAGCGTCGTCCCAGATCATAGCCAAACAGACCCAGCGCCCCGCCGGTAAAAGGAAGATCTGCATCGGGGGTGTCGATAGCCGGTAACTGTTCGAGGGCTTCCTGTACCAGCGTCAGCGGATCCCGGCCGGATAGCCGGCGGCCCTCAGCGTCTTCAATCGTGGTTTCAGTGCCACGGGTGGTCAGTGTCAGTCGCGGGTCAGCGCTGAAAATATCAAAGCGATTGTCGTGATGATCGGCCGCGGAAGAGCTTAATAGCATAGCCCACGGCAATTCAGCAACACGCGAAAACCAGCCGGTGAGCGCATCCGGAGTGTATGGCAGGGAAATTGTTTTCAGGGTCATAAGTGTCAGGGCGTTGTCAGAAACTAAACTGACTATAGCCTGACATATTTTTTTATCACTGACATCCGTTATCTGGTGCATCCTGCACCGGGCCGTTGTCTGACAGAGGTTATTATGTTTAAAGGATTACCGGCACTTTCGGTTGAACAGCAACAACAGGCCGTCGAACGCATTCATCAACTGATTGCCGATGGCATGTCCAGTGGTGAGGCTATCGCACAGGTTGCTGCAGAAATTCGTGAAACGCACCAGGGCGGGATCAGCCTGGCGCGTTTCGAAGATGAAGACGAAGAAGACGAACAGGAATAGTGCCGGTTATAACGCGGCGATCACCTTAATTTCTACTTTGTATTTCGGATGCATCAGGCCGGCCAGTACGGTGCAGCGGACCGGGGCATTACCCGGAGAGACCCATGCATCCCAGGCCTGGTTCATGGCGTCAAAATCGGCCTTATCGGTCAGGAAAATAGTGGCGTCGAGGATTTTGCTTTTATCGCTACCGACGCGGGTCAGTATCTTATCGATAACGGCCAGCGCATCGGCGGTCTGTGCCAGCGCATCGCCGTCAAGATCTTCCGGGACACTGGTGTAATACACCGTCTGGTCGTGAATTACGGCTTCGGACATACGGTGTTCGGGATCGATTCGTGTAATGGTCATTGACAACTCCTTAGTAACAATGTCCGTCAGCCTGCCATATCAGGAGGAATATGTCATCCCTGGTGGTGAGCAGGCGGGATTACTGACATAATTGCGGGGTGCAACCGAATGACGAGAGAGGCGATGTGACTGAAGATTTTTCCCCGGGAGGGGTCCTGACCGATGCCATTCCGGGTTTCCGGCCCCGCGAGGCCCAGCGGGAAATGGCTCAGGCTGTCACTGCCGCAATTACCGAAGGGAAGGAGCTGGTCGCGGAGGCCGGTACCGGTACTGGCAAGACTTTCGCTTATCTGGTTCCGGCCCTGCGCTCCGGTAAAAAAGTGATCGTCTCTACCGGTTCCCGTGCATTACAGGACCAGCTTTATACCCGGGATCTTCCGACCATCGTCAATGCCCTGTCCTATAAAGGTAAAACCGCGCTTCTGAAAGGACGGTCGAATTACCTGTGTCTGGAAAGGATGGATCAGCAAAACCTCTCCGGCGGCGACCTGCCGGTACAGGCATTAAGTGATTTAGCCAGTGTCCGCGGCTGGTCGTCCCTGACTATCGACGGGGATATCAGCAGTTGCGGCAGTGTGGCAGAAGACAGCAGCTTATGGCCGCTGGTGACCAGTACCAATGATAACTGCCTGGGCAGCGACTGTCCGCGCTACAGTGACTGCTTCGTGGTCAAAGCGCGTCAGCGGGCGATGGATGCAGATGTGGTGGTGGTTAACCATCATCTCTTCCTTGCTGATCTGGTGGTCAAAGAGAGCGGCTTTGCCGAGCTGATCCCCGAGGCCGATGTGATGATATTTGATGAGGCACATCAGCTTCCTGATATTGCCAGCCAGTATTTCGGGCAGCAAATTTCCGGACGCCAGTTGCAGGATCTGTCGCGCGATATCACCATTGCGTATCGTACCGAGGTGCGGGATGTACAGCAGTTACAGAAAGCCGCCGACCGGCTGGTACAGGCCAGTCAGGACTTTCGCCTGATGCTGGGAGATCCTGGCTATCGCGGTAATCTGCGGGAGGTGTTACAGCGTCCCGATGTCTCACGCATGCTGGTCTTGCTGGATGATGCGCTGGAGCTATGCTACGACGTCATCAAACTCAGCCTTGGCCGTTCAGCCTTACTCGATGCCGCTTTTGAACGGGCGGCGCAATACCGGACGCGGCTTAAACGCATCAGTCAGACCAGTGAGGCAGGGTTCAGTTACTGGTATGAATGTAATGCCCGTCATTTTACGCTGGCACTGACACCGCTCTCGGTCGCAGAACGCTTCCGTGAGGTGATGGATGCCCGTAAAGCCGCCTGGATTTTTACCTCTGCTACCCTGTCGGTTAACGGTAAAATGGACCACTTCGCCGACCGGCTTGGGGTAAGCGGTGCCAGGCAACTGATCCTCAGCAGTCCTTTCGATTATCGTCAGCAGGCACTGCTGTGTGTGCCACGAAATCTGCCCGAAAACCAGCGGCCCGGTGCGGCGAAACAACTGGCCGCCATGCTTGCGCCGTTAATTGAGGCTAACCAGGGGCGCTGCTTCTTTTTATGTACCTCCTATCAGATGATGCGGGAACTGGCGGCAGAATTCAGGGAGTTACTGACCCTGCCGGTATTGTTGCAGGGAGAAACCAGTAAAGGCAGGATCCTGCAGCAGTTCATTGAGGCAGGCAATGCCTTGCTGGTGGCGACCAGCAGTTTCTGGGAAGGGGTGGATGTCCGTGGTGATGCGTTGTCTCTGGTCATTATCGATAAGCTCCCCTTTACCTCACCGGAAGACCCATTACTGAAGGCGAGGATGGAAGATGCACGTCACCGGGGGCTGGATCCTTTTGATGAAGTACAACTGCCGGATGCGGTCATTACGCTGAAGCAGGGGGCCGGACGATTGATCCGTGATGTGACGGATCGCGGAGTGCTGGTCATTTGTGATGCGAGACTGGTGTCGAGACCTTACGGTGAGCTTTTCCTTAATAGCCTGCCCGACACACCCCGCACCCGGGATCTCGCCCGGGCGGAAGCCTTTATTACGGCCGGGGCTCCGCAGGTCACGGAGGAGAGCGGTGAAACTTAAGCCTGTCTTATTTTGTTGCGAATCATTGGCATTCCCTGATGTTACAGCAATGTATCCCTGCACCGCAGCGGTGTAGAATAGTCTTACCGGAAGAGGGCGGACAGGAGAAATGCCTTAGCGATCCTCGCCGGTTGTTCACACTTATTAATAACGAAAAATTATGCAAGATATCTCAACACTGAAACTTTTAGCCCTGGATACTGCGACAGAAGCCTGTTCGGCAGCCATCCTGAATCAACAGCAGCAGGATGCACGGTTTGAGATCGCTCCCCGTGACCACACCCGGAAGATCCTGCCGCTGGTGGCGGAATTACTGGCGGGACAGGATCTGGCATTGAATGCTCTGGATGCCCTGGTGTTCTGTCGGGGGCCAGGCAGTTTTACCGGTGTCCGTATTGGCATTGGTATTGCTCAGGGGCTGGCGCTCGGTGCCGGCCTGCCGATGGTCGGCGTCTCTACCCTGGCCACTCTGGCACAGGGAGCCTTCAGACGCTGTCAGGCGGACAGAGTGCTGGCCGCTATCGATGCCCGCATGGGTGAGGTCTATTGGGCAGAGTATCAGCGTGATGCCTCCGGTGAGTGGCAGGGCGGCGATAGCGAAGCCGTGTTAAGCCCGGCTCAGGCCATTCTGCGCATGCAGTCACTTTCAGGCCGCTGGGCAATGGCAGGTACAGGGTGGCAGGCCTATCCGGAATTACAGCAGGGGCATACCCTGCAACTGACAGACGGTGCCAGTGAATTACCGGCGGCAGAAGATATGCTGCCCCTGGCCACCGTGCTCCTTCAGCGGGGGGAAGTGTCACAGGCAGCAGACATTGAACCGGTGTATCTGCGTAATGAAGTGACATGGAAAAAATTGCCCGGCAGATAATGCCGGTAGCAGAGGTATTCGGATGATGTGCGGCAACGGCTAACATTCAGGAGATAATCATGATGAAACTGATTAAACATTGCCCGGCAATGATGCTGGCCTCGGTATTACTGTTGTCAGGATGTGCTACGGTGCCGCAGAGCATCCGCGGTCATTCAGCGCTGCCTCAGCAGAATCTGGTACAGGTGATGAATGCGCCTCAGCTCTATGTCGGTCAGGAGTCACGGTTCGGCGGTAAAGTGGTCAGCGTGAACAATACCAATGGCCTGACACGCATCGAGCTGGCCGTACAACCCCTGGATGATACTGCCCGGCCGGTACTGGGGGCGGCATCCATCGGCCGGATTTACGCGGACGTACCTGCCTTTGTCGACCCGGTGAACCTGAATAACCAGTATCTGACGGTTCTGGGGAATATCCGCGGTACCGATGAAGGTAAAGTCGGTAATGCCTCCTATAAATTCCTGGTCATTGATGTCACAGGTTATCAGCGCTGGCATCTGGTCAGACAGGTGATGACTCCGCCGCAACCGATGGATCCGTGGTTTGTTTATGGCCCTGGCCCCGGACGGTATCGTCATGGTTACTGGGTCGCGAACCCCTGGTGGGGATTTTATAACCCGGGGCCGGCCACGGTTCAGTCTTATCTGACGGAATAAGTGATTCGGTGATAAAGACCGTGGCCTGCCGGCCACGGTCTTCTGTCTTTGGAAATCCCCCGGGCAGGCCGGGGGGGCGTAAAGCTTTCAGCGTTGGGTCGCGGATAAAAACCCCTATTGATTTGTTAAAACACCTTGCGGTCTGGCCACTGCAAAGGTTTAACAGGAAATCAAAAGGGGTCCCGATGAGGGCCGAAAAGAGCTTAGCGCCTGCCCGATCGAACTGTAAATATCACAGAATTTTCGCGCCTAAGTACCGAAGACCGGTTTTTTTATGGAGAGCTTCGCCGGGTCCAGCTAATGCGTGATATTTCTCCCCCGGGATGGCAAAAAATTGATAAGACCGGGTGCTGCACAACAGATAATGGGCAGACGTGCAAAGTGTTACTTGACCCTGACTGTAATAATCTGACAGGGTATACAGACGCCGAAGAATGTTGACCCCGGATGCCGGACTCTTCGGCTGGCCGGCACGGTTCCGCCGGTCAGGCACAGGCCCCGCCAATACCCCCTTCGGTGGATCCCGGACTATTTTATATCAACGCCGGATCAGTCTGGCGTTTTTTCATTATCGCTGTGATGCATTTCCACAGTAAGAGAGAATGTTGCTTTGAACTATCAATTAATTCATACCAGCCAGCAACTGGCAGAGGTTTGTGCCGCTGCCAGACAGAAAACTGCCGTTGCCCTGGATACCGAGTTTGTCCGGACCCGGACCTATTACCCGCAACTGGGATTGATCCAGTTGTTTGACGGCGATGCCCTGACGCTGATTGACCCCCTGGATATCAGCGACTGGACGCCCTTTAAAGCCTTACTGAGTGATGTTCAGGTGGTGAAATATCTGCATGCCGGCGGAGAAGATCTGGAAGTCTTCCTGAACCGTTTCGGCGTTTTGCCTGAACCTATGGTCGATACCCAGATCCTGGCGGCGTTCCTGGGCTTCCCGATGTCACTGGGGTTTGCAGCGATGGTGTCAGAGTTCGAGGGCGTGACGCTGGATAAAAGTGAATCACGTACTGACTGGCTGGCCAGGCCTCTCAGTGAACGCCAGTGCGATTATGCGGCGGCAGATGTCTGGTATCTGTTGCCGATCGCGCAGAAACTGCATCAGCAGGCCGAAGAAAAACAGGTCCTGGCGGATGCGCTCAGTGAATGCACGATGCTGTGCGACAGACGCAGAGATATTCTGCCTGCGGATCAGGCATGGATTGATATCAGTCAGGCCTGGCAGTTGCGGCCGTTACAACTGGCGGCGCTGCAGAAGCTGGCAGAATGGCGACTGAATTATGCACGGCGTAAAGATATGGCGGTTAATTTCGTCGTCAAAGAGGAAAACCTTTGGAAAGTCGCCCGTTATCTGCCGGGTTCACTGGGAGAGTTACAACAGATGGGGCTCGCTGGCCCTGAAATACGTTTCCATGGTGAAACGCTGCTTCGTCTGGTCGCCGCGGCCAAAGAAGCCCCGGAAGAGAGCTATCCGTTACCGTTGAAAAATCTGATCGAATGCCCTGGCTATAAAGTCCTGTTTAAGGATCTGAAAGCCTGCATTAAATCGGTCAGTGACCGCACTGGTTTCAGCCAGGAACTGCTGGCCTCGCGCCGGCAGATAAACCAGGTACTGAGTGAACACTGGAAAATTAAACCTGTGAGTCGTACGCCGGAGTTACTGAAAGGCTGGCGGGGTAAACTGATGGGACAGGAAATTACCGCCATTATCGACGGTAAATAATAAACCGGTGAATGCCGCAGGTCAGCGCGGCATTCACTATCGGTTGCAGAGACTCATTTCGCGGCTTCTTCGGCTTCCGGTAATGTCACGTTAAGCTCAAGAATCGAGATATCATCCCCTTTCTGGTCCAACTGAACGGTAACCATCTCCGGATCAATCTTCACATACTTACAAATCACTTCCAGAATATCGCGTTTCAATTGCGGAAGGTAATGGGGTTCACTGTCTCCACGACGCCGTTCCGCGACGATGATCTGCAGGCGTTCTTTAGCAATATTTGCAGTATGTTTTTTCCGGGATAAAAAGAAATCAAGTAATGCCATGTCTTATCCCCCGAACAGGCGTTTTAGGAAACCCTTCTTCTCTTCTTCAATAAAGCGGAAGGGACGTTCTTCGCCGAGTAAGCGATCGACGGTGTCAGCATAGGCTTTACCTGCATCTGAAATCGTATCCAGAATCACAGGTTCCCCCTGGTTTGAAGCACGCAGCACTGACTGGTCTTCAGGGATCACACCTACCAGCGGGATACGCAGAATTTCCAGTACGTCTTCCATGCTTAACATATCGCCACGGCTGACACGGCCCGGGTTGTAACGGGTCAGCAGCAGATGTTCTTTGATAGGTGTTTCACCTTTTTCTGCACGGCGTGACTTAGAGGCGATAATCCCGAGGATACGGTCAGAGTCACGGACAGAAGAGACTTCAGGGTTGGTAGTGATGATAGCTTCATCGGCGAAATAGAGAGCCATCAGCGCTCCGGTTTCGATACCGGCAGGCGAATCACACACCACAAAGTCGAAATCAAGGTCAGAGAGTTCGTTCAGTACTTTCTCGACACCTTCATAGGTGAGGGCATCTTTATCGCGGGTCTGGGAGGCGGGCAGGATAAACAGATTTTCGGTACGTTTATCTTTGATTAATGCCTGGTTCAGCGTGGCATCACCCTGGATAACATTAACAAAGTCATAGACAACCCGGCGTTCGCATCCCATGATCAGGTCCAGATTACGCAGACCGATATCGAAATCGATAACGACGGTTTTTTTCCCTTTCTGCGCTAAACCGGTAGCGATGGCCGCGCTTGACGTGGTCTTGCCAACGCCCCCTTTGCCCGATGTAACTACAATAATGCGTGCCATATATGATGATTTCCTTAACAATAGAAAAGGGGTCTAATTAAGTGTTTTAATCGACAGTACACCGTCAGTTAACGACAAGCGTGCGGCCTGTCCGGAATATTCTGACGGTATCTGGTCCATGATCCAGTATTCACCGGCAATGGACACCAGTTCTGCCGCTAAATGGGTACAAAAAATTTCGGCGCTCTGATCACCACTGGCTCCCGCCAGGGCGCGGCCCCGCATCATTCCGTAGATATGAATATTACCATCTGCTACAAGTTCTGCACCGGCGCTGACACTGCTGGTGACGATCAAATCGGCATTTTTAGCATAAATTTGCTGGCCCGAGCGTACCGGAGTGTTAATAATCCGCGTACGGGTAAATTTCTCTCCCTCACTCACCGCAGGAGGGGCTACCACCGGGGGTTCTGCGCGGGCAGGTGCCGGTTCGCTCTCACGGGCCTTGCGTACATCTTTTCCCTCGGTCAATACCGGCAGACCTGCAGCCTGAATCAGTTGCTTTAGCTGTTCATCTTTACAACCGCTGACACCCATAATACGCAAGCCCGTCGAGGTGATCGCAGACTGGATTTGCGGCCAGTTAACGTCGGCGGTTAACGAGGAAATATTCAGCACGACCGGGGCATTTTTAAGAAATGCCGGAGCCTGATCAATTTTTTCCTGAATCGCCTGACGGATCACTTCGGGCTGTGTGTGGTGAAGATGTACAACAGATAAAGTAAAACTGCTTCCTTTAAGTTCAATTGGCGTTTGCGACATCTGTCCTGACCAGTCCTGTTTTTACAGTTTCATTTCTGAACAGGCGTTTAAATATCCGCCATTGGCCCAGAAGGTTCAATATTCGAATGACTCTTGTCATGTTATAGTTACACTATTATTAGGGCAAGTCACCACAGAGATTAATTCGGAGAAAAATATGTTATGTGCCATCTACAGAAGTTCATTACGGGATCAGACCTATCTGTATATTGAAAAAAAAGATGACTTCTCCCGTGTCCCTGAGGAACTCCTGAAAGGTTTTGGCAAGCCAGTGCTGGCAATGGTGCTATCCCTGGCCGGACGGGAAAAATTAGGCAGTGCAGATATCCATAAAGTGAAGCAGGAGTTGCAGGAAAAAGGCTATTATTTACAGGTGCCGCCGCCGGTTGAAAACTTACTTAAAACACATCTGGCTTCTGCGAAAAATTAATTATTAAGATTACTCTGTAATTATAACCAGTATTATTTTCGGGGTGTGCCTTGCATCCCGTTTCACATTTTCTGTATGAACCCCATCGTTACCCCGTATTTTTATCTCTCACCGGGCAGCAGATTTTCATTAACGGTAATCCGGGATAAGAGTTTGTTACCGGTTTCTCCGGCAAAGATTGGCTTAGCAGGTTGAGAACTATTTTCTTTTCTATGTTTTCCTGATAATTATAGTCCGCTAATTGTTCACTTTTTGTAACGAGGGCTCGACATGTATCAGCATCGGAACTGGCAGGGAGAGTTACTGGATCTTCCGGCAGGCAAAGTCGTTTGTGTTGGCAGTAACTACGCGAAGCATATCAGTGAAATGGGCAGTATTACCCCGGAAGAGCCGGTTGTCTTTATTAAACCGGAAACTGCACTCTGTGATTTACGGCAGCCGCTACATCTGCTTACCGGTTTTGGCGAGATCCACCATGAAACCGAGCTGGCCGTGCTGATAGGTAGCACTTTACAACAGGCTGACGAAGAACAGATCTTACCGGCGATTGCCGGTTACGGTGTTGCGCTGGATTTGACCCTGCGCTCGGTGCAGGCAGGTCTGAAGAAGAAAGGGCAGCCGTGGGAAAAGTCAAAAGGCTTTGATAATTCCTGCCCCGTTTCCGGGTTCGTCCCTGCGGCGGAATTTGCGAGTGATCCGCAAAACACCGCGCTGCAGCTGGAGATCAACGGAGAAGTCCGTCAGTCAGGGAATACCCGCGACATGATCCACAAGATAGTGCCGTTGATCGCCTATATGTCACGTTTTTTCACTCTGCGGCCCGGCGATATTATTCTCACCGGGACTCCGGAGGGCGTCGGACCACTGACTGCCGGCGATGCGCTGACAGTCTCATTCGCCGGACATGCGATAACGACGCGGGTCGCGTAGGGCTTGCATATCGGGCGATGACTCTTTATAACGGGCGCCTGAAACGGATAAAGAGAAATTGCTAATGATGACAAACGCCCCATTCTGGGAAACCAGGCGCCTTGAAGACATGACCGATGAGCAGTGGGAATCCGTCTGTGATGGCTGCGGACAGTGTTGTCTGAATAAATTACAGGACGCCGATACGGATGAAATTTACTTCACTAACGTGGCCTGTAATTTACTGAACATCAAAAGCTGTCGTTGCCGGCACTATGAAAATCGTTTCGAATATGAACCCGATTGCATCAAGCTGACGCGTGAAAATCTGCCGACCTTTTCATGGCTCCCACGGACGTGCGGGTACCGGTTACTGGCTGAAGGGAAACCCTTACCCGCCTGGCATCCGTTGCGTACCGGGTCTGCAAAAGAGATGCATGCGAATCGTATTTCGGTCAGATATATTGCCGTGCGGGAAAGTGAAGTGCAGAACTGGGAAGATCATATCATCGAACGTCCCGACAGGGGTTGCTAACATGACTGCACCCTGGCCGGGACGTCCCGCCCGGCTTATTTCCTTCTGAACAGGCTTATCTGGGCAATTAACACCACAACCGCGACCAGCAGATAGGCGGCAAACACACCGACCAGCCACTCAGGCATGCTGAGGTTGAAAAGCGTCCAGCTACGATCCAGGCAGTTACCGTTTGCGACAAACATTCCCGGCACCCACTGATCCAGTGGCAGCCATGAAGGAAAACGGGCTTTGAAGTCACAGGTCGCGAACAGCGGGGGATGGATCTGCAGCATGGTATGTTCCCAGGATAACCTGAGTCCTTCAGTCGCACCCACCAGCCAGATAATGATCCCGGCAAAGCGTAGCGGAGTTGCCGGGGCGATAGCACCCACAATGCCTGCCAGCAGTACGCCTAATAATGCACAGCGCTCATAAATACACATCACGCAGGGCTTCAGACCCATGACATGCTGGAACCAGAGCGCGGTGAGTTCAAGCGCCAGCGCTGTCAGGGCCAGCAGAAGCCAGGCGCTGCGGCCTCTGGAACAGCGATTTAACATTACTAACATACTGTTTTCCTTATTTAATCCGGATGTCCGGAAGTGTAAACCAAAACTTCAGATATGCCATCTTTCTGTGAGGATAGTATCAACAGAAGTTGTCAGAGGACGACCACTTTTTCTGACAAACGACTCCGCAATGATCAGACCCCCTGTGAATTGATGATGCTGATCCCGTTTTAGTTATCCGGATGCTATGTCGCCGGACAGGCTTTTGCTATGATATTTTTTTCGTCAAAAGCACGTCAGGTGAAGAGAAAGAAACGTTATGGTGATTAAGGCGCAGACTCCTGCAGGATTTGCTGAAGAATATATTATCGAAAGCATCTGGAACAGTCGTTTTCCGCCAGGAACTTATTTGCCTGCCGAACGCGAATTGTCGGAACTTATCGGTGTGACCCGAACAACGCTCCGTGAAGTTCTGCAACGCTTATCCCGGGATGGCTGGCTGACTATCCGCCACGGGAAACCGACGCGGGTGAATAATTTCTGGGAAACGTCCGGTCTTAATCTGCTTGAGACGCTGGCACACCTTGACCATGAAAGTGTTCCGCAAATGATCGATAATCTTTTTGCGGTGCGCACCAGTATGGCGAGTATTTTTATCAGCCGGGCATTTACCCAAAACCCGCAGCAGGCACAACAGGTGCTGAGCGAAGCCCTGAATGCAGCGGCTGACAGCGCAGAGTATACCGACATCGACTATAAGCTGTTCCAGGGGCTTGCTTTTGCCTCCGGCAATCCTATCTATGGTCTGATCATTAACGGCCTGAAAGGGCTGTTCACCCGGGCAGGACGTCAGTATTTCTCGCTGGATGAAGCGCGACAGCAGGCCTACAGTTTTTATCATAAGCTTTATGAACTGAGCCTGGCCGGGGTGAATAAATCAGAGGTGGCGGAGACGATCCGCGATTACGGCCGGCGCAGCGCGGAAATCTGGCACGCGCTGCAGTCCTCCCTGCAGAAGAGTACCGCAGAGTCTCCGTGAATGCGTTGCGCCGGTCCTCCCGGCGCTGACATTACTGATGAGGGGCACGGGCAGGGCAGCGTTCAAGTAATTCCACACTACCGTCTTCATTTTCCTGTTCCAGCAGGACATCAAATCCCCATAACCGGTGGATATGCTTCATGACTTCTGTCCTGCTTTCCGCCAGAGAGACTTTTTTTTGTGGTACATAGCGCAGTGTTAATGACCGGTCACCCCGCAAATCCACATTCCATACCTGAATATTGGGTTCCAGCTGACTCAGATTATATTGTGCTGACAATTGCTGACGGATGGTCTGATACCCTTCGTCGTCATGGATGGCGGAAATTTCCAGATAGTTCTTTCGATAGTCATCGGCCACCGCAAATAACCTGAAATCCCGAATCAGTTTCGGCGACAGAAACTGGCTGATAAAACTTTCATCTTTAAATTCCCGCATGGCGAAATGCAGTGTTTCCAGCCAGTCTTTACCGGCGATATCCGGGAACCAGCGCTTATCTTCCTCCGTCGGCTGTTCACAGATGCGCCTGATATCCTGAAACATGGCAAATCCAAGCGCATAAGGATTAATTCCGCTATACCACGAACTGTTGTAGGGCGGTTGCGCGATCACATTGGTATGGTTATGCAAAAATTCCAGCATAAACCGGTCAGTGACTTTACCTTCGTCATACAGATGATTCAGCAGGGTATAGTGCCAGAACGTTGCCCAGCCTTCGTTCATGACCTGGGTCTGTTTCTGCGGATAGAAATACTGACTGATTTTACGGACGATGCGTAAAATCTCGCGCTGCCAGGGCTCGAGCAACGGGGCATTTTTTTCCATGAAATATAGCAGGTTTTCCTGAGGTTCTGTCGGATAACGGGGGACAGAGGCTTCTGCCGTCTCTTTTTCTTTGCGCGGTAAGGTGCGCCACAGAGTATTTATCTGACTCTGCAGGTAGGCTTCCCGGCTCTGCTGGCGCACCTTCTCTTCCTGCAGAGATATCTTCTGGGGGCGCTTATAGCGGTCGACGCCATAGTTCATCAGGGCATGGCAGGAGTCCAGTAAGCGCTCCACCGTATCGATACCGTATTTTTCTTCACAGTCTGCGATGTAATTTCTGGCGAACAGCAGATAGTCGACGATCGATCCGGCATCCGTCCAGCTACGAAACAGGTAGTTATTTTTAAAGAAAGAGTTATGTCCGTAGCAGGCGTGGGCCATCACCAGGGCCTGCATGGTCATGGTGTTTTCTTCCATAAGATACGCGATACAGGGATTGGAATTGATGACGATTTCGTAGGCCAGCCCCTGCTGTCCGTGTTTGTAGAGTTGCTCGGTTTCAATAAATTTTTTGCCGAAGGACCAATGGGTGTAATTGATCGGCATACCGATACTGGAGTAGGCATCCATCATCTGTTCTGAGGTAATGACTTCTATCTGATGAGGATAGGTCTCCAGGCGGTAATGCTTAGCGACTCTGTCAATTTCAGACAGGTATTGTTCGAGCAAATCAAACGTCCAGTCCGGGCCATCACTCAGGCGCTCTGGCCGCAGGACTGGTCGGTCAAAAAAGGTTGTCATAGCGCACCTCGTCTTTCTGCAGCGAATTATCTTCCGGCGAACCGGCACCATCATCCTGATGAAAGAAACGGTTGCGTACCTGTCAGGTACCATTTAAGGATAGTCGATAGTTTAGCGGGGCAGTAACGATGGCAGGAGAAAAATGGCGACAAAAAAAGGCTGAATCCGCTTACGGACTATTTTTGTGTCTGAAAGCTGAATTTTGGTCATTAAAACAGGATAATGTCCTGTATATAAGGTAAGTTTATGGCAACATTTAAAAATTCTGGCAACCTTTCGTAAAGCGCATATCCGCATAATTAACTACTAATTTTTAATATTAAACCGATTTAACTACTGAATATTCACTTTAGTGCTGATTTTAGTTACCAGAGAAGTAAAAAAAAGGTGAAATAGCCTGAATCGGGTCATAGGGGTAGTGTTAGTTGATAACACTGCACCAAAGGTCTTTATCAGGTTTATTATGCTGCGGGGGTGGTATGAAGGTTTTGATTCTTGGAAGTGGTGTCGTCGGGGTGACGAGCGCCTGGTATCTGGCGCAGGCAGGTCATGAAGTCACGGTCATCGATCGTAGTAGCGGACCGGCAGAAGAGACCAGTGCCGGCAATGCCGGGCAGATCTCTCCCGGATACGCTTCGCCCTGGGCAGCGCCAGGGATCCCCCTGAAGGCGGTCAAATGGATGTTCCAGAAGCATTCCCCGTTGTCGATTCGCCCGGACGGGACCACCTTCCAGCTGCAATGGATGTTGCAGATGCTGAAGAACTGCACCCTGCCACATTACCAGCAAAACAAAAGCCGTATGGTGCGGATTGCAGAATACAGCAGGGATTGCCTGAAAGATCTGCGGGCGACCACCGGTATCCGTTATGAAGGCCGTCAGGGCGGAACCCTGCAGTTATTTCGTACCGAACAGCAGTTTGAGAGTGCCTCTAAGGATATCAAAGTCCTGGAGGAGGCAGGTGTTCCTTACCGGTTGCTGCAGTCCGGTGAGCTGCATTGCATTGAACCTGCGCTGGCAGCCACGCAGCATAAACTGACCGGCGGGTTACAGTTACCGAATGATGAAACCGGAGATTGTCAGTTATTCACCCGCCGGCTGGCAGCAATGGCCGAACAGGCCGGTGTGACCTTCCGCTATAACGTGACGATCGACCAGCTGCTGCGCGACGGCAATAGCATCAGCGGGGTGAAATGCGGTGCGGAAATCCTTACCGCTGATCGTTATATTGTGGCGTGTGGCTCCTATTCTACCCCGTTGCTGAAAGACATCGTTTCAGTCCCTGTCTATCCGCTGAAAGGGTACTCTCTGACGATTCCGGTGAAAAACGCGGACGGCGCACCGGAATCCACCATCCTGGACGAAACCTATAAAGTCGCAGTGACACGCTTTGATAACCGTATCCGGGTCGGGGGGATGGCTGAGATTGTTGGTTTTAACACCAAACTGTTACCGGCTCGCAGAGAAACACTGGAGATGGTGGTCAGGGATCTCTATCCTGAAGGCGGATTTGTTGAACAGGCAACATTCTGGACCGGTTTGCGCCCGATGACTCCGGATGGTACTCCGATCGTTGGCCGGACACCGCTGACGAATCTGTACCTGAACACCGGGCACGGTACACTGGGATGGACGATGGCGTGTGGTTCCGGAAAGCTGATTGCCGATATTATTTCCGGTAATACCCCGGATATTGCGGTGGATGACTTGTCGGTGATGCGCTACTTGCCGGGTTTTGATGGCCGGTCATCCTTGTCTGGTATCAGAGCCGTCAGTTGAGTTTCAGGAGAGTAAGATGTCCCGACCGATTATCGCCACGGTAAATCAACAGGCGTTAGAACAGAATTTAGCGATTATCAGAAAAAAAGCGCCGGACGCCAACATCTGGACAGTGGTTAAAGCCAATGCTTACGGGCACGGTATTTCCCGATGTTATCAGGCCCTGAGTTCTGCCGACGGTTTCGCGCTGCTGAACTATGAAGAAGCCATCCTGCTGCGTGAGCAGGGCTGGCAGAAACCGGTGTTGTTACTGGAAGGCTTTTTTAAAGCTGAGGACCTGGTCTTGCTGGACCGCTATCGTCTGACCACCAGCGTACACAGTGAGTGGCAGATTGAGGCTCTGGCGAATGCCCGGCTATCCGCGCCGCTGAACATCTATGTCAAAATTAACAGCGGGATGAATCGTCTGGGCTTTCGTCCGGAACAACTGAAAGATGTCTGGCGGCGGCTGGCAGCGCTGCCTAATGTCGGCGAAATGACCCTGATGACGCACTTCGCCCGCGGTGAAGAGCCGGACGGCGTGACAGAGCCGGTGGCTCTGCTCGATGCTGCAGCAGAGGGGATGGCACTGCCACGCTGTTTCGCCAACTCGGCGGCGACATTGTGGCACCCGCATACCCATCATCAATGGGTCCGGCCTGGCATTATTCTCTACGGCGCATCGCCTTCGGGTCGCTGGCAGGATATCGCCGATACCGGATTGCAACCGGTCATGCAGTTGCACAGCGAGATCATCGGTATCCAGCAGTTACAGCAAGGGGAAGGCGTGGGGTACGGTTACCGTTACCATGCCGGAAGTGCGCAACGGATTGGCGTGGTGGCCTGTGGTTATGCCGATGGCTACCCGCGTCATGCACCTACCGGGACCCCGGTAGCCGTCGACGGTATTCTGACCCGCACCGTGGGCCGTGTCTCTATGGACATGATTATGGTGGATCTCACTCCCTGTCCTGAGGCTCATATTGGCTCGAAGGTCGAACTGTGGGGAGAGCAGGTGCATATCGATGATGTGGCCGCGGCTTCCGATACCGTAGGGTATGAACTGATGTGCGCAGTCGCCCCCCGGGTGCCATTTCGTATCCTTTAACCGGCCAACAGCCTAATGCCGGTCACTTAAGGTGACCGGCATTGTTTTTTAAGGGATATTTTGGCTTTTTGGGCCT